>JAOPWV010000018.1 GCA_025965475.1 Frankiales bacterium | reverse complement strand
AGGGTCGGCCGCTGCCTGAACAAGAGCAAGGGGATCCGGGTCACAAAGGGCCTATCGGGTCAGCCCGGCATCATCCGACCGGACCCCGCAGCGGCACGCCCCGTCGGTCACGTCATACGCCGCGCCGACCGCGCGGACTCCTCGACGAGGCCCTCGAGGAACACGAGCAGCTCCTCGCTCGTCAGGACGCCCGCGGCGCGCGCCGGGCCGCCCCCGCCGCGTCCGGCCCACGTCGCTGCGTCCGGGCAGTCGTGGCACCTGAGCCACGATGAGCCGGACGCAAGCGTGGCGCCACCACCGGACGCCGCCTTGCGTCCGGGCGACCGTGGCACCTGAGCCACGATGAGCCGGACGCAAGCCGGGACGAAGGCGTCAGCCGGACGCAGTCCACGGGCGGCGTGGGCGCCCACGGACAACGCAGGCGGGCCCTCCCGGAAACGACCGAACCCGCCAGGTCACAAGACGCGGCGGGTTCGGTCGTACGACGGGGTTGTGCGAGGAGTTACTGCTGCTCGAGACGCTCCACGAGCTTGCCGTGCTCCGCGGCGAGGGCCGGCGGAAGGTGGTCGCCGAACTGGGCGAAGAACTCGGGGATGAGCCCGGCCTCCTGCTTCCAGATCTCCGGGTCGACCGACAGCAGCAGGTCGAGGTCCTCGGACGGGATGTCGAGGCCGTCGAGGTCGAGCTCCTCGCGCTTCGGGAGCCGGCCGATCGGCGTCTCGACGCCCTCGACGGTGCCCTCGAGGCGGTCGACGATCCACTTCAGGACCCGGCTGTTCTCGCCGAACCCGGGCCACAGCCACTTGCCGTTGGCGTCCTTGCGGAACCAGTTGACGGCGTAGATGCGGGGCAGCTTGTCGGCCGTGGTGGCCTCGCCGATCTCGAGCCAGTGACCGGCGTAGTCGCCCATGTTGTAGCCGCAGAACGGCAGCATGGCGAACGGGTCGCGGCGGAGCTGGCCGATGGCGCCGGCCGCGGCCGCGGTGGTCTCGGAGGAGACGGTGGCGCCCATGAAGACCCCGTGCTGCCAGTCGAAGGACTCGGTGACCAGCGGCACGGCGGACGCGCGGCGGCCACCGAACAGGATCGCCGAGATCGGGACGCCCTTGGGGTCCTCCCACTCCGGCGCGATGGTCGGGCACTGGCCGGCCGGGGTGGTGAAGCGGGCGTTCGGGTGGGCCGCCGGCGTCTCCGACACGGGGGTCCAGTCGTTGCCCTTCCAGTCGGTGAGGTGCGCCGGGGGCTGGTCGGTCAGGCCCTCCCACCACACGTCGCCGTCGTCGGTCAGGGCGACGTTGGTGAAGATGGAGTTGCCGTAGAAGGTCTTCACGGCGTTGGCGTTGGTGTCGTTGCCGGTGCCGGGGGCGACGCCGAAGAAGCCCGCCTCCGGGTTGATGGCGTACAGCCGGCCGTCCTCGCCGAAGCGCATCCAGGCGATGTCGTCGCCGACGGTCTCGACCGTCCAGCCGGGGACGGTCGGCTGCAGCATCGCGAGGTTGGTCTTGCCGCACGCGGACGGGAACGCGGCCGTCACGAACTTCGCCTCGCCGCTCGGGGGGGTCAGCTTCAGGATGAGCATGTGCTCAGCCATCCAGCCCTCGTCCCGGGCCATGACCGAGGCGATGCGCAGCGCGAAGCACTTCTTGCCGAGCAGGGCGTTGCCGCCGTAGCCCGAGCCGTACGACCAGATCTCGCGGGTCTCGGGGTAGTGGACGATGTACTTGGTCTCGTTGCACGGCCACGCCACGTCCTGCTGGCCGGCCTCGAGCGGCGCACCGACGGTGTGCACGGCTGGGACGAAGAAGCCGTCCTCACCGAGCAGGTCGAGGGCGGCCTGGCCCATCCGCGTCATGATCTTCATCGACACCACGACGTACGGCGAGTCGGTGATCTCGACACCCAGCTGGCTGATGTTGCCGCCCAGCGGGCCCATGCAGAACGGGACGACGTACATCGTGCGGCCGCGCATGGAGCCGTCGAACAGCGGCTGGAGGGTCGACCGCATCTCGGCGGGAGCCATCCAGTTGTTCGTCGGGCCCGCGTCGGCTTCGTTCTCGGAACAGATGAAGGTGCGGTCCTCGACCCGCGCGACGTCGGTCGGGTCGGACTTCGCGTAGAAGCTGTTCGGGCGCTTCGCCTCGTCCAGCTTCAGGAACGTGCCGTTGTCCACGAGCAGCTGCGTCAGCCGCTGCCACTCCTCCTCCGACCCGTCGGCCCACTCGACCCGGTCCGGCTTGGTCAGCTCGGCGATCTCCTTGACCCACGCCAGCAGCCTGGCGTGACGCGTGGGTGCCTGCTCCAGACCGGGAATCGCCTTGGGGCTCACGGTGGTCGTCATGGGTTCCTCTCCATCGAGGTCAGAGCGTGCAGACATGGCAACTACCCGGAAGTGTGCCGCGTCATGACACGGGGCGACACCCCTGGCCCTGTGACATAAGGCACCTGATGGCAAGACGGCCGACATCCTGCGGACATCTTTGAGGCAATAATCGCCATTCCCGATGCCATGCGACGCGACTTTTTCCTGTTGCCGCAAAAGCCCCGTCAGGTCGGCCCCTGCTCCCGCACCCGCTGCACCGACTCGAGCGCCGTGCGCAGTTCGGCGAGCCAGGTGTCCGCGTTGCGTCCCACGAGCTTCACCGACCAGGCCAGGGCCTCGGAGCGGGACCGGGCGACGCCGGCCTCGACGAGGGTGTCCAGCACCTGTCGCTCCGGCTGTCGCAGCCGCGTCATGACTGGTACGGACAGCGTCGTGAACAGCTGCCTGGTGTCCCCCGCCTCGACTCCCCAGGCCACCTTGCGCCCAAAGCGGTGCTCGGCCTCGCGGGCGACCTGCATGCGCCGTTCCCGGGTCTCCTCCCGGAACCGGCTGATGCGCCCGGCCTCGGCCCCAGCAACGGCGGCCGGATCGACGGCTGGGGCCTCCGGTGCCGCCAGCCGGCCGACGACGAGGACCTCGTCCCGGTCGACGGTCACGCTGGGCGGTCCGATGAACCAACCGTCGGGCAACCGGCCGGCGAACCAGCCCTCGATGCCCTCGGCCGCCGGGACCTCGTCGTCGCCGCGGAGGCGACCGCCGCCGCGTCCGCCGGACCTCGTGTGCCTGTCGTGGGGCTGCTTCATGGGACGCCTCCTGTCTGGCTGATTACATGGTTACACCGCTACAGGACTGCGTCCAGAGGCCTCGCCGGATCCGTCAGACGACGACACCGAGCTGCTCGCGCAACCTCGCCTCGTCGGTCGTCGGGGCCTCGCACACGAAGCCGCGGCAGACGTACGCCGCGCCCGCGGGCCGGCCCTCCAGCAGCGGGCCCCCGGTCACGACGACGGCCCCGGGCGACGTGGCCCGCCGGGCAACCGCCAGCAGGTCCGGCCGGTCGACGACGGCCACCTCAGCCGGACCGGCGACCAGTGCCTCGGCGACCGCGCAGGCCCATCCCGCGAACCGGGCGTGCCGGGCGAACACCGGCGCCACCGTCCCGAGGGCCGCCTCCGCGGCCGACCGGTGGCGCTCGGACCCGGTCAGCGCGGCGTAGGTGAGCAGCGCGCCGGCGGCCGCCGCGGTGCCGGACGGGGTCGCGTTGTCGGTCGGGTCCTGCGGGCGTCGTACGAGTTGCTCGGCGTCGTCGGCGGTGTCGAAGAACCCGCCGTTGCCGTCGCCGAACCGGTCGAGCACGACGTCGAGCAGCGCCCCGGCCGCGGCCAGCCGGCGCGGGTCGCCGGTCACCTGATGCAGGGTCAGCAGACCCTCGGCCACATCGGCGTAGTCCTCCAGGACGCCCGCGTTGCGGCCCGCCGTCCCGTCGCGGGAAGTCCGGTGCAGGCGCGAGCCGGCCCAGTGCACCCGGCCGAGCAGGTCGGCGCATCGGTCCGCCGCCACCACCCAGTCCGGCCGGTCGAGCAGTACGCCGCCCTCCGCAAGGGCTGCCACCGCCAGCCCGTTCCAGGCCGCGACGATCTTGTCGTCCCGGCCGGGCTGCGGCCGGGTCAGCCGCTCCTCCAGCAGGGCCGCCCGTACGCGCTCGTACCGCGCCGGATCGTCGGGCTCCTGCAGCCGCTGGAGCACCGAGGTGCCGTGCTCGAAGGTGCCCCGGGCGGTGACGCCCAGCTGCGCCGCCGCCCAGCGGCCGTCCTCCTCACCCAGTGCCTCGACGAGCTGCTCGGGAGTCCAGACGTAGGTCAGACCCTCGACCCCGTCGGTGTCCGCGTCGAGCGCCGAGGCGAACCCGCCCTCGGGGGTGCGCAGGTCGCGCAGCAGGAACTCGCCGGTCTCCAGCGCGACCCGACGGGCGAACTCCGAGCCCGTCGACCGCCACCAGTGCACGTAGACGCGCAGCAGAAGGGCGTTGTCGTAGAGCATCTTCTCGAAGTGCGGGACCACCCAGTGCTGGTCCACCGAGTACCGGGCGAAGCCGCCGGCCAGCTGGTCGTACAGGCCGCCACGGGCCATCGCCCGGCAGGTCCCGTCCACCAGGTCGAGACCGGCGCCGCCGGTCCGGGCCGCCCGGCGCAGCAGGAACTCCAGGGCCATCGACGGCGGGAACTTCGGCGCGCTGCCGAACCCGCCGGAGTCCGCGTCGTACGTGCTCCGCAGCGACCCCGCCGCCTGGTCGAGCAGCTCCGGTGTCACCTCCTGGGACACCCCGCCCGCGGGGCGCGCGGACAACCGGCTGACGACGTCGGCGCCGGCCGCCTCGACCTCGTCGCGGCGGGTCTGCCAGGCCTGCGCCACGGACTGCAGCACCTCACCGAAGGCCGGCATGCCGTGGCGCGACTCGCTGGGCCAGTAGGTCCCGCAGAAGAACGGCTCGCCCTTGGGCGTGAGGAACGAGGTCATCGGCCAGCCGCCGTGGCCGGTCATGGCCTGAACGGCCTCCATGTAGACCGCGTCGATGTCCGGCCGTTCCTCGCGGTCCACCTTGATGTTCACGAAGTTCGCGTTCATGTAGTCCGCGGTCGCTTCGTCCTCGAACGACTCGTGCGCCATCACATGGCACCAGTGGCAGGCCGCGTAACCGATGGACAGCAGGACCGGCACGCCTCGCTGCTCGGCCTCTTCAAAAGCCTCCGGCGTCCACTCCCACCAGTGCACAGGATTGTCCTTGTGCTGCTGCAGATACGGGCTGGTCGCGGCGGCCAGGCGGTTAGGCATGGAGGGATCTCTCTCGCTGGATCGACGGTCGGCTCATCTCGACACGGGTGCCGTTGTCAGCGGTACCCCGCGGGCACGTCGCGCGAGCACGCGCCAGCATCATCCAGCACGTGCGGGACACCTCCGGGGAGGGCGGCAGGGGACGAGATGTCCCGAATGAGGGGCCGTGTCCCCTTCGGCATCGCGGGATTCACCCGTTCGTGGCGGAACACGATCACTTCGTGGGCGATGGACAGGGAGGAAGCGACCAGCGACAGGACAGGGCGGTGACGAGCGACGTGGCGGCGCACGACGACTCCGGGCACCCGCTCGACCGCACCGCCACGGCCCGGCTGGCCGCCGCCCTCTACGCGTTGTGCGGACTGGTCATCGTCGCCGTCTCGCCGTGGCTGCCCGCCCGCAGCCACGCAGGGCTGGCCGCCGTGGGCGTCTGCGCCATCGTGGCCGCTGGCGTCATCGCCCTGCTCCCCTGGCACCGCTGGCCCCGGCTGGCCAGCCTGTGGATCGCTCTCCTCGCCCTCGTTCTGATCGCCGCCCACAACATCTTCACCGGCATCGACGGGTTCCGCTACACGGTGCTGTTCACGGTCCTCGCGGCGTGGATCGGGTTGGGCCATCGCCGCGGCACCACGCTCGCGATGTCACCGCTGATCGTCGTCGCGTACGTCGTACCCCTGCTCGAGCGGCACGCGGCGCACGGGGCTCCGCTGATCAGCCTCGTCTACGGGGTGCCGCTGTCGGTCCTGATGGGTGAGAGCATCGGCTGGGTCACCACGCGGCTGGCCCGGACCCAGGACGCACTCAGCCAGAGCGACGCGGCCTGGCAGGCCGTGTTCGACGAGTCGCCGATGCCGATGTGGGTGTACGACCGGAGCAGCCTGCGGTTCCTGGCCGTGAACGACGCGGCGGTGCGGCACTACGGCTGGAGCCGCGACGAGTTCCTCTCGATGACCAGCGCCCAGATCCGGCCCGCCGAGGCGCAGGAGGCGCTGCTCGCGGACCTCGAGCGGCCGGTGACGCAGTTCGACGGCGGCGCGCTCCGCCTGCACTGCACCAAGGACGGCTCGATCCTGCAGGTCGAGGTCTACAGCCGTCTCGTGCCCGCCTGGGGGGCCGACGCGCGGCTGGTCGTCGCCCTGGATGTGACCGACCGCCGGCGCGCGGCGACGGAGCTGGCCCGGCGCAGCGTCCGCGACGAGCTCACGGGGCTTCCGAACAGGGCCCTGCTCGTCGACCGGCTGGTCCAGGCGATCGGGCGGTCCGGCACCGCCGTCAGCGTGCTGCTCATGGACCTCGACCGGTTCCGCCGGCTGAACGAGTTGATCGGGTCCGCCGCTGCCGACGACGTCGTACGCGCGGCGGGACAGCGGATCCGGGCCGTCGTCGGCCGGGAGTCCACGGTGGGCCGCTGGGGCGGCGACTCGTTCCTCGTCATCGTCGAGTCGGCCGACCGCGCGGCCATGAACCAGCTCGCCCAGGCCATCACGGCCGCGTTCGGGCCCGCGTTCGAGGCCGCCGACCGGACGGTCGAGCTGTCCGCGAGCATCGGCGGTGCCGTCGGCCGCCTCGGCTCCGACAGCGGCTCCCTGCTCGCCGACGCGGAGAACGCCCTGGCCCTGGCCAAGGCCGCCGGCCGCGGACAGTTCGCCTTCCTCGACGACCACGCCCGCTACCGGGCGGCGACCCGGCGCACGGTCGAGCAGGAGCTGACCGAGGCGATCCGCGACGGCCAGCTGCACCTCGTCTACCAGCCCCAGGTATCCCTCACCGACGAGCGGCTGGTCGCCGTCGAGGCCCTGGTGCGCTGGACGCACCCGGTGCGCGGCGCCATCCCGCCGGCCGAGTTCATCCCCATCGCCGAGGAGTCGGGAGTCATCGGGGAGCTGGGCGACTGGGTCCTGGACGAGGCCTGCCGGCAGGCGGCGATCTGGGGCCACCAGGGGAGTGGGCCGGCCCGGGTCAGCGTGAACGTGTCCGCCATGCAGGTCGCCGACCGGGCACTGCCCGCGCTGGTCCTCGACCGGCTCAGGGCGCACGGCCTCGCGCCGGACCGGCTCCGGCTCGAACTCACCGAGCACGCGCTCGCCGCCCCCTCCGCCGGACAGGTCCTCGACCAGCTCAGCGAGGCCGGGATCGGCCTGTCGCTCGACGACTTCGGCACCGGCTACTCGTCGCTGGCCTACCTGCGCCGGTTCCCCATCGACGAGATCAAGGTCGACCGGTCGTTCGTCGCCGGGATGACCACGAACGACCGGGACCGGGCCATCGTGAACAACATCGTCCGGCTCGGCACCGAGATGCACCTGACCACGGTCGCGGAGGGCATCGAGACGCCCGTCCAGGCGGCGCACCTGTCCGAACTCGGCTGCACGCTCGGGCAGGGCTACTACTGGAGCCGGCCGTTCCGCGCCGAGAACCTCGAGCGCTGGCTCCGCACCAGGCCCTCACCCGGGGTGCGGCCCGCCCTGCACGTCGTACGGCCGCAGGTGGCCGGCGCCTGAGGCGCTCCTAGGCTGACCCGGTGCCCGGGCCGCTGCAGGTGACGCCGCGCCTCGTGCTGCCCGAGGCCGAACTCAGCTGGCGCTTCAGCCGGTCGTCCGGGCCCGGCGGCCAGTCGGTCAACACGACCGACAGCCGGGCCGAGCTGTCCTTCGACGTGGGTCGCTCACCGTCTCTCCCCGAACACCTGCGTACGCGGGCCCTGGCGAGCCTCGCCGGCCGACTGGTCGACGGCGTACTCACGGTCGCGGCCAGCGAACACCGCAGCCAGCTGATGAACCGCGAGACCGCGGAGCGCCGGCTGGCCGAACTGCTGCGCCGGGCGATCGCCCCTCCGGCGGCACCACGCCGGCCGACCAGGCCGACCCGGGGCAGCCAGGAGAGGCGTCTGCAGGGCAAGCACCGGCGCTCCGAGATCAAGCGGGGCCGGCGCAGCCACGACGACTGAATGCGCCGCCGCTACGGCGCCGGCCGGTCCTCGGGGCCCTCAGGGTCCTGCGGCTTCTCGTGCTTGTCCTCGAAGGTGGGGGGCAGCCGGCGCAGGCGACCGTTCATGTTGCGGATCAGCAGCACGAGCGAGACCCCGATGAGCAGCACGACGAGCAGGCCGAGGGGGCCTGCGGTGCTGCCGGCCCCCTGCGCCGAGGCAGCCAGGGCGGCGGTTGCAGACATCATCGGTTCGCCTTCTCCCGGACCCCCGCGAACAGGTCGTCCTCGGGGAGCGTGGTGTCGACCAGCGACCGGACCAGCTGGAAGTCCTCGGTCGGCCAGGCCGCCTGCTGCAGGTCGATCGGGGCGGCGAACCAGCGTCCGTTCGGGTCGACCTGGGTCGCGTGTGCGATCAGCGCCTGGTCGCGGGTCGCGAAGAACTCTGCGCAGGGCACCCGCGTCGTGAGCCGGTCGGCATCCTCGGGCTTGTCCTCCCATTTCGCCAGCTGTTCGGCGTACGGCGACTCGAGTCCGCGCGCCGTCATGGCGTCGTGCAGGGCCGTGAAGCGCTCCTTGTGGAACGTGAAGTTGTAATACAGCTTCAGCGGCTGCCAGGGATCGCCGGCGTCGGGGTAGCGGTCCGGGTCGCCGGCCGCCTCGAACGCGGCGATCGACACGACGTGGCAGCGGATGTGGTCGGGATGCGGGTAGCCGCCGTTCTCGTCGTACGTCGTCACCACGTGCGGGCGCTCGCGCCGGATGACCTCGACCAGGGCGCGGGTCTGCTCGTCGACGTCGCCTGCCCCGAAGCACCCGTCGGGCAGCGGCGGCAGCGGGTCGCCCTCGGGCAGCCCGGAATCCACGAAACCGAGGAACACCTGGCGCACGCCGAGGATGTGGCGCGCCTTCTCCATCTCCAGCGCGCGGATGCCCCTGATGTTCTCGAGCACGTCGGGCCGGTCCATCGCGGGGTTCAGGACCGATCCGCGCGAGCCGTCGGTGAGGGTCACCACGAGGACGTCCACCCCCTCCCGCGCGTAACGCGCCATGGTGGCCGCACCCTTGCTGGACTCGTCGTCCGGGTGAGCGTGTACGCACATGAGGCGCAACTGCTCCTGGTCCACCACCGATGTTCCTCCTGCTCCGGTCCCGAGGGACGATCGTCCCTTACCGCAACAACCGACATCCGACAGGGAGTCCCGTGACCAGACCGGCCGGCCGGTACGACGAGCCGAGCGCCGCCGCCAGGACCCTCACCAGGGCGCTGGCGGTGCTCCTTGCGCTCGCCGTGGCCGTCGCTGCGTACCTGTTCTACGACCGCTACCAGCGGGGTCGCCTGGACGCGCAGGTGAGGAGCTACGAGGTGATCTCCGACCACGCGGTCCGGGTGACCTTCGAGGTCAGCGGGGTGAAGGGCGTGCGGGGTGAGTGCCGGGTGCGGGCCCGGGACCGCAGCGGCGTCGAGGCGGGCAGCGCGCTCGTGCCGGTCGGTCCCGCGAAGGACCGCACGCAGGTCGTGACGTACACCCTCACGACGAAGACCCGCCCGGCCACCGGGGAGGTCGTCGGCTGCAGACGCCTGTGAACGGCCGTCACGCGGCCCGCGCCGCCGTAACATGAGGGGCTCCACCAGACGACAGCACGGGAGAACCGAGCGTGAGCACCGAGAGTGGCCAGCAGACCACCTGGCTGACCCAGGAGGCCTATGACCGGCTCAAGGCCGAGCTCGACCATGCGAGCGGTCCCGGCCGGGCCGACATCGTCGCCAAGATCGAGGCGGCCCGCGAGGAGGGCGACCTCAAGGAGAACGGCGGCTACCACGCCGCCAAGGAGGAGCAGGGCAAGCTCGAGGCCCGCATCCGCCAGCTCACCGTGCTGCTGCGCGACGCGAAGGTCGGCGAGGCACCGACGACCGCGGGCGTCGCGGGGCCGGGCATGGTCGTCGAGGTCCGCTTCCCCGGTGACGACACCCCGGAGCGGTTCCTCATCGGCTCCCGGGAGGACAACACCCACGACGACGTCGAGGTCTACTCCGCGCAGTCGCCGCTCGGCCTGGCCCTGACCGGCGCCAAGATCGGCGAGACGGTCAGCTACACGCTGCCGAACGGCAGGGCGATGCAGGTCGAGCTGCTCTCCGCCACGCCCTACACCGGCTGACCGCTCGCCACCGCTCGCCACCGCTCGCTCAGCCCGGGGTCACGACGTACGACGCGGCCTGCAGGCGCGCGACCACGTCGTCGCCGTGCTCGCGGCCCCGCGTCTCCAGCTGCAGCTCGACGACGACCTCGTCCAGGTGCAGCCCGCGGCCGGTGCGCTGGTGCTCGACGTCCAGCACGTTCGCGCCGCTGTCGGCCAGGACGCCGAGCAGCCGGGCCAGCTCGCCCGGGCGGTCCGGAATGCGGACGCGCAGCGACAGGTAGCGGCCGGCGGCGATCATGCCGTGGCGGATGACCTTGGACAGCAGCACCGGGTCGATGTTGCCGCCCGAGATCACCGCGACGACCGGTCCCGCGAAGGAGCCGGGGTCCTCCATCAGCGCCGCCACCGCGGCGGCACCGGCCGGCTCCACGACGAGCTTGGCCCGCTCGAGCGAGTACAGCAGCGCGCGGGACAGCGCGTCCTCGTCGACGGTGACGATGCTGTCGACGAGCTCGCGGACGTGCCGGAACGTCACGTCGCCGGGGCAGCCGACGGCGATCCCGTCGGCAATGGTCGCCATGGCGCCGAGGGCCACCGGCCGGCCGGCCCGCAGCGAGTCGGGGAAAGCCGCCGCCCCCGCGGCCTGGACGCCCACCACCTGCACGTCGGGCCGGAGTGCCTTCACCGCGACCGCGATGCCGGACACCAGTCCGCCGCCGCCCGTCCCGACCACGATCGTCTTCACGTCGGGGACCTGCTCGAGGATCTCGAGGCCCACCGTCCCCTGGCCGGCGATGACGTCCGGGTGGTTGAACGGGTGGATGAGGACCGCTCCCCGCTCGGCCGCCCAGGCCGTCGCCGCCTCCAGCGCCTCGTCGACGGTGCTGCCGTGCAGGTGCACCTCGGCGCCGTACGCCTTGGTGGCCGCGATCTTGGGCAGCGGCGCGGACTCGGGCATGAACACTGTCGCCCGGCAGCCCAGCAGCCGGGCCGCGAGGGCGACCCCCTGGGCGTGGTTGCCCGCACTCGCCGCGGCCACGCCCCCGGCACGCTCCGCCTCGGTGAGCCTGGCGATCCGGACGTAGGCACCGCGGATCTTGAACGAGCCGGTCTGCTGGAGGTTCTCGCACTTGAGGAGCACGGGCCCGCCGACCCGTTCGGACAGGGACCGGGAGGGCTCCACCGGTGTCGTGCGCGCGACGCCGTCGAGCAGCCGCCGGGCGGCCTGGATGTCGTCCAGGGTGACCAGGGGGGCGGAGACGGCGGTCACGGCCCGAGTCTGTCACCGGACAGGCGCTGTGGGGCCCTCAGTCGCCGGTCCAGTAACGGTCGCCGGCCAGCACGAGAGCCGCCGCCCCGAGCAGACCGGCGTCGCCGCCCAAGGCGGACGGCACCACCCGCACACCGACGAGGTAGGGCAGCCGGGCCTGCGCCGCGAACGCCTCCTGCAGCGGGTCCCAGAGCACCCGGCCGGCATCGGCAAGGCCGCCACCGATGACGACCACGCGCACGTCGAGCAGGGCCGCGACGGACGCCACGACGGTGCCCACCGCACGGCCGGTGCGGGCGAACGCCGCCAGCGCGACGGGGTCGCCCTGCACGGCAAGCTCCGCCAGCGCCCGGCCGTCCGTCGCCGGGCTGCCCTGCGCCCGGGCCCACGCGACGGTGGCCGGTCCGCGAGCGACCGCCTCCAGGCAGCCCCGGCCGCCGCAGGTGCACAGCGGCCCGTCCGGCTCGACCACGACGTGGCCGATGTGGCCGCCGTTGCCGCTCGCGCCGTCGACGATCCGGCCGCCCAGCACGAGACCGCCGCCGACGCCGGTCGACACCACCATCCCGACCATGTCGTCGACGTGTCGCCCCGCGCCACGCCAGTGCTCCGCCGCCGCGAACGTGATCGCGTCGTTGTGCAGCCGTACCGGCACGCCCGGCCAGCGGGCGGCCAGTTCCGCCCGCAGCGGGAAACCGCGCCAGCCCGGGATGTTCAGCGGCGAGACGACCCCCGCGGGCCACTCCATCGGCCCGCCGCACCCGACGCCGACACCGTCGATGCGCTCGTCCCCGACCAGTCCGTCGAGCATCGCGACCAGGCTCGGCCAGGGCTCCCCGGGCACCGTCTCGATCCGGCTGTGCCGCCGTACGACGCCGTCCTCGTCGACCAGCCCGGCCGCCATCTTGGTGCCGCCGACGTCGACGGCGAGGACGGTCATGTCGGCCATCCTGCCGGAGCCCGGGCCCTCGCCGGGTGCGAGACAGCCGGCCCGGACGTAGCGTGGACGGGTGACGAGCTCCCCCTCCCCCTCCACCCTCGGCGAACTGCGGGCCGGCGGCCACGAGCACAAGACCGTCAAGGCCGAGATCCGCGACAACCTGCTGACCCGGCTCGCCGCCGGTCAGACGGCCTTCCCGGGCATCCTCGGCTTCGACGAGACGGTGCTCCCGGAGGTCGAGCGGGCCCTGCTGGCCGGCCACGACCTCGTGCTGCTCGGCGAGCGCGGCCAGGGCAAGACCCGCCTGATCCGGACGATCACCGGCCTGCTCGACGAGTGGACCCCGGTCGTCGCGGGCTGCGAGATCAACGACCACCCGTACGCGCCGGTCTGCGGGCGTTGCCGGCAGCTGCTGTCCGAGCTCGGCGACGCGCTGCCGGTCGGGTGGAAGCACCGGGACGACCGGTACGGCGAGAAGCTGGCCACCCCCGACACCAGCGTCGGTGACCTCATCGGCGACGTGGACCCGATCAAGGTGGCGGAGGGTCGGACCCTCGGGGACCCCGAGACCGTGCACTACGGCCTCGTCCCGCGCACCAACCGCGGGGTGTTCAGCATCAACGAGTTGCCGGACCTCGCGGAGCGGATCCAGGTCTCGCTGCTCAACGTCCTCGAGGAGCGCGACATCCAGGTGCGCGGCTACCTGCTGCGCCTGCCGCTCGACCTGCTGCTGGTCGCCAGCGCGAACCCCGAGGACTACACCAACCGCGGCCGCATCATCACGCCGCTCAAGGACCGGTTCGGGGCCGAGGTCCGCACCCACTACCCGCTCCGCCTCGAGGACGAGCTGGACCTCATCCGGCAGGAGGCGGTCACCACCTGGCCCGGTTCCGCCTTCGCGGCGCCGGTCCTGCCCGACCACCTGCTCGAGATCGTCGCCCGGTTCACCCGGCTGGTCCGCGACTCGGCGCAGGTCGACCAGCGCTCCGGCGTCAGCGCGCGGTTCGCCGTCGGCGCCGCCGAGACGGTGGCCGCCTCCGCCGTACGCCGGGCCGCCCTCACCGGCGAGTCCCAGGCCGTGGCGCGCGTGTGCGACCTGCCCGCCGTCGTACCGGCCTCGCGGGGCAAGGTGGAGTTCGAGTCGGCCGAGGAGGGCCGCGAGATGGAGGTCCTCGCGCACCTGCTGCGCAAGGCGACCGCCGACACCTTCCGCGCCCGGCTCGCCGGCCTGGACCTGTCCGGCCTGCAGGCCCGCTTCGACGAGGGCGCCTCGGTCGAGACCGGCGACCTCGTGCCCGCGGCGGACCTGCTCCAGCGGGTGGGAACCGTGCCCGGCCTGGCCGCGCTGCTGAGCCGGCTCGGCATCGAGGAGGAGTCGCCTGGTCTGGCCGCCGCCGCCCTGGAGTTCGCGCTCGAGGGTCTGCACCTCAACCGCCGCCTGTCCAAGGACGCCGTGCCCGGACGCACGGTGTACGGCGGCCGATGACCGGGCCCGCGGTCCCGGACGTCCTGGCGCTCCGCCGGCGGGTGCTGCTCACCGGGCTGCTCAGCCTGGCGGTGTTCCTCGCGGTGGCCTATGTGATCGCCACGGCCGGCGCGTCCGACCTGTGGCTGCTGGTCGCGGCGGGCCTGATCTACGCGCTGGTGATCCGGCCGCTGATGCGGCCCGTCCGGGAGGTCACCAGGATGCGCAGAGACCTTGCGTACCAGGCGTTCCGTGAGGGCCGCGACGACGACCGCCGCGACAGCGGGTCATGAGCCTCCCGGCGTACCGCTACGGCCGCTGGTCCGGTGGGCGCGACCCGCTCGAGCCGCCGTACGACGTCGCCGCCGCGCTCGACGAGATCGGCGAGCAGGTCCTGGGCGGGGCGTCGCCCCGGCAGGCGCTGCGCGAACTGATGCGCCGTGGGGCGGACGGCCTACGGGGCCTGGACGACCTGCGCCGTCAGGTGTCCAAGCGGCAGCGCGAGGCGCGCCAGCGCGGCCGGCTGGACGGCACCCTCGACGAGGTCCGCGAACTGCTGGACGAGGCCCTCGACCTGGAGAAGACCGCGCTCTTCCCCGACCCGTCGGACGCCGCCCGGATGGCCGAGCTCGAGCTGGACACGCTGCCGACGGACACGGCCCGGGCGGTGCAGGCCCTCAAGCCCTACAACTGGCGCAGCCCCGAGGCCAAGGCGGCGTACGACCAGATCGACGAGCTGCTGCGCCGCGAGGTCCTCGACAGCCAGTTCAAGGGGATGAAGGACGCGCTCGAGAACGCGACCCCCGAGGACATGCAGGCCGTCAAGGACATGCTGGCCGACCTCAACGCGATGCTCGAGAGCGACGCCCGCGGGGAGCACACCCAGCAGCAGTTCGACGACTTCATGAGCAAGCACGGCCAGTTCTTCCCGTCGAACCCGCAGACGCTCGAGGAGCTCGTCGACGACCTGGCCCGCCGGGCGGCGGCCGCCCAGAAGCTCATGGACTCACTCACCCCCCAGCAGCGCCAGGAGCTCGGCGAGCTGATGCAGGGGGCGATGGACATGGACATGGCCGCCCAGATGGCCCAGCTCGGCGACGCCCTCCGCAACGCCCGCCCGGATCTCCCGTGGGGCGGCAGGGAGCGCATGCGGGGCGAGCAGGGGCTGGGCCTGGGCGACGCGACCAGTGCGCTCGAGGAGCTGGCCGACCTCGACGACCTCGAGACCTCGCTGGCGCAGGACTACCCGGGCGCGTCCCTCGACGACATCGACGAGGACGCGGTGCAGCGGGCGCTGGGCCGCGGCGCGGTGGACGACGTCGCCGCGCTGCGCCGCATCGAACGGGAGCTGCACGAACAGGGGTACCTCACTCGCGACAGCCACGGCCGGCTGGAGCTGAGCCCGCGGGCGGTCCGCCGCCTCGGTGCGACCGCCCTGCGGAAGGTGTTCTCCGACCTCGAGTCGCGCGGTCGCGGCGGGCACGACATGAAGGACGCCGGCGCGGCGGGTGACATCACCGGTGCGAGCCGGGCCTGGGAGTTCGGTGACGAGCAGCCGCTCGACGTCGTGCGCACGGTCCGCAATGCCGTCCTGCGCGGCGGCCCCGGGCCGGTCCACCTGACGGTGGAGGACTTCGAGGTCGTCGAGACCGAGCGGCGTACGACGGCAGCCGTCGCCCTGCTGGTCGACCTGTCGTTCTCGATGGAGCTGCGCGGCACCTGGGGGGCCGCCAAGCAGACCGCGCTGGCCCTGCACTCACTGGTCACGACGAAGTACCCGCAGGACGCCATCGAGATCATCGGCTTCAGCGACTACGCGCAGGTGCTCCGACCCGAGCAGCTGGCCGGGCTCGACGCCCAGCGGGTCCAGGGCACCAACCTGCAGCACGCGCTGGTCCTGGCCGGCCGCCACCTCGGCAAGCACCCGGACGCCGAGCCGGTCGTCCTCGTCGTCACAGACGGCGAACCCACCGCGCACCTCACCCGGGACGGGTACGCCGAGTTCTGCTGGCCCCCGCTGCCCGAGACGCTCGCGCTGACGATGGCCGAGGTCGAGCGCGTCACCCGCCGCGGGGCGACGATCAACGTGTTCATGCTCGACGACGAGCCACGGCTGGTGGACTTCGTCGAGCACCTGGCGGCCCGCAACGGCGGCCGGGTGTTCTCGCCGGACCCGAGCCGGCTCGGGGAGTACGTCGTCAGCGACTACCTGCGGGCCCGTCGCGGCCGACGGGCGCACTGAGTCCGATCGAGAAGGGTCCGGCTCAGGCGGCCGCCAGGGCCTGACCGAGGTCCTCGATCAGGTCCTCGGCGGTCTCGATCCCGACCGACAGCCGCACCAGGTCGGCCGGCACCTCCAGGCTCGAGCCCGCGACGGACGCGTGCGTCATCCGTGCCGGGTGCTCGATGAGGGACTCGACGCCGCCGAGGGACTCGGCCAGCGTGAAGATCCGGGTGCGCCGGCAGATCTCGAGCGCGGCGGCCTCGCCGCCGGTCAGCCGGAAGCTCACCATCCCGCCGAAGTCGCGCATCTGCTTGGCGGCCACCTGGTGACCGGGGTGCTCGGCGAGACCCGGATAGAGCACGCTCGCGACCTTGTTCGAGGACTGGAGCAGCTCGACGACCCGCTGCGCGTTCGCGCAGTGCCGGTCCATCCGCACCCCGAGGGTCTTGGCCCCGCGCAGGACCAGCCAGGCGTCGAACGCCCCGGGGACCCCGCCCATCGCGTTCTGGTGGTACGCGAGCTCCTCGCCCAGCGCCACGTCGCCCGTCACGAGCGCGCCGCCGACGACGTCCGAGTGGCCGCCGACGTACTTCGTCGTCGAGTGCACGACGACGTCAGCGCCCAGGCTCAGCGGCTGTTGGAGGTACGGGCTCGCGAACGTGTTGTCGACGACGAGCCGGGCCCCGGCCGCATGCGCGATCGTCGCGAGTTCGGCGATGTCCGCGATGCCGAGCAGCGGGTTCGTGGGCGTCTCGCACCAGATCACCGAGGTCTGCCCGGGCCGGACCGCCGCCCGCACGGCCTCGAGGTCACCGAGCGGCACCGGGGTGTGCTCGACCCCCCAGCGCTCGAGCACCCTGGCGAACAGCCGGTACGTGCCGCCGTACGCGTCATCGGGGATGACCACGTGGCCGCCGGGGCCGGTCAGAGTGCGCAGCGCGCAGTCCTCCGCGGCCAGACCACTGGCGAACGCGAGGCCGGTACGCCCACCCTCGAGCGCGGCCAGGCAGGACTCGAGGGCGGTCCTGGTCGGGTTGCCCGACCGGCTGTACTCGTAGCCCTGGTGCCGGCCCACCTCGGACTGCGCGAACGTGGAGGTCTGGTAGATCGGGACGACCACGGCACCGGTGGCCGGGTCCGGGTCCTGCCCCGCATGGATGGCGAGCGTCTCGAAGCCGTATCCGCCGGCCGCCCACGTGTCGGCCCCGCCGTGAACCTCGTCGCCGGTGTGCTCGCTCATGGTCGAACGGTACGACTCCGCGTCCGCAACCGAGCCAGCACGTCGGCTCACCGCGGGAGCCCGGGCGTGCGCGGCGGGTCGCCTCAGGGACGCGCGAGGAAGCCGAGCAGGTCGGACCGCGTGATGATCCCGACCGGCTTGCCGTCGTCGAGGACGAGCAGCGCCGACGCGTTCTCCAGCTCCGCCATCGCCACGGGAAGCGGCTCACCCGCGCCGACCGACGGGAGGGCCTTGGACATGTGCTGGCCCAGCGGCTGGTCCAGCGCGGCCCGGTCGGCGAAGACCGCTTCGAGGAGCTCCCGCTCGACGACGGCGCCGACGACCTCCGCCGCCATCACCGGCGGCTCCTCCTTGACGACCGGCATCTGCGAGACGCCGTACTCCCGCAGGATCGCGATGGCCGACCCGACCGTCTCCTCGGGGTGGACGTGCACCAGCTCGGGCATGTCCGGTCCCTTGCGCCGCAGGACGTCCCCCACCGTCGGCTGGGTGTCGTCGGGGACGAGGAAGCCGTAGTCCGCCATCCACTCGTCGTTGTAGATCTTGGACAGGTAGCCGCGGCCGGAGTCGGGCAGCAGGACGACCACCAGGTCGTCCTCGGTGAGCTCCTCGGCGAGCCGCAGCCCGGCGGCGACCGCGAGCCCGCAGGACCCGCCGACGAGCAGCGCCTCCTCGCGGGCCAGCCGGCGGGTGGTGAGGAACGAGTCGCGGTCGCTGACGGCGATGATCCGGTCCGCGACGCTCTTGTCATACGTCTCGGGCCAGAAGTCCTCCCCTACCCCCTCGACGAGGTAGGGCCGGCCGGTGCCACCCGAGTAGACCGAGCCCTCGGGGTCCGCGCCGATGACCTGGACGCGCCCGCCGGACACCTCCTTGAGGTAGCGCCCGGTGCCGCTGATGGTGCCGCCGGTGCCGACGCCCGCGACGAAGTGCGTCACGGTGCCGTCGGTCTGCCGCCAGATCTCCGGTCCCGTGGTGGCGTAGTGGGCGGCCGGGTTGAGCGGGTTGGCGTACTGGTTGGGATTCCACCCGCCGGGCGTCTCGGCGGCCAACCGCTTGGAAACCGAGTAGTACGAGTCCGGGTGCTCGGGCGCGACCGCGGTCGGGCAGACGACGACCTCCGCGCCGTACGCGCGCAGGACGGCGATCTTCTCCGCGCTCATCTTGTCCGGCATCACGAAGATGCACTTGTAGCCGCGCTGGTTCGCCACGATCGCCAGACCGACGCCGGTGTTGCCGCTGGTCGGCTCGACGATCGTCCCGCCAGGCTTGATCAGGCCGTCCCGCTCGGCGGCCTCCACCATCGACAGGGCGATGCGGTCCTTCACCGACCCGCCAGGGTTGAAGTACTCCACCTTCACGACGACCTGCGGCCGGACGTCCGCGGCCATCCGCCCGAGCCGGACGAGCGGGGTGTTGCCGACGAGGTCGATCAGTGAGTCGCTGACCTGCACGGAGCCGCCCTTCCCTGGCGCGTCGGTCCGCTGTACGGACGACTGCTCGGAGACGTCAGCGTACGGCGGCTAGGGTCGCACTCCACTGACCGAACGGACGACGAGGAGGTGCCGGATGGCCGCCATAGCGCTCGCTCCAGGAGTCTGGCGCATACCCACGGCGCCGTTCGACCTGGTGAACTCGTTCCTGTTCGCGGACGAGGACGGTTCGCTGACCCTGGTGGACACCGGCCTCAAGCGGGCCGACAGGAAGATCCTGGCGGCGCTGGCGGGGCTCGGGAAGGCCGCGGAGGACGTACGCCGGATCCTGCTCACCCACGCGCACGCCGACCACGCCGGCGGCCTGGCCGGCGCACGCAAGGCGACCGGCGCCGGCGTCCTGGCCCACGACCGCGACGCGGTCTACCTCCGGGAGGGGCGCGCGCCGAAGCGCGACGCCTCCCGGTTCGGCGGGCGGCTGGCCAACCGGCTGCCCGGCGGGGGATTCGCCCGCTGCGACGTCGACGAGACGTTCGCGGACGGCGCCGTTCTGCCGATCGCTGGCGGCCTGCGGGTGATCCACACGCCCGGCCACACGCCCGGTCACGTCTCGCTGCTGCACGAGCAGACCGGCGTACTCGTCACCGGGGACGCCATCTTCAACGTGCGCGGCCTGCGCTACTCGCCGGCCAGCTTCTGCACCGACGTCACGCTGTCGCGGGAGACCGCCGACCGGCTGGCCGACCTCGACTACGACGTCGCGGCCTTCACCCACGGGACCCACGTCTCCACCGGCGCCCGCGAGGCGGTACGCGCGTTCCTGCGCGGACGGGACCGGTGAGCTCGATCCCGCGGCCGGGCCGCCGCTTCGTCCAGGTCGTCGCCAAGACCGGCTTCGGCGCCGGCACGCTGATGTCCGTCGCCGCGGCGGGCGTCGGTGTCCTCATGGGCGAGGCGAAGCTGGCCCGCCGCACGATCGGCGAGCCCACGGAGAAGGCGCCGCCGGCCTCCGGTTCCTACGGGCGCGGTCCGCGCGGCGAGACGGTCGTGCGGATGGCGCTGCTCGGCGACTCCAGCGCCGCCGGCTTGGGCGTGGCGACCTCCCGGGAGACGACAGGCGCCATGCTGGCCGGCGGCCTGTCCCGCGAACTCGGCCGGCGGGTCCGGCTCGACGTGCGCGCGGCCATCGGCGCCCGCTCGGCGGACCTGGACAAGCAGGTAGCCCGGGCCCTGCGCCACCGGGTCGACATCGCCGTGATCATGATCGGCGCGAACGACGTCACCCACCGCGTCCGGCCCGGCGACGCCGCCAGGGACCTCAGCCGTGCCGTCCGCACGCTGCGCGCCGCCGGGGTCGTCGTGGTCGTCGGAACCTGCCCCGACCTCGGCACCGTCGAGCCGCTGCTGCAGCCGCTGCGGTCGGTCGCACGCGTCTACAGCCGCAAGCTCGCGCAGGCCCAGCTGGTCGCGGTCGTCGAGGCCGAGGGGGTGGCCGTCTCCCTCGGCAACCTGCTCGGGCCGGAGTTCGCCCAGCACAAGCAGTACTGGAGCGCGGACCGGTTCCACCCCTCGTCGGCCGGCTACGCCCGCGTCGTCGACGTCCTGTTGCCCAGCATGCTGCGCGCCCTGGGCGCCGAGGTGGCGGCGGTGGAGGCCGTCCCGGCCAGCGTGCAGGACATCGACGTGGCCGCCGCGGTGGCGGCCGGCACCCCCGGGATCGAGGTCGAGACGATCCCCGGTGGCGAGGGTGCCGCCTCCGCCGGACCCGGCCGTTTGGCACGGCTCGTCCGGCGGGTACCGCTCGTGGGACGCGGCGCACCGGCTGCCCGCACTCCCGAGGAGGACCTCGTGGAGGACGAGCCTGCGGCCGAGCGTTAGCGTTCGGCGACAAGCCGACCGACAGAGGAGAAGCGCATGCCCGAGGTTCCCGACGCCGTCATCGTCTCGACGGCCCGCTCGCCCATCGGCCGCGCTTTCAAGGGCTCGCTCAAGGACCTGCGCCCCGACGAGCTGGCGGCCACCATCGTGCGCGCAGCTCTGGACAAGGTTCCGGACCTGCGTCCCGAGGACATCGACGACCTGATGCTCGGCTGCGGCCTGCCCGGCGGCGAGCAGGGCTACAACATGGGCCGCGTCGTCGCGGTACGGCTGGGCTACGACTTCCTGCCCGGTACGACGATCACGCGGTACTGCTCGTCCTCCCTGCAGACCACCCGGATGGCCTTCCACGCCATCAAGGCCGGCGAGGGTGACGCCTACATCTCCGCCGGCGTGGAGATGGTCAGCCGGTTCATCTCGGGCAACAGCGACTCGCTGCCCGACACGATGAACCCCTCCTTCGACGAGGCCCAGGCCAGGTCCGCGAAGCTGGCCGAGGGCGGTGCCGAGTCCTGGAGCGACCCGCGCCAGACGGGCGGGGTCCCGGACATCTACATCTCCATGGGCCAGACCGCGGAGAACCTGGCCCGGCTCAAGGGCGTCACCCGTCAGGAGATGGACGAGTACGCCGCCCGCTCGCAGAACCTGGCCGAGAAGGCGATCGCGAACGGCTTCTGGGAGCGCGAGATCACCCCGGTCACCACGCCCGACGGCACGGTCGTCAGCGCCGACGACGGCCCGCGCCCGGGCGTCACCGTCGAGGGCATGGCCGGCCTGAAGCCGGTGTTCCGGCCCGACGGCATGGTCACTGCGGGCAACGCCTGCCCGCTCAACGACGGCGCGGCCGCGGTCATCGTCATGAGCAGCACCAAGGCCGCCGAGCTCGGCCTCACGCCGCTGGCCCGGATCGTGTCCACCGCCGTGACCGGCCTGTCCCCCGAGATCATGGGTTACGGGCCCAAGGAAGCCATCGAGCTGGCCCTCAAGCGGGCCGGAAAGACGGTCTCCGACATCGACCTGTTCGAGATCAACGAGGCTTTTGCCGCGCAGGTCATCCCGTCGTACAAGGACGCCGGCATCCCCTTGGACAAGCTCAACGTGCACGGCGGCGCCATCGCGGTCGGCCACCCGTTCGGCATGACCGGTGCCCGCATCACCGGCACGCTCATCAACGGCCTGCAGACGCTGGACAAGCAGTTCGGCGTCGAGTCCATGTGCGTCGGGGGCGGCATGGGCATGGCGATGGTGCTGGAGCGGCTCAGCTAGCCGGACAGGCCACCAGCACGTCGCCGAGGTGCTCCAGGAGACCCTGGGGCACCTCGTCGTCGAGCAGGTCGCGGCGGTGCGCCAGCAGGTGGGCCGTCGCGACCCGGGCGGCACGCTCGTCTGGCCCGGCGCGCACGAGGTCGTCCGCGGTCACCGCGAGCTGGTCGGGCAGGCCGAGGTCGTTGTCGAGCCGCGGGACCGGCCGCCGCGGGGCGCCCTCGAGCTCGGCGCCCCGGTCGGCGAGCCACTGCACCAGGTGGTGCGCGAGGTCCCCGCGGCTGCCGTACGGCGGCGCCGCCGCGGACCACCGCTGCGGGGTCCAGAGCCGGAGCCGTTCCACGAGCAGGCCGCTCTCGCGGGCCAGGACGGCGCGGGGCTCGGGCACCGGCGGAGGCTACCGCCGTCACTGTCCCTGGACTCCTGCCGCCCGGTGCTCTTCGATCATGGCGACCGTGACCCGCGACGAGGGAGCCGACATGGATCTGGACGAGGCGCGCCGGTTCGTCGCGGAGAACCCGCACGCCGTACTGGGCACCATGCGCAAGGACGGCACCCCGCAGATGTCGCCGGTCGACGCGGCGGTCGACGACGAGGGCCGGATCGTGATCAGCAGCCGCGAGACGGCCTTCAAGACCCGGAACCTGCGCCGCGACCCGCGCGCCTGGCTGACGGTGCTGCCGGGCACGTTCTACGGCACGTGGATCTTCCTCGAGGGCACGGTGGACGTCCTGTCCCTGCCCGACGCCATGGAGCCGCTCGTCGACTACTACCGCCGGCTCTCCGGCGAGCACCCGGACTGGGAGGACTACCGGGCCGCGATGGTCCGGGACCAGCGCTGCCTGCTCCGCGTCTCGCTCACCCGCGCCGGCCCGGACCGGGAGGGCTGACAACGACGACGGGCCGCCGTCCCGGAAAGGACAACGGCCCGTCGCACGGACTGGGGCTCTACCGCTCGCGCAGGTAGCTCAGCAGCCGCAGGATCTCGATGTACAGCCAGACGAGGGTGACCATCAGGCCGAAGGCGGCCAGCCAGCCGTACCGCTCCGGCAGGCCCTGCTCGGCACCCTTCTGGATGAAGTCGAAGTCCAGCACCAGGTTCAGCGAGGCCAGGCCGATCGCGATGAGGCAGATGCCCATGCTGAGCAGGCCGCCGCTGAACAGGCCGAGGCCGCCGCTGGTGAAGAAGCCGGCCACCAGGTTGACCAGCAGCAGGACGCCGTAGCCGATCGTGGCGCCGATCACCATCTTGGTGAACTGCGGCGTCACCCGGATGCGGCCGCTGCGGTACATGAACAGCATGGCCGCCGCGACGGCGAGCGTGCCGATGATGGCCTGCACGACGATGCCGCTGTAGCGCGCCTCGAAGGCCTTGCTGATGCCGCCGAGGAACACGCCCTCGAACGCGGCGTAGGCGATGATCACGGCGGGGTTGGTGACCTGCTTGAGCGAGATCACCAGGCCGAGGATGAAGGCGACGATCAGGGCCGGGAGGGCCAGGCCGCCGAGGTTCAGCATCCAGGTGGCCGCGCCGGTCACGACCGCCGTGCCGAGCAGGATGGCGGTCCGGACGGTGACGTCCTCGACCGTCATCCGGCCCGTGTCGCGCGAGGTCGCGCTCGGGCCGAAGTAGCCCTGCTCCAGCGGGTCGGTCGTCCCCGGCCGCGGGCCGAAGCCGACCGTGCGTCCGTTCGCCTGCGCGAACGCGGGGATGCGGGTCAGCGCGGGATTGCTGCTGGTGCGCACGTCACTCCTGTCCATCCTGTCGTGGGGGCCCGGACCCGATGCCCGGGGCCCTCGACAGGTCAACGAATGGTAAGCGCCGGTTGTGCCCGGGGCGGGAGTCGAACCCGCAATCTCTTTCGAGCGCTCCCTTTTAAGGGGAGTGTGAATGCCAGTTCCACCACCCGGGCGAGGACGCCACCGTACGGCGCCGGGACGCGCCGGACCACCGACGGCGCCCGACCCGCGGAGCCTCCGCGTGAAGTTCCACACCTGAGAGCCGCAGATCGGCCAAACTGCGGAACGTGAGCACCTCGTCCCCGCGTGTGACCTATGTCGAGGTCCTGCGCGTGCGCGAGTTCCGGGCCATGTTCGTGTCGCAGGGACTGAGCCTGATCGGCGACCAGATGGCCCGCCTGGCGATCGCGCTGCTCGTCTACGAGCGCTCCGGCTCCGCTTTCGCGGCGTCCGCGACGTACGGCTGCTCGTTCCTGACCTGGCTCGTCGGCGGCCCGATCCTGTCCGCGCTGGCCGACCGGCACCGCCGCCGCCAGATCATGATCGTCTCGGACGTCGCGCGCGGGCTGCTCGTCGCCCTGCTGCTCGTCGCGCACCCGCCGCTCTGGCTCGTCTTTTCGGTCCTCGTGGCGGTGGGCCTGCTCGCGCCTCCGTTCGAGAGTGCCCGCAGCGCGATCCTCCCCGACATCGTCTCGGGCGAGGCGTACGCCACCGCCAACACGCTCATCAACACCACGATCCAGGCCGCCCAGGTCGGCGGCTTCTTCCTGGGTGGACTCCTCGTCGCCGCGGTCTCCCCACGGGGTGCCCTCGCGATCGACGTCGCGACCTTCGCGGTGTCGGCGCTCATGCTCAAGGTGGCAGTGCGGGACCGACCCGCCACCGCGGTGACCAAGACCACGCTGCTCAGCGACGTGTCGGCGGGGTTCTCCTTCGTGGCCCACGAGCCGGTCCTGCGCGCCCTGCTGACCTACGGCGTCCTCGCGGCCGTCGTGGCGATCGTGCCCGAGGGGCTCGCGGTGGCGGTGGCGAGCGACGACGGGAACGGCGCCGTGGCAGCGGGGGTGCTCACGGCCGCCCTGCCCCTCGGGTACGTCCTCGCGAGCGTCGCGATCCTGCGCGTGCCCGCCGAGCGCCGGCCCGGGCTGCTCCGCCCACTCGCGCTGCTCTTGTGCGTACCGCTTCTCCTGACGCCGTTCGTCCCCGGCACGACCCTGACCGCGCTGTTGTGGTTCACGTCCGGCCTCGGGACCAGCGTGCAACTCGTGGCGAGCGTCGCCTACGTCGCCGCCACGCCTGCCGCGTTCCGGGGCCGCGCGTTCGGCATCGCCTCGACCCTGCTCATGCTCGGACAAGGGACCGCGCTCCTCCTGGCCGGCGCGCTGGCGGAGGTCGCCGGCAGCCGCGCGGTCGTCGCGGGCACCGCCGCTCTCGGGCTGCTGGTCGTGCTCCTGGTCGGACGGACCAGCCGATTAGGCCAAATGGACCTTCAAGAGTCACCGTCAGCCCGCCGAATATGAGCCCGATGAGGGAGGGAACGGCCCGAGACGCACGGAGGCGCCAGGCGGCGGCTCTGGGCCTCTCCGCGTGCATGATCGCCGTCGGGGCCGTTCTGGCCATGCGCAGCACGGCGTTTCCGGTCGCTCCGCCGTTGACCGTGCCCTGGTGGGCGCTGATACCGCTCTACGCACTGACGCAGCACTT
>JAOPWV010000016.1 GCA_025965475.1 Frankiales bacterium | reverse complement strand
GGCGGCGACGGTGCGGCCACTCGGGCGGGTGGTCTGCTTGGCGGCCGGCCGGGCAGCCGGTCGGGCGGCCGGCTTGGCCGTACGCCGGGGCCGCTTGGGCTCCTCGGCGTCGAGGACCGCGCCGGCCTCGGTGAGGCGGCGCAGCACAGCACCTGCTTCGGCCGGGCCGATGCCGGCAGCATCGAATGCGGTACGCAGCTGGTCCAGGGACAAGCGTCCCTCGGACCGGGAACGCTCGACCAGCGCCTCGACGACGTCGACGGGGCGGGCGGGGGCGGACATGTCGGATCTCCTGAACTATGCGGGCTTGTTGGTGCGGTGGGCTGTCATAGCTGGACGGTGGTGCCTGCCGGGGCGCGGTTGGCGCGCACGCACGGCGTGGGGAGCCTCCGTGCCGCTCGCGCCGTGTGAACGCGTCGGCGTCCCGGGAGGGCTCTCAACCAAACCTGTCCTGCAAGAGCCCGACAAAGAGAGAACGATCCAACACCCGGGAGGATTCCGCAGCACCCCCACGGGTGAGGTCGCTCACAGCAGGTCACAACGTACGCGGGCGAATCGCCTATATCCACCTTTTCTGGACCATCAATCCCAACCGAGCTCGTGCAGGCGCCGGTCGTCGATCCCCACGTGGTGCGCGAACTCGTGCACGACCGTCACCGCGATCTCCTCGACGAGATGGTCGAGGTCTTCGGCCATCAGGCACAGAGGGATCCGGTAGAGGCTGATCCGGTCCGGCAGCACGCCCGAGTACTGCGTGCGTTCGGTCAGGGCTATGCCCTCGTACAGCCCGAGTATGTCGTGGTCTTCGGGATGCTCGTCCTCGACCATCACGACGACGTTCGAGAAGTGCCGGGCCAGCTCGGTCGGCAGCGTGTCGAGTGCGTCCGCCACGAGCCCTTCGAACTCGGCGGGGGAGACAGGTTGCACGGGCCGGACCCTATGTGCCGGCCCGGCACGACCGGACGATCAGGGCCAGGAGCACGGCGGGGAACACCCGCTCGCGGGTGACCACCAGCTCCGCCGCCGTCCACCACCGCCAGTCCGAGATGCCGTCCAGCGCGTGCGCTGCGGCGACGTGCGGCCCGAGCGGCCGGCGTGGTTCGCGGACCCGCGCGGCGAAGTGCGTCTCGTGCTGACGGACCAGGCCGGCGGTGTGCTCGAAGACGCGTACGCCGGTGCCGAGCTCGGCGCCGACGGTCACGTCGGCCCAGCCGGTCTCCTCCCGTAGCTCGCGGGCCGCGGCAGCCCGGACGTCCTCACCCGGCTCCAGGCCGCCGCCGGGCGTCACCCAGTGCACCCCGTTGGGCGGTGGGTCGTCGTACCGGAACAGGAGCACGAGGCCGTCCGGGTCGAGGACGACGAGCCGGGCGGCCACCCGCCGGGGCAGGTCCTCAGTCGAGGTAGTCGCGCAGCTTCTGCGACCGGCTGGGGTGGCGCAGCTTCGACAGCGTCTTGGACTCGATCTGCCGGATCCGCTCGCGGGTCAGCCCGAACTCGCGGCCGATCTCGTCGAGGGTGCGCGGCTGGCCGTCCACGAGGCCGAAGCGCATCTTCACGACGGCGGCCTCGCGGTCGGTCAGGGTGCGGAGCACCTCGTTGAGCTGCTCCTGCATCAAGCCGTACGAGACGACCTCGGCGGCGACGGGGGCGTCGGCGTCCTCGATGAAGTCACCGAGGTTGCTGTCCTGGTCGTCGCCGATCGTGGTCTCGAGGCTCACTGGCTCGCGGGCGTAGCCCTGGATCTCGACGACCTTCTCAGGGGTCATGTCGAGTTCCTTGGCAAGCTCCTCGGGGGTGGGCTCG
Source organism: Frankiales bacterium (assembly GCA_025965475.1). Classification (GTDB taxonomy): domain Bacteria; phylum Actinomycetota; class Actinomycetes; order Mycobacteriales; family SCTD01; genus RYN-124. The sequence goes on along the minus strand of JAOPWV010000016.1, from coordinate 6,397 downwards.
CGGCCCAGCTCCTGGAGCATCTCGCGCTGGACGCGGGTGAGCTTGTTGATCTGCTCGACCATGTGCACCGGGATGCGGATGGTGCGGGCCTGGTCGGCCATGGCGCGCGTGATGGCCTGTCGGATCCACCAGGTGGCGTACGTCGAGAACTTGTAGCCCTTGGTGTAGTCGAACTTCTCGACCGCGCGGATCAGGCCGAGGTTGCCCTCCTGGATCAGGTCCAGGAAGAGCATGCCGCGCCCGAGGTACCGCTTCGCGATGGAGACGACCAGGCGCAGGTTGGCCTCGAGCAGGTGGCGCTTGGCCCGCTGCCCGTCGTGGATCAGCCACTCGAGGTCGCGACGCAGGGCCGCCGACAGCTTCGCGGCCTCGCCGTCGTCGGCCTGGCGGACCTTCTCCGCGGCGAACAGGCCGGCCTCGATGCGCTGGGCGAGCTCGACCTCCTGTTCGGCGGTCAGCAGCGGGACCTTGCCGATCTCCTTGAGGTAGGCGCGCACGAGGTCGGTGGAGATGCCCACCTCGCCCTCGGCCGCCAGCGGCTTCGGGTCGTCCTCGTCATCGTCGTCGGACTTCGCCTTGGGCGCGTCCTCGTCCTCGTCGTCGTCGTCGTCCTCGTCGTCCGCCGCCGCGGCCGCCGGCTCGGTGGCCGCCGCCAGTGCCGGGTCCGCGGCCGCGAGCACAGTGGGGTCGATGTCGACCTCGACGGCGAGGTCCTCCGCACCGGGCTCGTCGAGACCCTCGGGGCCGTCCGGGCCGTCGGCGCCGGGGGCGTCCGTCTGCTTCGGGTCGGCCTTCTTGCCGGCCTGCTTCGGCTCGGCCTTCTTGGCGGTCTTCTTGGCGCCCACCGGGGCATCCACCGGGACGTCGACCTTCGCGGTCCGGGCCGTGGCGCTGGCCGCGGCGGACACCGCCTTGCGCGCAGTGGCTGCGGGCGCGGTCGGCTCGGCGACCGGGGCAGGAACCTCGGAGGTGACAGCCGGTGCGCCGGAGTCGGCGCGGGCGCTGGACGAAGTCACGTGCAAGTCCTTGTCGTACGAGGGCGGGAGCGCGAGCAACCGCTCACAGGAGAACGTCGAGGGTCGTCGCGTTGTTCCTGTCGAGCGGCCCCCTGCAGGACCGTTCGGGACAGCCGCTGCAGGCGTGCGAAGCCGTGTCGAGCGACCGTTCCAGCCGTCGCGTCCCGGTCCGGCCGGTCGGCCGGTTTGCCCGGGACGTGTGAGGCATGGGCACCAGTATCGCGGCTCGCGCCGCCGGTGTCGCCTCTGGGGCCGCAATTCGGGCGTGTTCACCGGCAAATCACCCCCGGAACGTGATCGAGGTGCTGCCAGGGCGGCAGCACCTCGATCACGCACGGCCGGGAGGACGGGCCGGGTTGACTAGCCCTGCAGCAGCGACCGCAGGACGAACGGCATGATCCCGCCGTTGCGGTAGTAGGCCTGCTCGCCGGGGGTGTCGATCCGGACGGTCACGGTGAAGGTCTTGTCGTCAGCCTTGACGGTCAGCTCCCGGGGTACCCCGTCGCCGGCCGCGATGCCCTCGATGGTGAAGGTCTCCTGGCCGGTCAGGCCCAGCGAGGCGACGGTGTCTCCGCCGGTGAACTGCAGCGGCAGCACGCCCATCCCGATGAGGTTGGACCGGTGGATGCGCTCGTAGGACTCGGCCAGGACGGCGCGTACGCCCAGCAGCGCGGTGCCCTTGGCCGCCCAGTCGCGGCTGGACCCGGAGCCGTACTCCTTGCCCGCCAGGATGACCAGCGACGTGCCCTCGGCCTGGTAGGCCTGGCTCGCCTCGTAGATCGTCGTCTGGGTGCCCTCGGGGAGCTTGACGGTCACGCCGCCCTCCGTCCCGGGGGCCAGCTGGTTGCGCAGCCGGATGTTGGCGAAGGTCCCGCGGATCATGACCTCGTGGTTGCCGCGACGGGAGCCGTAGGAGTTGAAGTCCTTCGGTGCGACGCCGTGCTCGGACAGGTACGTGCCGGCGGGCGAGTCGACCTTGATCGAGCCCGCGGGGGAGATGTGGTCGGTCGTGACCGAGTCGCCGAGGACGGCCAGCACCCGTGCGCCGGTGATGTCGGTCAGTGCCTTGGGCTCGCGCTGCATGCCGTCGAAGTACGGGGGCTTGCGGACGTACGTGGACTCCGGGTCCCAGGCGAACGCGTCGCCGGCCGGCACCTCGATGGCCCGCCACCGGTCGTTGCCGGCGAACACGTCGGCGTACGAGTCGGCGTACATGTCCCCGGTGATGGCACTGGCGACGACGTCGGACACGTCCTTCTGGCTCGGCCAGATGTCGCGCAGGTAGACCGGCTGGCCGTCGCTGCCGATGCCGAGCGGCTCGGTGCTGAGGTCGAGGTCCATCGTCCCGGCCAGCGCGTAGGCCACGACGAGCGGCGGCGACGCGAGGTAGTTCATCTTGATGTCCGGGTTGATGCGGCCCTCGAAGTTGCGGTTGCCGGACAGCACGCTGACGACCGCGAGGTCGCCCTCGTTGACCGCCGCACTGACCTCGGTCGGCAGCGGGCCGGAGTTGCCGATGCAGGTGGTGCAGCCGTAGCCGACGGTCTGGAACCCGAGCTTGTCCAGGTACGGCGTGAGACCGGCCTTCTCGTAGTAGTCGGTGACGACCTTGGACCCCGGCGCGAGGGTCGTCTTGACCCACGGCTTGCTGGTCAGGCCCTTCTCGACGGCGTTCTTCGCGAGCAGGCCGGCGCCGACCATGACGTACGGGTTGCTCGTGTTCGTGCAGCTCGTGATCGCGGCGATCGCGACGGCGCCGTGGTCGAGCTCGACCCGCTCGCCGTTGGCCAGCGTGGCGGCGACCGGGTTGCTGGCGCGACCTGACACGTCACCGATGTTGACGCTGATCGGCTTGTCCGACGGGTTCTCGTGCCCCGGCGCGATCGGGTCGGAGGCCGGGAACGTCTCCTCGACGGCCTCGTCGACGCCGTTGGCCTGCTCGCTGGGCTGGGTGTAGTCGGCGAGGGAGGTGCGGAACATCCCCTTGGCCTGGTCCAGCGGCACCCGGTCCTGCGGGCGCTTCGGGCCGGCCAGGCTCGGGACGACCGTCGACAGGTCCAGTTCGAGGGTCTCGGAGAACCTGGGCTCGGCGGACGGGTCGTGCCACAGGCCCTGCTCCTTGGCGTACGCCTCGGTCAGGGCGACGAGCTCCTCGGGCCGGCCGGTGAGCCGCATGTACGCCAGCGTCTCGTCGTCGATCGGGAAGATCGCGCAGGTGGAGCCGTACTCGGGGCTCATGTTGCCGATGGTCGCGCGGTCGGCGAGCGGGACGTTCGCGACGCCCGGGCCGTAGAACTCGACGAACTTCCCGACCACGCCCTTCTTGCGCAACAGCTCGGTGACGGTGAGGACCAGGTCGGTCGCGGTCGCGCCGGCGGGCAGCTGGCCGGACAGCTTGAAGCCGACGACCTTCGGGATGAGCATCGAGACCGGCTGGCCGAGCATCGCGGCCTCCGCCTCGATGCCGCCGACGCCCCAGCCGAGCACGCCGAGGCCGTTGATCATCGTGGTGTGCGAGTCGGTCCCGACGAGGGTGTCCGGGTAGGCCTGGTTCCCGCGGGTGAAGACCACGCGGGCCAGTCGCTCCAGGTTGACCTGGTGGACGATGCCGGTCTCCGGCGGCACGACGGCGAAGTCGTCGAACGCGGTCTGGCCCCACTTCAGGAACTCGTACCGCTCACGGTTGCGCTCGTACTCCAGCTCGGAGTTGAGGCCGAGGGCGTCCCTGCTGCCGAAGAAGTCCGCGACGACCGAGTGGTCGATGACGAGCTCGGCCGGTGCGAGGGGGTTGATCCGCTTGGCGTCCCCGCCCAGGTCGGCCATCGCCTCGCGCATCGCGGCCAGGTCGACGATGCAGGGCACCCCGGTGAAGTCCTGCATCAGGACGCGGGCCGGCGTGAACTGGATCTCCGTGTCGGGCTCGGCGGCCGGGTCCCAGGTCGCGAGGGCGCGGACGTGGTCGGCGGTGATGTTGGCGCCGTCCTCGGTGCGGAGCAGGTTCTCGAGCAGCACCTTCAGGCTGTACGGCAGATCTGCCGCACCCGCCACCTTGTCGAGGCGGAAGATCTCGTAGCTGCGGTCGCCGACCGTCAGGTCACTGCGGGCGCCGAAGCTGTCCTGGCTTGCCATGTGCTGCTCCTCGGGGGGTGTCGAGACTGGAGGGGACGCTAGTGGGGGAGCGGTGAGCTCCCGTTCGGGGTGCGCTTGCGGACGGCGTCCTCGACGAGGTCGAGCACCCCGTCCAGGTGGTCGACCGGCATGCCGGTCGCGCGGGAACTGACGAGCCCGTCCAGGACGAGCCGCAGGAAGTCGGCGAGGATCGGGATGGGGACGTCGTCGCGGAGGATTCCGGCCTCGCGCTGGCGCAGCAGTCGCTCCTCGGTGGCGGTGGCGACCGCCTGCTGGCGCTCCGCCCAGCGGGCGGCGAACTCCGGATCCGTGCGCACCCGCCGCCGTACCTCGAGCTGCACGCCGAGCCAGCCCGCGTCCTTCTCGCGCAGGTCGCGCATGACCTGCACCAGGCCGGCCCGGGCCACGACCTCGGCGGTGCGGGCCGCGTCATCCTCGGCGAGGGCGAGGAAGAGCGCCTCCTTGTCACGGAAGTGGTGGAAGATCGCGCCCCGCGACAGGCCGGTCTCGGCCTCGAGCACCTTGACCGTCGCGCCTTCGTAGCCATGGCGGGCGAAGGCGCGGCGCGCGGCGGAGAGGATCTCGTCACGCCGGGCGGCGAGCTGGTCCTCCGACACCTTGGGCACGCCTAGGAGATTACCAAACCGTACGTCCGTCTTGCAAGGGGGGTCAGCCGCCGGTCGCCGAGAAATGCTGGTAGTCGGGAGTGCCGGCCCAGCGGCCGCCCCAGGCCCAGCCGGACACGGAGAACGCCCGGACCGCGGTCCCGCCGGCGACCGCCATGCCGGCCCGGTAGGGCGTGCGTTTCGCGAACGCGCGGCCGGCCGGCGGGTCGACCCGCCGGCTCTGGACGTACGGGTTCTCGACGGGGTTGATGTCGATGGCCTTGCCGTAGGCGTGCACCGACCAGCGCGGCGGGCCGGACGCGACGGCCTTGCGGCAGTTGAACCCGGAGGTGTTGTCGGCCGCCATGGACCGGTCGTCGCTCCCGCCGAAGTCGTCGACGGGCCGGATGCTGCGCACCGGGAAACGGGCGGCGTACAGCCGTCCGAAGACCGCTGTCGTCGCCGCGACGACCTGCTCGTGCACGACGATCCGGCCGGTGTGGCGGCGGGCGTCGAAGCCCCAGAAGGCGAGCTGTACGGCGCGCAGCTGGGCAGGGCCGACCGGGCATCCGGACCGCCAGCTGTGCGGCAGGTCCTTCGCCGTCACCCGGCTGACCGAGCTGGTGAAGCCGGGTGTCGCGGCGACTGCGGGACCGCCGGTCGGTGCGGCGAGCAGGCACACGAGGACCCCGGAGGTGAGGACGGCGCTGCGGCGGATCCGGCTCATCGCGATCTCCTGACCGAACGGGGACACCGCAGCCTAGACAGGCGCTACGGTCCCGGGATGAAACGGGCATCGCTGGTGAGATCGGGACAGCTGAGATCGGCACTCCTGCGAACGGCCCTGCTCGCCGCGCTGTCGGCGACGGTGGCGGCGCTCGTCCCGGGAGTCGCGCAGGCGGCCGGGCCCCTGCCTGCCCAGCTCAGCCACCTCGGCGCGTCGCGGCAGGTCCTGATCGTGCAGGTCGCCCGCAGCGGGGACATGCACGGGACCATCCAGGGCTGGGAGAAGGACGCCGCTGGCCGGTGGCGCCAGACGATCGGCACGCAGCGGGCCAACATCGGCCGCCGCGGCCTCGTCGCCGGCGGAAGGCGCATCCAGAACGACATGCGTACGCCGGTCGGGACCTACCCGCTGACCTTCTCGTTCGGCATCTACGCGAACCCGGGCACCCGGCTGCCGTACAAGGTCCTCGACGACACCGACTACTGGGCCGGCGACCAGCGCGACCCGAAGACCTACAACCTGTTCCAGAACGGCCGGCCCGCCGCGGCGCGCTGGCGGACGAGCGAGTCCGAGCACCTGCGGGCGCTCACCCCGGCGTACCGCTACGCCGTCAACATCGACTGGAACCTGCCGCGGGGCGTCCGGACCCTGGCCGACGGCCAGCGGGTGGCCGCGACACCGGCGGACGTACGCCGCGGGTCGGCGATCTTCCTGCACACGTTCGGCAGCACCGGGCCGAACGGCTACACGGCCGGCTGCGTCGCGATGGACCTCAACCAGCTCACGCAGGTGCTGCGCTGGCTCGACCCCCGCCTCGCCCCGAAGATCGTGATCGGTTCGGCGAGCACCATCACCCGCGTGTAGCCGTCCGCGGCCCTGGTCGGACTCGCCGCGCCGCTCGCCGCTGTCCCCGTGGGGAA
>JAOPWV010000014.1 GCA_025965475.1 Frankiales bacterium | reverse complement strand
TGCGCGTCGACGAGGGCATCGAGGGCCTGGTCCACATCTCCGAGCTGGCCGAGCGCCACGTCGAGATCCCGGAGCAGGTCGTCAACGTCGGTGACGAGCTGCTCGTCAAGGTCATCGACATCGACCTGGAGCGTCGTCGCATCTCGCTGTCGCTGAAGCAGGCGAACGAGAACGGCGTCGTGGCCGAGGAGCACTTCGACCCGGCTCAGTACGGCATGGCGGCCAACTACGACGAGGCCGGCAACTACGTGTACCCCGAGGGTTTCGACGCCGACTCCGGCGAGTGGCTCCCGGGCCACGAGGAGGCCAAGGAGCGCTGGGAGAAGCAGTACGCCGAGGCGCAGAAGCGCTTCCAGGCGCACCAGGAGCAGATCAAGCGCATGCAGGCTGCCGACGCCGAGGCGGCCCTGCCGACCTCGTACACGTCGGTCGCCGGTGGCGAGGACGGCGAGGAGGCGGAGGGCGACGAGGGCACCCCGCGTCCGGCTCCGGCCCCGTCCTCCGGCGGCACGCTCGCCAGCGACGAGGCGCTCCAGGCGTTGCGCGAGAAGCTCTCGGGCGGCGGCGCGTAACCGCTGCACGACCTCGAGGAGGCCCCATCCGAGCAATCGGGTGGGGCCTCCTCCGCGTTCCGGGTCCTCCGCGGCGCCCTCCTGCGTGCCCTCCCGGCTGCCGCACCTCCGTCCGCGCCCTGTCACCGGGAGCGGGAGCATCCACCGCCGGTTCAGGCCGCCTGACTCCCGAGGCGGATGCAGCTGCTCCCCGGGCAGGGGCCAGGCGGGCGGCCCGTGGGCGGCGCGGAGGGCCGGCGGGATACGGTCGGCGGATGCGCAGGGTGGGTCTCACCGGGGGCATCGGGTCGGGCAAGTCGGCGGTGAGCCGGCTGCTCGCGCGGCACGGTGCCGTGGTGGTCGATGCGGACCTGATCGCGCGGGACGTCGTGAAGCCCGGGACGCCGGGGCTCGCGGCGGTGGTTGCCGAGTTCGGTGAGGCGGTCCTGTTGCCGGACGGCACCCTCGACCGGCCGGCCCTCGGCCGCCGCGTCTTCGCCGACCCTTCGGCGCTGGCCCGGCTGAACGCGATCCTGCACCCGCTGGTGGCGGAGGAGGCGGCCCGGCAGTTCTCGGCCGCCGAGCGGGCGGGTACGCCGGTGGCCGTCCACGACGTGGCGCTGCTCGTCGAGAACGGCCTGCAGGACCTGTACGACGACGTGGTGGTCGTCGCCGCGAGTCCCGAGACCCAGCTGGACCGCCTGGTCCGGCTGCGCGGGATGGACGAGGCCGATGCGCGGGCCCGGATCGCGGCGCAGGCGCCGCTGGCCGACAAGGTCGCGGTGGCGTCGTACCTCATCGACAACGACGGGCCCCTGGAGGACCTCGCCGCGCAGGTCGAGCGGGTCTGGCTGCGGCTGACGGCGGACGGCCCCGCCGCGAGCCGGCCCTCCCTCCGCCGCGAGCGGAACGGCCCGGAACTGTCGGAGCCCGGACGTACCGTGGAAGGGTGACCAGCACTCTTCCCGCACACGGCGCCCTGCCGATCGTGCCCCGCTTGTCCACTGACCTGCAGCGCTCCACCCGCCGTTTCGAGGTGGTCAGCGACTTCCAGCCGGCGGGCGACCAGCCGGCGGCCATCGACGAGATCGAGCGGCGGCTCGTCGACGGTAAGCCCGACGTCGTCCTGCTCGGGGCGACCGGTACCGGCAAGAGCGCGACCACCGCCTGGCTCGTCGAGCGGGTGCAGCGCCCGACCCTGGTGATGGCGCCCAACAAGACGCTCGCGGCGCAGTTGGCGAACGAGTTCCGCGAACTGCTCCCGCACAACGCGGTCGAGTACTTCGTCTCGTACTACGACTACTACCAGCCCGAGGCGTACGTCCCGCAGACGGACACCTACATCGAGAAGGACTCCTCGATCAACGAGGAGGTCGAGCGGCTGCGGCACTCGGCAACGATGTCGCTGCTCACGCGCCGCGACGTGATCGTCGTCGCGAGCGTGTCCTGCATCTACGGCCTCGGTACTCCCCAGGAGTACGTCGACCGCATGGTCCGGCTCCGCGTCGGCGACACGATCGAGCGGGACAAGCTGCTCCGCAAGTTCGTCGACGTGCAGTACACCCGCAACGACCTGGCGTTCACCCGCGGGACCTTCCGGGTCCGCGGGGACACGATCGAGATCTTCCCGGTTTACGAGGAGCTCGCCGTCCGCATCGAGATGTTCGGTGACGAGATCGAGCGCGTCATGACGCTGCACCCGCTGACCGGGGAGATCGTCGAGGAACACGAGTCGGTCTTCGTCTTCCCGGCCACGCACTACGTCGCCGGCCCGGAGCGCATGGAGCGGGCGATCGCCGGCATCGAACTCGAGCTGGCCGACCGGCTGGCCGAGATGGAGAAGCAGGGCAAGATGCTGGAGGCCCAGCGTCTGCGCATGCGGACGACGTACGACGTCGAGATGATGCGCCAGGTCGGCTTCTGCTCCGGCATCGAGAACTACTCGCGGCACATCGACGGCCGTGCCGCCGGGACGGCGCCGCACACGCTGCTCGACTACTTCCCCGAGGACTTCCTCCTCGTCCTCGACGAGTCGCACGTGACCGTGCCGCAGATCGGCGCGATGTACGAGGGCGACATGAGCCGCAAGCGGACGCTCGTGGACCACGGCTTCCGGTTGCCGAGCGCCATGGACAACCGGCCCCTGAAGTGGGAGGAGTTCCTCGAGCGCATCGGGCAGACCGTCTACCTGTCCGCGACCCCAGGCCCGTACGAGCTGTCGCGGGTCAAGGACGACACGGTCGAGCAGGTCATCCGGCCGACCGGTCTCGTCGACCCGGAGATCGTCGTCAAGCCCACCAAGGGCCAGATCGACGACCTGGTGCATGAGATCCGGCTGCGTGCGGAGAAGAACGAGCGCGTCTTGGTCACCACGCTGACCAAGAAGATGTCCGAGGACCTGACCGACTACCTGCTCGAGCTGGGCATCCGGGTCCGCTACCTGCACTCCGAGGTCGACACGATCCGCCGGATCGAGTTGCTCAAGGAGCTGCGGATGGGTGAGTACGACGTGCTCGTCGGCATCAACCTGCTCCGCGAGGGTCTCGACCTGCCCGAAGTGTCGCTGGTGGCGATCCTCGACGCGGACAAGGAGGGCTTCCTGCGCTCCGGTACCTCGCTCATCCAGACGATCGGCCGCGCCGCCCGCAACGTGTCCGGCCAGGTGCACATGTACGCCGACAGGATCACGCCGTCGATGGCCAAGGCGATCGACGAGACGTCGCGCCGCCGGGCCAAGCAGGTCGCCTACAACCTCGAGCGGGGCGTCGACCCGCAGCCGCTGCGCAAGAAGATCGCCGACATCCTCGACGACATCGTCCGCGAGGACCCCGATCTCGTCGGGGGCAACGGCCGGCAGCAGTCGCGGGGCAAGGCACCCGTGCCGGGGATGGGCTCGAAGTCGCCGTCCGCCGGCCGGCACGCCAAGGAGCTCGCCGGGATGCCCCGGGCCGAATTGGCGATGCTCATCCAGCAGCTGCAGGACCAGATGCACGACGCCGCGCGGGAGCTGCAGTTCGAGCTGGCAGCCCGGCTGCGGGACGAGGTCGGGGAGCTGAAGAAGGAGCTGCGCGGGATGGACGCGGCCGGGGTGCGCTGACCCTTTCAGGCCGGCGAGGCGCAGCGCCTGCGCTGATTCCTCTCGTGATGACGAGCTCTGCACGGTGTGCCTCCACGACGCGTCTCAACAGCGGGACCAACCGCTCTACGCCATGGGGTGGCAGCGACGGCAGCCGCTCGTCGACCGGTTCGTGAGGGAGCGATGCAGTGCCTGGTAGGACGCCTGGGCGGCTTGCTGCACGGAGGCAGAGCTACAGCGGCGTGAACCGTCGCGTCCTCATGCTCATCCGGATCCTGGACTCGGGAGGGGTCCCGGTCCACCTCATGGAGTTGGCGCGAGGACTCCAGGGTCGCGGGTGGACGGTCGGCCTCGCTGTTTCCTCGGTCGCCGGTGACCATCCGCACGACTTCACCTGGTTCGCTGCGAACAATGTGCCGGTCTTCCAGGTGCCCTTCGTCGGTCCCTCCCGGTCGGCAAGGAACGTGGTCGGTGGCGTGACTGCGTTCGCCAAGCTGCTCATGGTGTGCCGGCGCTTCCGCCCTGACCTGCTGCACGTGCATTTCCGCTCCACGAGCGTGTATGCGCGCGTCGTCGAGATGCTGATGGGCATCCCGTTCGTGTCGACCCTGCACTCCGCCGTGATCTCACGACACGGCGTCTTCCGCATCGCCTCCCATTGGGGTGCCCGGTCGATCGCCGTTAGTCAGGAGACCTACTGCACCCTCGTAGAGGACTTCTCCGTGCGGCAGGACCGCATCTCGCTGATCCACAACGGGGCGAGCGAGGATCACTTCCGACCGCCGTCCGGTCACGAGCGACGGGCGGCCAAGGTCGAGCTGGGCCTCGACCCCGATCTCTTCACGATGTGCAGCCTCGGCCGACTCGAACCTGACAAGCGCCACGTGGACGTCATCGACGCCCTCACGTTGGTACGTGAGCGAGGGCATGAGCTGCAGTGCGTCATCGCCGGAGAGGGTTCGCTGCGCGCCGAGCTGGGGGCCACGGTCTCGGAGAAGGGGCTGGAGCACGCCGTGCACTTCGTGGGGTACCGGGAACCCCGGACCGTCTACTGGGCTGCAGACCTGAACGTCCTGGCCAGCCTGGTCGAAGGCTTCCCCATGGTCGTCGTCGAGGCCATGTTGACCGCCGTGCCGACGCTGCGCACGCCGGCTGCAGGTACCGCCGACCAGATCGAGCACGGTCGTACCGGTCTGGTCGTCAACTTCACCTCGCCCGAGCAGATCGCCGAACTCGTCGTCACGCTCATCGAACAGCCGGAGTTCCGCCTCGCGCTGGCACGGGGAGCACGAGAGTTCGCCCTGGAGAAGTTCACGGCTCGGACGATGACGAGTCGGACGTTGGACGTCTACGCGGACGTCCTCACGTCGCCTCGCGCACCGTCACGTCGCGCTGCTGCCAAGGCTTCCCTGGTGGGACACCGATCCCGCTGAGAGCTCACCGACGCGACGCTGGCAACCGGGGCAGGACCCGCGGCAGCGGCCTTTTGAGTCGCGGTGGCGCGCTCGTGGCGCCCGCCGGCCGGTACATGACCACCGTGGTCGTCCCGAGCGGGACCTCGCCGACGCGCGACCAGAACGGGTCGGCGTCCAGCAGCTGCCGGTGGACCGGCTCGGCATAGAGCACCCGGAGGTCACGCGGGGTCCGGGTCAGCGACGCCCGGATGTTTCCGAGTACGGCGGACAGCGCCTCGGCCCCGAAGGGGTTGTACATGTAGAAGACGCTGTCTGTGTCGTCGACCGGCCACCGCGTCGCGTCCCGGTTCAGCACCTGCACGCTCGGACCCGGGTGTCGTACGGCGTAGGCGGCGAGGTTGCGCTCGGCCTCCGCGCAGAGCGCCGCCGAGAGCTCGATCCCGCGTACCCGCTGGAACCCGTGCTCCATGGCCACGATGAGCATGCGCCCGCGTCCGCAACCCACGTCGACGAACCCGCGTGTGGTCGGGACGCGCAGGGCGCGCAGCGCTCCGGCCGCGGCCTTGGCGTTCAGGGACATGTAGCCGTTGGATCCGTGCACGCCGACCAGGTCGAGCTGGTCGGCGTGGACCCGCCCCACGGTGTGCACCCCGCGCCGGGCGTCGAACACGAAGTCCGCCGTCTTCGTCCGCACGCTGCGGACGGTCGCACGGATGCCTCGCTCCCGCAGCGACCGCAGGGCCATCGGCAGCGCCCCGTCCAGCAAGCTCCGGGCCACGGCCGGGAGGTGCTCGCTCCGGCCGGCGCGACGCGCCCCTGGGCCGGGTCGACGGCGGCGCAGCCAGACCCCTGCGCCGGTCCGGGCGGCCACCAGAGCGCGGTGCACGGGCGTGAGCCGCCCCGCTCGCTGCCTCGCCAGGTCGGCGGCGCCGCGGCGCGCCCGGACGGCGAGGGCGTATGCCCTTGTGCGTCCGCTGCGGCGTGGAGCCGCGAGCACGATCCGGGAGCTGCGCCGTACGGTCAGGTCCCAGTTCTGGACCATCTGCCCGTTTATGCCGCGACCGAAGCTGAGCGTGCCTCGGCCCGTGCGGTGGGCGTCGGCGAGGGCCTGCCGGAGGAACAGGGTGGTGAGGTCCATCTTGTGCCGGAGCCAAGGCGCGCAGCCGTAGAGATGCGCGACGAGGACGTCGTGCCCGGTCAGCTGCAGGTCGACCGCGACGACGCTGTCGTCGAGCCGGTACTCGCTGACGGCCGCCTGCCCTCGGGGGACCATCGCGTCGGCGGCAGAGGTGAGGAACTGCCGGTAGCGGGACGAGCGGTACTCGGGGTTCGCCGCCCGGCCCCGCCACAGCTCCCGGTGCAGGTCGAGCAGCATGCCGACCTGCTCACCAGGTGCGGCGTCCCGCTGCCGCACCTCGAAGCCGAGGCGCTGGACCTGGCGGAGCCGGTGCCCGCGGTGCCTGCGGGCGCTGCCGTGCAGCGCCGCGACCACCTCTTCGAGCGGCTGCACGTCCATCTCCGTCACGTACGCGCCGACCAACAGGTTGGTGGCACCGGTCCAGTGCGTGACGAGCTCCCACGCGGCCGCCCCGGGACGCACCCCCGACAGGTCCGCGAGGGACCAGCCACTCGTCGCGGCCAGGGCCTCGGCCAGGGCCTGTCCGGCCCCGGGCTCGGCGTCGTCCACCAGCACGTCAACGTACGCCGACACCTCCGCGGCCAAAGGCTGCAGCGTGCGCAGGCCGCAGCGCCTGACGACGGTCAGGGGGGCCAGCGCGACGAGCCGCCCGCCCGCGTCCCTCACGAGCACGACGTGCGGCCGGCCAGCCCGGCCATAGGCCTGCCGGTGCGCGAGAACCCAGCCATGTGCCTGATACGGCGTCGCCCGCCGGCAGCGCGTGTAGAGGTCCTCCCAGTCGGCGGCCAGTTCCCGCAGCCCCTGCTCGTCCCGGACCACGGCGAAGGCCCACTCGTCCGCGCGTCCGGTCCGGTCGCGCACGGCCTCGACAGGGTCCCGCATGCGTCGCCTCCGCCTCCCGACTTCTGAAGGTGAGCGGGGGTGGCGGGAAGTAATACCCAGCAGGACGCCAGCTTGCCTGTATCAGCCCGGCCGTGACCTGCTC
>JAOPWV010000005.1 GCA_025965475.1 Frankiales bacterium | reverse complement strand
TCGATCTCGACCAGCCGGCCGGGGCTGCCGGGGCCGTCGATGGTGAAGAAACCGGTGGTGTCGGAGACCCGCGCGGCCTGCTGCATATTGTGCGTGACGATCACGATCGTGAAGCGGTCCTTGAGCTACGTCATCAGGTCCTCGATAGCGAGGGTCGAGATCGGGTCCAGCGCCGAGCACGGCTCGTCCATCAGCAGGACCTGCGGCTCGACCGCGATGGCCCGGGCGATGCACAGCCGCTGCTGCTGCCCGCCGGACAGGCTGGCCCCCGGCTTGTTGAGCCGGTCCTTCACCTCGGTCCAGAGGTTCGCGCCCTTGAGGGAGCGCTCCGCCGCGACGTCGAGCTCGGCCTTGCGCTTGGTCCCGTTGAGCCGCAGCCCGGCCACGACGTTGTCGTAGATGGACATCGTCGGGAACGGGTTGGGCCGCTGGAAGACCATGCCGATCGCGCGGCGTACGCCGACCGGGTCGACCCCGGGGCCGTAGATGTCCTCGTCGTCGAGCAGCAGGCGACCGGAGACGCGGGCGCCGGGCAGCACCTCGTGCATCCGGTTGAGCGTCCGCAGGAACGTCGACTTCCCGCAGCCGGACGGCCCGATGAGGGCCGTGACGGTCTTGGGCTCGATGACCATCGACACGCCCTCGATCGCCCGGAAGCCGCCGTAGTAGGCGTCCAGATCGATCGCCTCGATGCGCTTTGCCATGCCGGGTTCGTCCTAACGCTCGAGGCGGTTACGTCGGGTGAGCAGCCGGGCGACCAGGTTGAGCACCATCACCACAAGGATCAGTGTGAGGGCGGCGGTCCAGGCCCGGTTCACCGCGGTCTGTTGTGCGTCCTGTGCCTGCTGGAACACGAGCAGCGGCAGGGACGACTGCGGCCCGTGGAACGGGTCGGTGTTGATCGACGCGGCACCGAACGCGGTGAGCAGCACGGGGGCCGTCTCGCCGGTGACGCGGGCGATCGCGAGCATCACGCCGGTGACGATCCCGGGCAGGGCGGTCGGCAGCACGATGCGCAGGATGGTCTTCCACCGGGGCACGCCGAGGGCGAAGCTCGCCTCGCGCAGCGAGTCCGGCACGAGCTTGAGCATCTCCTCCGAGGCGCGTACGACGACCGGGAGCATCAGGACGGTCAGCGCGAGCGACGCGGCGAAGCCGGAGAAGCCCTGGCCCAGCCCGAGCGTCCAGAACGACAGGACGAACAGGCCGGCGACGATCGATGGGATACCGGTCATGACGTCGACGAAGAAGCGGATCGCGGCGGCCAGGCGGCCCCGGCCGTACTCGACGATGTAGACGGCGACGAGCAGGCCGAACGGGACCGAGATGACGGTGGTGATGAGCACCTGCTGCAGGGTGCCGATCAGCGCGTGATACGCGCCGCCACCAGCGTCGCGCGCCCCGATGTTGCGCAGCGAGTGCGTGAAGAACTCGACGTCGAAGCGGTGCGCACCCTGGCGCAGGGCGTACGTCAGGACCGACACGAGCGGTACGAGGGCGAGCAGGAAGGCGAAGACGACGGCACTGGTGACCGTGCGGTCGATCGCGCGCCGGCGGCCCTCGACGACCGTCGACACGACACCCTGGGCTGCCAGGAACAGCGCCGCGGCCACGATGACGAAGCCGGCCGTGCCCTCCAGCGGCGTGACGGCGAACAGGCCCGCGGTCACGAGCAGGACGACGACGCCGACGGCTCCGAGGACCCAGGCGGACAGGTGGCCGCGGCGCAGCGTCACGGGTGCGCCGGCCGTCAGGACGGTCACAGCGTGCCCCCCGTGAACTCCTTGCGCCGGTAGATCACGGCACGGGCGATGACGTTGACGACCAGGGTGATGATGAACAGCACCAGGCCGGAGGCGATGAGCGCGCCGCGCCCGTTCGCCGTCGCCTCACCGAAGCCGAGGGCGATGTTCGCGGCGATCGTGTTGCCCTGGCCCGGCTCGAGGATCCGCAGGCTGACGATGAAGGCGGGCGACAGCACCAGGGCCACCGCGATCGTCTCGCCGAGTGCGCGGCCGAGGCCGAGCATGGTGGCCCCGATGATGCCGGGCTTGCCGAAGGGCAGCACCGCGATGCGGATCATCTCCCAGCGGGTCGCCCCCAGGGCAAGCGCCGCCTCCTGGTTGGCGGCGGGCACCTGCAGGAAGACCTCCCGCGACAGGGAGGCGATGATCGGCAGAATCATGATCGCGAGAACGACGCTGGCCAGCAGGATCGAGCGGCCGTAGATGCCGTCGGCGGCGAACAGGGGGATGAAGCCCAGGTAGTCGTGCAGGAACGCCGACAGGCCCTTGATCACGTCGTTGAGGAAGAAGATCCCCCACAGGCCGTAGACGACGCTGGGCACCGCGGCGAGCAGGTCGATGACGTAGCCCAGCGGCCCGGCCAGCCGGCGCGGCGCGTAGTGCGAGATGAACAGCGCCACGCCGATCGCGACCGGGAAGGCGATCACCAGGGCGATGAGTGAGGACAGGATCGTCCCGAAGGCGAGGGCGACGATGCCGAAGACCGGCGGGAGCGCGTTCGGATCCCAGTTCTGGTCGGTGAGGAAGTTCCCCTTGTCGGCCTGCAGCGCCGGGATGGCGCGGTAGACCAGGAACACCCCGATCGCGACGATGATCCCCAGCAGGCCCACGCCGGCGCCCACCGACAGGCCACGGAAGACGCGGTCGCCTCGACGGACCGAGGAGCGGCCACCCGTACGCGGGAGCAGCCCCCCACCGGGTGCGCCCGGCAGCCGGGCGTCGTCACCGGCCACCACCGTCGTACCCGTGCTGCGGACCTGCGGGTCGAGCTCGCGGTCCGGCGGCAGCATTCGCTCGCTCACGCCCACCTCCTCCGCATCAGCCTAGGGACGCCCCGCCGCTCGCGATGAGCGGCAGGGCGTCCCGGTCGTCCTGAACGAGTCGCGCCGTGGGTACGGCGCGGACCCGGCTAGGCCAGCGCCTGGACGGCGGTGGCCACCTTGCTCCGGATGGTCTCAGGCAGTGGGGCGTACCCGAGGTCGGTCAGGATCTTCTGGCCGTCCGCACCGGAGGTGTAGCCGAGGAAGCCCTTGACCAGCGCGAGCTTGTCGGCCGGGGTCCCCGTCTCACAGGCGATCTCGTACGTCACCAGGATAAGCGGGTACGCGCCCTCGGCCTTGGTGGCGTAGTCCAGCTTGAGGGTCAGGTCGTTGGCACCGGAGCTGGCGACGGTCGCGGCCTCCACGGCCTTGGCGGCGCTGTCCGTCGTGAGCTCCACCGGGCTCGCGGCTCCCGTGTCGAGCTTGGCGATGCCGAGCGAGGCGTTCTTGGCGAACGACAGCTCGGTGTACGTCACGGCACCCTCGGTCGACTTGACGGCCTGCGTGACACCGTCCGAGCCCTTGGCGCTCTGGCCACCGGGGGCGTTGAACTTCTTGCCGACCCCGAAGGTCCAGTCCTTGGGCGCGGCGGCCGTGAGGTACTTCTGCACGTTGTCGGTCGTGCCGGACTCGTCCGAGCGGTGGAACGCCTGGATCTTGGCCGACGGCAGCTTGGCGCCGGAGTTGAGCGCGGCGATGGCCGGGTCGTTCCACGTGGTGATCTTGCCCGAGAACATCTTGGCGATCGTCGGGGCGTCCAGCACGAGGCCGGTCACGCCGGACAGGTTGTAGGCGATCGCGATGGGGCCGGTGACCATGGGCAGGTCGATCGCCTTGCCGGTCTTGCAGCGGGCGTCGGCCTGCGGGTGCTCGGCCGGCTTGAGGGCGGAGTCGGAGCCCGCGAAGTCGACGGTGCCGGCGATGAACTGCTGCACGCCGGCGCCGGAACCGACCGGCTGGTAGTTGATCGTGGCCCCGGAGCAGGCGCTCTGGTAGGCCTTGATCCACTCGTCCATGGCGTTCTTCTGCGCGCTGGAGCCAGCGGCGGTGATGCTGCCCTTGGCGCAGGTGATGTTCGACGCGGCGCCGGCGGAGGCGCCACCGCTCGCGGCCGGGGTGGTGGTCGTGTTGTTGTCACTGCCGCAGGCGCTCAGTGCGAGCGCCGAGGTGAGCACGAGGCCGGCGAGCGCGCCGGTCCGGGTGTTCATCACAGGTGGGCCTTCCTTGTCGGTGAGGGTCACTGCCGCCGGGCCGGCGGAGGCGCCGTCATGCGGTGTGGACTTCGCGGACGACGCTAGGCAGCGCGCATGACTCGTCGGTGCTGGGAACATGAACGACGAGTGAACGAGACGAGGCGGACGGTCACCGTCAGCACCGGTTCGCCCGTTTCGCCCGATCACGGCGACGCGGCGACCCGGCGGGTCAGTCGAGCGCCGGCTCGTCGCGGTGCTCGCCGGTGACCAGGTAGGTCACCCGCCGGGCGACCGCCACGGCGTGGTCGGCCAGCCGCTCGTAGTAGCGCCCGGCCAGGGTCACGTCGATCGCGGCCTCGGTGCCGTGGTCGCCGCCGCCGCCGAGCATGATCGTGAAGAGCCGGCGCTGGAGCATGTCCATCGCGTCGTCGTCGCCGAGCAGCTCGCGCGCCAGGTCGATGTCCCGGGTGGCGATGACCCGGCCCGCCTTGTTCGCGATCCGCTCCGCGGTCTGCCCCATGGCGACGATGGTGTCGATCAGCTCGGCCGGCACGGCGGAGGCCGGATGCCGGCGCCGGGCGATCTTGGCCAGGTGCACCGCGTAGTCGCCGGCCCGTTCGAGGTCCACCACCATGCGCAGGCTCGTCACGAGGACGCGGAGGTCGCCGGCCACCGGCTGCTGCCGGGCCAGCAGGTCGTAGGCCTGCGACTCCACCGAGTGGTACAGCTCGTTGACAACCTCGTCGCCGGCGATGACGGCCTCGGCCAGCTGGAGGTTGGCGGTCACCAGCGCCGTGGTGGCCTGTCGTACGGCCACAGCGACGAGCCTGCTCATCTCGACGAGGTCGTCGCCGATCGCGTCGAGATGGTCGTGGTAGTTGTCGCGCATGGCCGCCCCTCTGGAAGGGTGAACACTAGTCCTGACGGAGCCCGCGTGCTGGCACGTGAACGGCGCACCAAGCCTGGGTGAAGAAGCCGCGGCAGGGCCTCGGAGCGCTCGCGATGGGCGCGGCGCGACCTTACGTTCGGTCCTTCAACGCGTGCGGCCGGGCCGCGCGCCGAGGGTCTGGGAGTGGCGTGTCCCGAGTGCTGGTGGCGTGCGGTGACCCCGCGACGCGGCACCGGCTGGTCCGCGAGATCGGCGCCGAGCACCCGGCGCCGGTGGCCGTCGACAGCGGCGCCGCCGCGTTCCACGAGCTGGCCCAGGGCTACGACATCGTGCTCCTGGACGACCGGCTCGGCGACATCGCCCCCGCCGACTTTCTGCGTCGCGTACGCCCGGGCGGGGGCGGGATCATCGTCGTGAGCGACGACGACAGCGAGGTGTCCCGCGTCCTGCTGCTCGAACTCGGTGCCGACGACTACGTGACCCGGCCGTACTCGCTGCCGGTGCTCGTCGCCCGCATGAACGCGGTGCTGCGGCGGCGCCGGCCGTGGCTGCCGGAGCCGGAGATCGAGTTGTGTGCAGGACCGGTGCGGATGCAGGTGCAACGGCGGCTCGTGACGGTCCGAGGCGCCGAGGTGCACGTCCCGGCCCAGGAGTTCACGGTCCTGTCACTGCTGTTGCGCCGCGTCGACACCCTGGTCCGCCGGCAGGAGCTGATGGAGGAGTGCTGGGGGCCGGGCTACGCGGGCAACCCGCAGAACCTCGACCACGTGATCAAGCGGCTGCGGCGACGCATCGAACTCGAGCCCGCACGGCCCCGCCATCTGCTCACGATCCGGCGGGCCGGATACGCGCTACGCCCCTAGGAGCAGGCCGCTAGGAGGCGCCCCGCAGAGATCGCTCGGAGGTCCGCCGGCGCAGCCGGTCGGCCACCCGCTTCTGCAGGAGCACCGGGATGAAGGTCCGGATGCGGGCGTCGCGGAAGTCGCTCATCCCCGCCGAGACCTCCCGGCAGATGTCCTCGTCGGGCACCCGGCCCGCGAACGCACGCAGCAGCTGCTGCTCCACGAGGCGCAACTGGGTGGTCTCGTCAGCAGCGATCGCCATGCACACAGCGTGCCCAACGGGAAGCGGATCGTGGGCGCTGAGCCGATGAACATCTGATGAACGACAGGTGCCCACCAGGTGGCGCTCGCTCAGCGGGCGGCGCCGGCCAGTCGCGCCGCAGCCTGCTGGCTCAGGATCGCCTGGACCTCGTGGGTCTCGTCGGCGGAGTAACGCCCGAGGATCGCGTCGAGCTCGGCCCGGGCGGCCGGTGTGTCGTAGCTGGCCAGCTCACGCTCGAGCTGACGCCGGCCCTCGCGGGCGGAGCGTCGGATCGCGAGCGTCGTACGCAGGGCGGTGAACGGGGAAGTGCCGGGGGTCACGTCTGTCCTCAGGTCGTCAGGAGGCGGTCCGACCGGGTCGGCCGGCCGCCATGGGGCACAACGGCACGACGCAGCACAGGCTTACCCACGCGCGCAGTGACCCTGCTCGCATCCGTCACCCGACCAGTTGGCGCGACCACCGGTCGGTGAGGCCGGCCAGATCGCACACCAAGGTGGCACCGGCGGCCCCCAGCACGGCCTCGTCGTCCTCGGCGGGGATCCCGATGACAGCACCCGCTCCCGCGGCGACACCGGCGCGGACGCCGCTGCGCGTACCGCTGACGACGGCCAACCGGTCTCCCCTCGGCACCAGGGCGCGCGCGGCCGCCGTCCGTACCGCGGGTACCGCATCCCCGTCGTGCCCGTTCCCCGGCGAGACGGTCATCGCCACGAGTTCGGCCCAGTCCAGGACGTCGAGCACCGCCTCACGGGTGGCCGCGGAGAACTCGGTGGTGACGCAGACCGCCGTCCCCGACTGCCGGCAGGCGGCCACGACCGCTGCCGCGCCGGGAGCCACCGCGGCTCCGCGGCGGGCGATCATGACGCCGAAGGCATCGTCGAACGCGGCCGCCCCGGCCTCGCCCCGGTCGGCGCTGCCGAACAGCAGGCGGAACATCTCCTTCGCCGCGACGCCGGGCCAGCGCAGACCGCACCGCAACGCCGCAGAGTGCGCGGAGGTCCCGGGTCCGACACCCAGCCGTCGCAGCGCACGGTCCAGGGCCTCGTGGGCGACCCCCTCGGCGGGACGTACCAGGCACGGCAGGTCGAAGCACACGAGTGCGTGGGGGACGGTCATGCTTCCTCCGGAATCTGACGTCGGCCGGTGCGGAGCCGGGATCACTCCGCGCTGGTCATCGCTGCGGGGCGTCCGGCGAGGGCGCGCACCGTGTCCGGTACGTCGGAGATCACCGCGTCGACAGCGAGCAGCCCCAGGAGCCGGACGTCGATGAGGCGGTTGACGGTCCAGGCCCGGACGAGCAGGCCGCGGGCGTGCGCCGCCGCGACGAGGTCCGGGTTGACGAACAGCGTGCGGGCCTCCACGTGCATGGCCTCGTCACCGCGGGCCAGGGCCTGCGCGATGAGCTGGGTGCACGGCTGGTCGCTCCCGATGATCACGGCGCGCGGCACCTCGGGGGCCTCGGCGGCGCAGACCTCGAGGATGTCCCGCTCGAACGACGACAGCACCAGGTCGACGGCCTCGCCGCTGCGCACGCCGGCCTCCGCGACGGCGCGCCGGACCGCGGTCAGCAGGCGTTCCGGCCGCGGTTCGGGCTTGAGGTCCAGGACGACGCGGCCCCGGGCACCGACCGCGGCCAGGACCGCGGCGACCGTCGGCACCGGATGGCCACCCACCCGCACGGCAGTGAGCTCGGCGAGGGTGAGGCTGCTGACGTCGCGGGCGACGCCGGCGACGCGGACCAGGTCCGCATCGTGGCAGCAGACCGCGATGCCGTCGGCGGTCAGGCGCACGTCCACCTCGACGCCGTCCGCGCCGCCGGCCAGGGCGGCCTCGACGGACGCGAGGGTGTTCTCGGGAGTCGCAGGGGTGGGCCGGCCGCGGTGGCCGAGGATCTCCATGCGTCCACGCTCACCTGCCCGGCGGTCCGGGGCGGAACCTCGCCGTGACGGCGGGGTGAACAACCGCGGTACGCCCGGGTCACCGCGCTGTGAAGACGTCCCTACCGAACGTGACCATGCCGGCGCGGGCCGCGTAGCCGAGGTGACCCTTGCCGTCCGTGCCGCCGGTGCGGATCCCGAGCAGGTCCTCGTAGCTGCGCAGCGCGCTGTAGTGGTCGTACGGCACGTCGGTGCGGGTGCCCGGCCGGATGAACGGCGAGAGCAGGACCGCACCGGTCCGCCCGCCACCCGGGCCGGTGATGCCGGGCATCGGGGTGTTGGGACCGGTCGGCTCGCCACAGCACGAGGAGCCGTCCTGGTTCTCCGCCTCGTCGAACGTGACGACCAGCAGCCCGTCCTTCTTGAACGCGGGCGAGGAGGTGATCCGGGGCACCCAGGTCCGCAGGAACTCGTTCGCGGACGTCAGCCCGCCCGGGCGGCCGTCGGCACAGGGCGCGTCGTGCCCGTCGCTGCACAGGTCGGGGGTGATCCAGGTGAAGTGGGCGGTGGCCGCGGCCGAATGCAGATCCTTCGTGAGGCCGCCGAGGGGGCCGACGTTGCGCGCGCAGGCGCCGCTGTCGAGCAGCGAGTGGAAGTAGACGAACGGGTTGTGCCGGGCCGCGTACTGCTCCGTGGCGGTCGCGCTCTGCGTCGGGTCCGTGACCCCGGGAGGGGCCGGGTTGCCCGGACTTCCACAGGGCGCCTTGGACCGCGCAGGGTCCGCGCCGAGGTCCTCCATGTAGCCGCGCCAGGTCTTGCGCTGGGCAGAGAGCTGGTCCGGCAGCGTCTTCACCGACGGCGGGTAGACACACCCCTGGCCGAGGACCTGCCCGTCCGCGGCGGGGAGGCCCGGGACGACGTCGACGTAGCGCCGGCAGTCGGCCTGCGTCTGCGGATTGGCCGCCTGCCCGGAGATCTGGGTGATGTAGTTGCCCAGGCTGGCGTGCGACGTGCCGTGGTACTGCGTCAGCAGGGCGCCCTGCGACGGCAGGGTGCGGGCCAGGTAGGTGGGCGCCGTCGGGCCGAACGTCTCGTCGTAGCCCTTGTTCTCCAGCTCGATGACGAACAGGTGGCCGACGCGGGCCGGCGCCGCCGCAGCGGCGGCACCGGCCGGCGCGCCGGCGGCGACGAGCAGGCCGAGTACGGCGGCGCAGCCGGCCAGGAGACGGCGGTTCAACGGATACCTACCTTCGGGTCGTTCCAGCCACGGGCCCGCGCGGACTGCGCGAGCTCACGCCAGTAGGGGTCCTCGCCGGCCATCGGGTTCTGCGCCGCAGGCACCTGGCACACGTGCGGGCCCGGGTCGGCGACGACCGGCAGCGTGGGAGGGGTCGGGCGCGGATGTGCGAAGTCGAACGACTCCGCGAGGTTGCGGGCCGCGCGGTCCCGCTTCGTCAGCGGCCGCAGGCCGAACCGCCACTCGACCATCTTCAGGATCGAGCTGTGGTCGTAGACCTGGTGGCCGACATGACCGCGGCGGGCGAACGGACTGAGCACCAGGCACGGGACCCGGAAGCCGGCCTGCGCATGGTCGTCGGCGCCGTGCGGGCCGGTGTCGTGGTCGTCCGCCAGCCGCGGGGGCCGTACGTGGTCGAAGAAGCCGCCCCACTCGTCGTACGTGATCACCAGCGCGGTGCGCGACCACAGCGGCGAGGTCGTCAGGGCCCGGGCTACCTGCGACAGGAACGCCTGGCCGCGATGGATGTCCGCGTGCGGGTGGTCGTCGTTCGACCCGCCCTGGTCCTCACCGACGAAGAAGGGGTCGAGGTAGGAGAAGGCCGGCAGCTGCCCGGCGGCCGCCTCCGCGAAGAAGCGCTCCACCGGGTTGCTGATGGACAGGTACTTCTGGCCCCACAGGGCGAGGAACGGGACGTCCGAGAAGTAGTACCTGGCCGGCACCCCGGCCGCCGCCAGCCGGTCCCAGATCGTCGGCAACGTGCTGGTCGTCGAGGCGTTGCTGATGCGGTCGGTCGCGGCGGCGTGCGTGTAGAAGCGGTTCGGGTACGTCGGGCCGAGGATGGAGCTGAAGTACCGGTCGAACGTGGTGGCCTGCTCGAGCAACGGCCCGTAGAACGGCAGGTCCTTCTCCACGTAGTACCCGAGCGCGAAGTCGTCGTTGGTGCCCTTGCGGAAGCCGTTGATCGCGCCGTTCGCGAACTGCACCCGCCCGCCCTCGTACGAGTGGTCGGGGTCGTTCATCCCGCAGCCGTCGCGGTTGGCCAGGTGGTACGTCCGGTGCGGCGTGCCGTGCGCGTCGGCGTAGGACAGGCCGGACTGCCGCCCGTCGGCACCGGGCAGCCAGCCGAGGTAGTGGTCGAACGACCGGTTCTCCATGCAGACCACGACGATGTGGTCGAGCCCGCTGCTGCGAGGGTCGGGGAGCGGTGCGTAGCGCACGGGCCGGGGGGCGGTGCCGGCCAGGGCGGCGACCGCGCCCGGTCCGAGCGCGGCGGCGGCGCCCAGGCCTGCGGCGGAGCCGAGCAGTTGTCGGCGGGTGAGTTCCATGCCCGTCCGGTTCCCCGGCGACCGCCCCGGTCCTGCCCACCGGCAGATGAACGCGCGGTGAAGCTCTTGCGCTCAGAGCCCGGCCGCCTGCTCGTAGACCAGGGCCCGGCCCGCGACGACCACCTCGACCTCGGACCCCGCGGGCGGCGCCTCGGACCCGGAGACCCGGGCCACCACCCGGGCGCCGTCGACGAGCTCGAGCCGGACGGCCGCGTCGTGGCCGTAGTAGCTGACCTCGAGAACCCGGGCGCGCACGCCTGGGCCGGCGGAGGCGGTTGCCGGCAGCATCTGCAGCTGCTCCGGCCGGATCAGGACCTGCGCCGCGCCCTGGGACGAGCCGGGTCCGACGGGCAGCGTGCCCAGCGCGCAGATGGCCAGGTCCCCGGCCACGGTCGCCGGCAGGACGACGGCGGCACCGACGAAGGTGGCCACGCCGACGTCGGCCGGGAACCGGTACAGCTGGTCGGGCGCGCCGACCTGCACGAGCCGGCCGGCCCGCATGACCGCGACCTGGTCGGCCAGCGACAGGGCCTCCCCCTGGTCGTGCGTGACGAGGACAGCCGTGGCCCGCGCGGCCTTCAGGGCACCGGCGACAGCCCGGCCGGTGTCCTCGCGTAGGCCGGCGTCGAGGGACGCGAAGGGCTCGTCGAGCAGCACGATCGACGGCTCCGGCGCGAGGGCGCGCGCGAGCGCCACCCGCTGCTGCTGGCCGCCGGACAGCTCGTGGGGCAGCCGCCGGCGTACCGACGGGTCGAGGCCGGTCAGCGCGAGCAGCTCGTCGACGCGGTCGTCCGCGCGCCGGGCCCGGCGGGGCAGGCCGAAGGTGATGTTGGCGGCAACGTCGAGGTGTGGGAACAGCGCCCCCTCCTGGGGCACGTAGCCGACCCGCCGGCGCTGCGGCGGCACCCGCCGGGACGGGCCGAAGACCTCGTCCGCCCCGAAGTGGATACTGCCGGCGTCCGGGTCGGCGAAGCCGGCGATCAGGCGCAGCAGCGTCGTCTTCCCGCACCCGGACGGGCCGAGGACCGCGGTGAAGCTCTCGGCGGGCACGTGCAGATCCACGCCGCGCAGGACCTGTGCGGGGCCGAAGTTCTTGGTGACGCCGCTGACGGTGAGGGCGGTCACCGGTTCGCCGCCCGAGTGAGCAGGTAGGTGGCCGGCCCGGACAGCAGAACCATGAGGGCGGCGTACGGCGCCGCGCCGCCGTACGCGACGTCGCTGGCGTTGCTCCAGAAGCGGGTGGCCAGCGTCTCGGTGCCGATCGGCGACAGCAACAGCGTGGCGGTCAGTTCGGTCACGACGGCGAGGAACACCAGCGCCGCGCCGGATCCGACGCCCCGGGCGATGAGGGGCAGGGTGACGCGGCGCAGCGTCGTGAGCGGTCGGGCTCCGAGGGCATGCGCCACATCATCGAGCAGGGGCGGAGCCTGCGCCAACGCGGCCCGCTGACTGACCATCGCGCGGGGCAGGAACAGGATCGCGTAGGCGGCAAGCAGCAGCCCGGTCGTCTGGTACGCCGGCTGCGCGAAGCGGATGGTCACCGTCACGAGGGCCAGGGCGACCACGATGCCCGGCAGGGCGCTGCCGAAGTACGTACTGCGCTCGAGCACCGTGCTGACCACGCCGCGGTGCCGCACGCAGAGCCAGGCGACGGGGAGCGCCAGCGCGGACGTGATCAGGGCCGCGGCCAGGCCGAGGCCGACGGTGGTGACGGCCGCCCGGACCAGCTCCCCCGCCGGGAAGGCGGTCGAGCTGCCCACGAGGAGCCAGTGCACGAGGCTGCCCACCGGAACCCCCACCGCGAGCACGACCACGACGAGCAGCCCCACGAGCGCCGGGGCGGTGAACCAGCCCAGCCGGGCCGGCACCGCCGTGCGGGCGGCACCGCCGCCGACCCGCGCATAGCGGGCATGGCCGCGCAACCGCAGCTCCAGCAGCAGCAGGCCGAGGCAGCACAGCACGAGGACCCCGGCGAGCGCGTTGGCCGCCGGCCCGTTGAACGAGGACTGGTACTGGTCGTAGATGGCGGTCGTGAACGTCGGGAAGCGCAGCATCTGCAGGGCCCCGAACTCCGCCAGCAGATGCAGCCCCACGAGCAGGCAGCCGCCCATCAGCGCGGGCCGCAACTGCGGCAGGACGACGCGGGCGAAACCGCGCCAGGGACCGTGACCGAGGGCCCGCGCCGTCTCCTCCAGCGCCGGGTCCAGGCCCCGGAGGGTGGCGGCCACCGGGAGGTAGACCAGCGGGTAGTACGAGAGCGTCACGATGAGCAGCGCGCCGCCGTACCCCTCGACGCGCGGCGTGAGCGACACCCAGCCGAAGCTGTTGACGAAGGCGGGGACCGCGAGCGGCGCCACCAGCACGACGTTCCAGAACTTGCGGCCCGGCAGGTTGGTGCGCTCGACGAGCCAGGCCGCGGTCGTGCCCAGCACGGCGCACGCCAGGACACAGGCCAGCGCCAGGCGGGCCGTGTTGGACAGCAGCTCACCGGTGCGTGGCCGGACGACGAGCTTCCACATGGCGTCCCAGCCGATGCTGATCCCGAACCCCACGACGAACAGCAGCGGGATGAGGGTCAGCGCCGCGACCACGACGGAGACAGCCAGCAGCACGGGCGGATAGGTCGCGCGCGACCCACCCCCCCGTGCCACCGACGTCGTGACTGTCACGCTCAGAGCAGTCCGGCCTGCTGCATCATCTCGATCACCTTAGGACCGTTGAGGTCGGCGACCGGAACGTCAGGGGCGTCGATCTCGGACAGCGGCTTGAGGACGGCATTGGCCGCCACGCCGTTGCCCACGGTGTACTCCAGCGCCTTACTGCTCGCGAGCACCTGCTGACCGTCCTTGCTCGTCAGGTACTTCACCAGCTGCTGGGCCTCCGCCTGGTGCTTGCTGGACTTCAGGACGCCCGCACCGGAGATGCTGATGAACGCACCGGGGTCCTTCTTGCCGAACAGGTGCAGCTCGACGTCCTTGCTGTTCGCGCCGGACTCCGCGCGGTCCTTGTACCAGTAGTAGTGGTAGATGACGCCGGCCTGGATCTCGCCGCGGTTGACGGCCTTCATGACCGTGCTGTTGCCCTGGTAGATCTTGCCGTTCTCCTTCAGGCCCTTGAGCCACTGTGTCGCGGCCGGCTCACCCGAGACCGCGACGACGGCGCTGACGATGGCCTGGAAGTCGGCGCCGTTCGGGGAGAACCCGAACTTGCCCTTCCACTCCGGCTTGGCGAGGTCGAGCAGCGAGGCGGGGAGCTGAGCGGGCTTCAGCTGCTTGGAGTTGTAGGCCAGCACGGTCGAGCGGGCCGCGAAGCCCACCCAGTTGCCGTCGGCCGGCGCGTAGCGGGCGGGTACCTGGGACAACGTGTCGGCGCCGAGCTTGCTGAAGCCGGCCTTGCTGTCGACCAGGGTCATGGCCGGGGAGTTCTCGGTGACGAAGACGTCGGCCGGGGAGGCGCTGCCCTCCTGGATGATCTGGTTGGCCATCTCGGAGTCGCTGCCGTTGCGCATCTGGACCTTGATGCCGGTCTGCTTGGTGAACCCGTCGACCATCTGCTGCATGAGGTCTTCGTGCTGCGCGTTGTACAGCGTCAGCGTGTTGGTCCCCGCCGGGCTCGCTGAGCCGCCCGCGCCGGCCGTACTCGAAGCGCTGGACCCCCCGCATGCGGTGACGCCAAGGGCCAGGGCGGCCAGTCCTGCAACAATGGCGGTCGTACGCCTGCCGTTCGTCATGAACATCCTCGCTCGAGTTGGTTAGGTGAGCCTAACCTTATACATGCCGACGTTGATCTGTCACCTGCGGGTCGGCGACGGGGCGCAGGGCCTCCGCGAGGACGACCGCCGCGAAGAGCAGGACGGCCAGTGCGTGGACGGCGGTGCACCACAGGCAGACGGCGCGGACCTCGAACAGCTCGGCGTAGACCAGGTACAGCACCGCCGGGATGCCGAGGGCGGTGCCGACCACCCGGAGCCGCACGAGCCCCCGGCGCGGAGAGCGCCACACCCGTCCGGTCATCAAGGGCAGCAGCACCAGGAACCAGAGCAGCCCGAGCACCGCGACCGGTACCCCCAGGAACACCGCCTGCGCGCTGGTGGTCACCTTCGCGCAGTTGACGGTGCCGGTGTTCGGGCAGGCCAAGGTGAGGGCCGACGTGTAGTGCTCGGCGGTGAGGTAGGCGGCGACGGCCGCTCCTGCCAGGGCCAGGCCGAGCGTGAGCGGCGGCGCCCAGCGCGGCGGGGCGTCAGGGGACACGCGGCAGGTCCGTCGTCAGCGACGAGACCGCTGCAGCCGCGCACACCTGCGCCGGCTTGCCGCCGGTGACCGCGCAGACCGCGGCGGTGAGCCGGTTGGCGTTGCCGAGGATGGCGCGGGCAGCCGGGCTGTTGCCCGCACGCACCTCGTCCGCGATCTGCGGGAGCGTCCTGCCGTGCAGCAGCCCCGGGTCGTAGCCCGATCCCGAGATGCCGTACCTGCCCGCGACGTCGATGAACGGGATGGCCCCCGCGGACGCCGCGGGGACGTACGGCGGGGCGTCGTACGTGTCGAGGATCCTCTGCTGCTCGGGCGACAGGGTGTCGAGCGGCGCGTAAGAGCTCCCGCTGCGCTTGTTGCTCTGCGTCTCGACGCCCTGGAAGGTGAGGTACGGGCTGGTGAAGCTCGCACCGTGGAACGAGAACGTCGGCGTGCTCGGGTAGACGTCGTCCGCGGCGGAGGTCGTGGCACCCAGGTGCGCCCAGGTCCCGAACCGGGAGAGCGCGACCACCACCGGCCAGCGCTCCGCCGCGCAGAACGGGCAGTACTCGGCGCCGATGTAGAGCACGAGGGGCTTGCCGCCGCTGAGCAGCCGCTTGCCGTCGAGCGCGAACAGGGTCTGCTTCGTCCCGCCGGCACCCACGGTCTGCAGGACCGACGGCGGTACCGAGGTGACGGCCTGGACGACCGGGGCGGGCGCCGGGCCACTCGCGGCGCTCGGGCTGCTCGCAGGCGTGCCGCGGTGCAGACCGACGGTGACGAGCACGCCGAGGACGACCAGGACGGCGGTCACCGCGCTCCCGGCGAGGAGGAGTCGCCGGTTGCGGACATGGCTGGCCTCCCGGGCACGCAGCTCGGCGGCCTTGCGGGCCCGTTCCTCGGCTCGGTTCGGTGGGGGCATGACGGCCTCCTTCAGGGAATCCCCGGGTCGTCAGCGGACCGTGATGGTCTGCGTCGTCGGGTAGCTGTCCACGTCGTTGGTCCGGATCTGCAGGTCGAGCCGCCACGTCCCCCTCGCAGGGAGGACGACGCCGAGGTCCTCGTAGTGCCCGGGTGACCGGTGCGCCGGTCGGACGGTCACCGTCGTCCCGTCCGCGCCGACCAGCTGCCCGGCCACCTCCGCGACGTCCACGGTGCGACCGCCCGCGCCCAGCGTGTAGACGTGCAGCCCGTTGACACCCCTGCGTGCCGGAAGCAGGTCGACCTGCACCCGCAACGGACCGGCCGACGAGGTGCCGTGGTGCGGCGGGGCATAGGCCTCGGCCGCCGGGACGGTCTGCACGAGCACCGCGGTGACCACGAGGACGACGACGGCGAGGCCGGTCTCGTTGACGACGCCGCGCCGGAGCAGGTCCACGTCCTCCGCCGTAGCGGGAGCGGCGGGCGACCGCTGGTGCCGGCGCACGTACGTCCGCCCGAGCAGGCCGAGGAACAGCATCAGTCCGACGGTCGATGTCTTCGCGATGAGCAGCAGCCCGTACGGCGTGGAGGCGAGCGCGTCGACGCCGCGCACCGCGCGCCAGCCGGCGAAGACACCGCTCACCACGAGTACGACTACCGCGCACGTCGCGAGCCGCGACCAGGCCGGCAGGATCCTGGCCGCCACTGGGTCGTCCCAGCGGCCGTGCAGACCCAGGACCAGCATCAGCAGCCCACCGGTCCAGGCCGAGACGGCGAGCAGGTGCGAGAAGTCGAGTGCCGCAGCCCACGGCTGGAGCTCCCCTGCGCCGCCATGGCCCGCGGCGGTCCACGTCGCCGCCATCCCGCCCGCGAGCACCGTCAGCGTCAGCGCGACGGACCGGTCGGGCAGCCGGCGTACGGCGACGGCGACTCCCAGCGCCACCGCGCTCAAGGCGATCCGGGTCGAGGTCGCGGTGCCGTACCGGGTCCCCGTCACCGCCGACAGCAGCGTGCCGTCGAGGCTGTGGAACAGGCCGAGACCCGCGGCGTACGGCCCCTGGACGAGCAGCGCGCCGATCGCCGCGAGCAGCTCGGCTCCGGCCGCGCCGACGAGCACCCGCCGGACCGCACGCTCGCGCAGGCCCCCCGGCCACAGGAGCAGGCAGAACAGTGCGCCGCCCCCGAGCGCCAGCAGTGCGCCGAACCCGAGGAACCGCGTGGCCCCCAGGATCAGGCCGGGCCCGGGCGCGGATCCCGGGTGGCCGGTCGCCAGAGGGCTCACCGCACCGACGCTGAAGGTGAAGGTGCCCGAGACCGGATGACTGTCGGCGGACACCACGCGCCACAGGACCAGGTAGCTGCCTCGTGCCAGGTGCGGCCGCAGCGCCAGGTGGACGACCGTCCCGCCGCCCGTCGTCGTGATCTGGCCGGTGTCGGCACGGGCCCCCTGGCTGGACAGCACCTTCAGTGACCCGAGGCCCGTGCCCACCGGCTCGCCGAAGGTCAGCGTGACCGCGGTCGGCGGCCGGGCGAGGATCTCGCCGTCGGCGGGCGTCGTCGCCAGCAGCGCGGCGTGGGCCGATGCGGCCGGGGCGGTCAGGCCGCCGACCACGAGGGCCGCGAGTACGGCGGCGAGCACGACGGCAGCGCGGCGGGAGCGCACGTGGCGTCGTGTCACGGCAGGTCCTTGCGGTGGGAGGAGCCGGCTGCCCGGCCCCGGTCGGGTGCACCGGGGCCGGACTGCGGTCACGTGCGGGCCGTCGAGCGCCCGCGGAGGACGGCGACGAGGGCCAGTACGCCGGCGAGGACGGCAACGGCGAGCGCCGCCACCGACAGGCCGGTGGACGCGCTGCTACCCGTGGCACTCGCGGTGATCGCCCCCGTGGACGAGACCGTCGTCGGATGCGACATCGTGTCTGCGGCCGACGCACCGGCGGGCGCCAGCTTCAGGACCGGCGCGGGGTGCGCGGGTTCAGCCGCTCCCGGCGCCGCCACCTCGATCCACCGCACGACCGAGCCGTCGGCGTACGTCTGCAGCGCCTTGAACGTCATCTGGTCGACCCTGGGCAGCGGCCCGGCGGAGATGTCGAACTCGTCGAACTCGCCGGCCTCGATGCCCCCGGCGGTGGCGGTCCAGGTGACGCTCTGGACGACCGAGGCCAGAGCGTCGCCGTTCGCGTCCTTGGCGGGCGCTGCGGGCTTGCCGGTGGCGACCGCATAGGTCCAGCCGGGGTGCGGCTTCACGCGCACGCTGCCGAGCGGCGCGTCGGCCGGGAACACGACCTGGAGCCTGGTCGTCGCGAGCGGCTTCTCGGCGGGGACGCGGAAGGTGACCTTGGCGTAGCCGCCCTGGCTCGCGCCAGGTGACTGGATGGTGACGTGGGCGAGGGCCGGCCCGGCGAGCAGGACGACCGCGGCCGAGGCCAGACCGGCGCAGGCGCCGGTACGGGAGAGGGAACGCAACACGGAACTGGTGCTCCTTGGAATGTCGAGGGAGCCGCGCGTCGGCGCGGCAGAGTCGTGCGCGAAGCGGCGGGCAGCGCCACCGGAGGTCGCGCGGGAAGGTGGAGAGTGGGCGCGGGGCTACAGCGCCAGGGCCGGCCGCGGCGGACCGCGGCGGACCGGATGTGGCGCCCGCCAGATGCTGCCGCGCAGCAGCGGCCCGACGAACGCGGTGGCGGTGGATCGCAACGCCGCTACGGTCGGGACGACGACGGCAGCCGGGACGACCCGTCGTACGAGCCTGCGGAGGGCCCGGCCCAGGCGGT
The DNA here is from genome assembly GCA_025965475.1 of Frankiales bacterium. GTDB lineage: Bacteria > Actinomycetota > Actinomycetes > Mycobacteriales > SCTD01 > RYN-124. Next base: position 16,573 of record JAOPWV010000005.1, on the reverse strand, counting down.
GCGCCGCCCACAACGCGGCGTCCGCCCGGGACAGGACGGCGAACGACACCAGGACCGCGAGCACATGAGCGAGCAGCATCGGGCCGGACTCGCCGAGCAGCAGCGGGCGCGCCCACACGGAGAGCGACGCAAGCGGTTGGGCCGGCCCCGAGCAGTGCCACTCGAGCAGGCCGTGCGTGACGCTCTGGCAGCCGACCAGCCAGAGCAGGAGGGCAGCCCCGCCGCGCTCGCGGCCGAGCACCGCGTACGAGCCCAGGCCGCAGGCGACAAGCGCCTCGGCCGTCCCCAGGGCACTGACGCAGCCCTGCACGGTCGCGTGGGCGAGGGCGGCCGGTCCGAGTGCGACGACGGCCCAGACGACGGCACGCAGGAGACGCGCTCCGCCCCGGGCGGGGTCGTACGCGGCTGCGCCGGGCACAGCGGACTCCTCGGTCGGCGACGTCCTCGCGCCGATCATGGCACCGGAGCGGGTCCTGCTCACCGCGGGGCTGCCGTCAGACCACGGGGCCGGTCCACTGCCCCTCGTCGTCGAGGTGCGCGACCCGCACGTGCAGGAGGGACCGCTGCTGCAGCGCTGCCTGGACGGCGCGGTGCAACCCGTCCTCGAGGTACAGCTCGCCCTGCCACTCGATGACGTGGCAGAACATGTCGCCGTAGAACGTGGAGTCCTCGGCCAGCAGTACGTCGAGCCGGAGCTCGGCCTTGACGGTGATGAGGTCGTCGAGCCGGACCTGCCGCGGCGCGATCCGGGTCCAGTCGCGGGCGGTCATCGCGGGCGCCGGGTAGGGGCGGGCGTTCAGGACGCCGCGGAACACGGTGCCGCCGGACGCCGCCCCCGGGTGACGGGCGCGCAGGGGCCGACGGGGGGTGCTCATCGTCGCCTCCTCGGCCGGGTCTTCGGGGGACTCCGTCATTCTCCCCCACCCGCAGGCCAGGGTGCGGGTCCGTCGGCCCAGCCGGTGGGGTTGATGTGGCGCCCGCCGCGTCGCCGGAGGGTGCGTCGGCGTTCGTGGATGTCGTGGTGGTTGCTGTCGCAGAGCGGGACGAGGTCGCCGAGGCGGGTGCCTCTGCGCCGGCGCGCTCAGGACCTCGAACCACGCAGCTGCGCGCGACGTCCACGAGGCGGCCTGTGCGCCGAGACCGACGGTCCAGTCAAACAACTGGACCGTCGGGGGCAAGCGTGGAGCCGCCTCGCGGAATCGAACCGCGGACAACCTCATTACGAGTGAGGTGCTCTGCCGACTGAGCTAAGGCGGCGGATCCCGCCGGGGCAGGTCCGCCGACGAGTCTAGGGGATGAACCGGTCAGCCGGTGCGCAGGGCCAGCGCCATGGACTCCACAGCGAGCAACGGCGCCACGTTGCCCTCCAGGGCCGTGCGGCACGCGAGCACCGCGTCGATACGGCGGACCGTCGACTCGGGGGACGTGGCGCGGGCGATCGTCGCCGCCTGCTCGCCCAGGTCGTCGTGGATCAGCGCGGTCCCGGTCCGGAGCTGGATGGTGAGCACGTCCCGGTAGAACGCCGCCAGGTCGACGAGCGCGCGGTCCAGGGCGTCCCGGGAGGTACGGGTGCCGCGGCTCTTCTGTCGCTTCTCCAGGTCCTTCAGCGCGCCGGCACCGCCGCGCGGCGTACCGCCCGTGTACCCCTTGCCTGTCGCGCCGCCGCCCAGCGCCGTCGACAGCGCCTCCTTCTCGGCCGTGTCGCGGTCGCCGGTCAGCCGGGCCGCCTCGGCCTGCGCGGCGTCGACGAGGTCCTTCGCCGCCTGCATCGCGGAGCCGATGCCCTGCAGCGAGCGCGGCAGCGACAGGACGTCGCTGCGCTCCCGGCGGGCCTGTTCGTCACGCGCGAGACGGCGGGCCCGGCCGATGTGACCCTGCGCGGCCCGTGCGGCGAACGCCGCCATGGCCGGGTCGATGCCGTCACGCCGTACGAGCACCTCGGCGACCGCCTCGAACGGGGGGGTGCGGAGGGGGACGAGCCGGCAGCGCGACCGGATGGTCGGCAGCAGATCCTCGACGCTCGGCGCACACAGCAGCAGGACGCCGTGCGGCGGCGGCTCCTCCACGGCCTTGAGCAGGGTGTTGGAGGTGCGCTCCTCCATGCGGTCCGCGTCCTCGATGAGGGTCACCTGCCAGCGGCCCCGGGTCGGTGCCCGCGACGAGCGCAGGATGACCTCCCGGGCGTCGTTGACGAGCAGGTGCAGCCCCTCGGGCACGACGACCGCGACATCGGGGTGGGTGCCCCCCAGCGCCTGGGTGCAGGCCGCGCAGTGCCCACAACCGCCCTGTTCGCACTGCAGCGCCGCTGCGAACGCCCGCGCCGCTACGGACCGTCCCGATCCCGGCGGCCCGGTGAACAGCCACGCGTGCGTCATCGCCGAACTGCCACGGTCGTTCCCGGCCACGATCCGGCCGGCCGCGTCCGCGGCGGCCTGCAGCTGGGCGACCACCGGCTGCTGGCCGACGAGGTCGTCGAAGACGCTCATGGGCGGGCAGGTTCCCGGACGGGCGCGTCGTGCGCGGGCAGCAGCTCGCCGACCCGCGCACGGACCGCGTCGTGCACCGACTGCGGCGGCTCGGCCGCGGACACGACCAGGTACCGCTCGGGATGCGCCGTGGCCAGGTCGAGGAAGCCCTGGCGGACCCGCCGGTGGAAGGCGAGCGACTCCTGCTCGATCCGGTCCGGCGCACCCGCGATCCGCGCGAGCCCGACGACCGGGTCGACGTCCAGGAGCAGCGTCAGGTCCGGGTTCAGGCCGCCGGTCGCCCAGCGGGACAGCTTCTCGACCTCCTCACGGTCGAGCTCGCGGCCCGCGCCCTGGTAGGCGAGCGACGAGTCGACGTAGCGGTCGGTCACGACGACGGCCCCGCGCCGCAGCGCCGGCACGATCACGTGCTCCACGTGCTGCGCGCGGTCCGCGGCGTAGAGCAGGGCCTCGGCACGGGGGGCCAGCGATCCGGTTGCCGGGTCGAGCAGCAGGGCCCGGATCCGGGCGCCGGCCGGCGTGGCGCCCGGTTCGCGGGTCACGACGACCTCGCGGCCGCTCTGCTCGAGCCAGGCCACGAGCAGCCGGGTCTGGGTGGACTTGCCGGCGCCCTCACCGCCCTCCAGCGCCAGGAACAGGCCGGGGTACGACGGCGCGTGCGTCCGCTTGAACAGGTTCAGCAGGTCGGTGCGCAACGGCACGCCGCGCCGGTCGTCCATCTGCCGGAACGCGAGGACGCCGACGCCGATCCCCAGCAGGCCGCCGAGCACGAGGGTGACGGAGACCCCGTTGAGGGTGAGGTGCGCGGTCCCGGGCAGCTCGACGGTGCGACGGCCGATGGCGCCGGAGACGAACGGCGTCACCGCGGTGACGACCAGCAGGTCGATCCGCATGAGCGACTGGACGAGGCCGAACGCCCGGCCGCGGAACTCGTCGTCCACCTCGCCGCCGAGCAGGGTCAGCCCCACGACGTAGGCGATCCCCGCGAAGAAGCCGACCAGGAGGGTCAGCAGGACGGCCAGGAACAGGTTCGGCAGCAGCGCCATCACCACGAGCGGGGCACCGGCTCCGACGATCGTCGGGCCGAGCACCCGCCGCCGGGACAGGTCCCCCAGCATGCGCGGGCCGAGAGCCACGCCGGCGGCGATGCCCACGAACACGGCGCCGAACAGCAGGCCGTACGCCGCCTGGCCACCGGACAGCACCTCGGTGGCGAACAGCTGGCCCTGCGCGATGACCGTGCCGCCCGCCGCCAGGGCGCCGAGCATCCCGACGAGCAGGCCGCGCACCAGCGGGCTGGTTCGGGCGAAGGCGAAGCCCTCCCGGACGCTCGCCAGCAGGGTCGGGGCGGGGGCGCCGCTCCTGCCGCGCTCGCCGTGCGGACTCGGGATGTCGAGCCGGAAGACCGTCACGGCGGCGAACAGGAACGTCGCCGCGTTCAGGTACAGCGCGAGGTCGACCGGGCGGCTCGCGAAGAACTGCACGTTGTTGCCGAGCACCCGGTTGGCCAGGCCGAGCAGGGCGAAGGCCGCCGCGGCCACCGGAGCAGAGCCGTACGTCGCGATCAGGGAGAGCTGGTTGGCGGCCTCCAGGCGCTCCTTGCCGACCAGGTTCGGTACGGACGCCTCCTTGGCCGGGATCCAGAACATCCCGAAGGCCTCGACCAGGAAGGTGGCCACCATGAGCCACACCAGCGAACCGGACAGCGGGATCGAGACGAAGAGAGCGGCCCGCACCAGGTCGCTGACGACCATCGTCCGGCGCCGGTCGAACCGGTCGGCGAAGGCGCCGGCCAACGGCCCGAACAGCACCGACGGCAGCAGTCGGAAGACCAGGACGGCGCCGGTGGCGTAGGCCTTGCCCTCGAAGGTGGTTGCCAGCTGGGCGGCCAGCGCCGTGGTCGCGAGGAAACCCAGCCAGTCACCGAAGCTGGACAGCGCGAGCGCCGTGAACAGCTGCCGGAACGGCCGGATCGACAGGACCCCGCGCGCTCGGCCCACCCCCGCCCCCACCAGGTCGGCGGGATCCGGGAGCCCGTCGGCACTCGGGGCTCGGCTCACAGCGTCGAGCCTACGGGGCCGTCGCCCGGCCGCGCCCGACGAACTATGACTTCTTGGCGGGTGCCTTCTTGGCAGCAGCCTTGGGGGCCGTGGCCTTCTTCGCCGCCTTCTTCACCGGCGCCGCCTTCTTGGCCGGAGCCTTCTTGGCCGGCGCCTTCTTGCGGGCCGTCTTCTTCGGTGCCGGGCCGCGCGCGCGCCTCTCGGCGAGCAGTTCGGCGGCCCGCTCGTCGGTCAGCGACTCGATGTCGTCGCCCTTGCGCAGCGACGCGTTGGTCTCGCCGTCGGTGACGTAGGGCCCGAACCGGCCCTCCTTCACGACCATCGGCGTGCCGGTGACCGGGTCCGCGCCGAGCTCCTTGAGCGGCGGCTTCGCGGACGCCGCACCGCGACCGCGCGGCTTGGGCTGCGCGAGCAGCGCCAGCGCGTCCTCGAGGGTGACCGTGAACAGCTGCTCCTCGCTGGTCAGCGACCGCGAGTCCTTGCCCTTGGAGATGTACGGCCCGTACCGGCCGTTCTGCGCGGTGATCTCCTCGCCGTCCTCGGCAGCACCGAGAACCCGCGGCAGCGTCAGCAGCTCGAGCGCCTGCTCCAGCGTGATGGTGTCCAGCGACATCGAGGCGAACAGCGAGCCCGTCGGCGGCTTGTCCTTCGAGCCCTCCGGGAGGACCAGCGAGACGTACGGCCCGTACCGGCCGGCCTTGGCGACGACGTCGTACCCGGTCCCCGGGTCCCGGCCGAGCGTGCGGTCGCCGCTCGGTGCGGAGGCCAGTTCGAGGGCGAGCGCGGGGGTCAGCTCGTCCGGGGCCAGGTCCTCGGGCAGCGAGGCGCGCAGCTCACCGACCTGCACGTACGGCCCGTACCGGCCGACGCGGACCACGGCCTCGGTGCCGTCCTCCGTGCGCCCGATCGGGATCGAGTTGATCTCGCGCGCGTCGATGTCGTCGAGGTTGCCGTGCACCATCTTCTTCAGGCCGCCCTGCCGGGACAGCCCGCCCTCCGCTCCGTCCTCGGAGCCGAAGTAGAAGCGCGTCAGCCACGCGACGGAGTTCTCGCCGCCGTCGGCGATGTTGTCGAGGTCGTCCTCCATCGACGCGGTGAACCCGTAGTCGACGAGCCGGCCGAAGTGCTGCTCGAGCAGCCCGATCACCGCGAAGGCGAGCCAGGTCGGGACGAGGGCGGAGCCCTTCTTCCAGACGTAGCCGCGGTCCTGGACGGTCGTGATGATCGAGGCGTACGTCGAGGGGCGGCCGATGCCCAGCTCCTCGAGCTGCTTGACCAGCGAGGCCTCGGTGTAGCGGGCCGGGGGGCTGGTCGTGTGCCCCTGAGCCTCGAGCCGGTCGACGTCCAGGCCGTCGCCGACGGCCACGCGGGGCAGCCGTCGCTCGGTGCTCTCCAGCTCGGCGTCGGGGTCGTCGCTGCCCTCGACATAGGCGCGCAGGAACCCGGGGAAGGTGATGACCTTGCCGCTGGCGGAGAACTCGGCGTCGGCGCCGTCGGCGGTCTGCGCGCCGAGGCGGATGTTGGCCGAGACGCCCCGGGCGTCGGCCATCTGGGAGGCGACGGTGCGCTGCCAGATCAGCTCGTACAGGCGCAGTTCGTCGCCGGACAGCTCCCGGGCCAGCTCCCCCGGTGTCCGGAACACGTCGCCGGACGGTCGGATGGCCTCGTGCGCCTCCTGCGCGTTCTTGACCTTGCTCGTGTAGCGGCGCGGGGCGTCCGGGACGTACTCCGGCCCGTACAGCTCGCGGGCCTGCTGGCGGGCGGCGGTCACCGCGGTCTCCGACAGGTTGATGCTGTCGGTACGCATGTAGGTGATGTAGCCGTTCTCGTACAGCCGCTGGGCGGTCTGCATGACGCGCTGCGCGGAGAAGCGCAGCTTGCGGCCGCCCTCCTGCTGGAGCGTCGAGGTCATGAACGGCGCGTACGGCTTGCGCGTGTAGGGCTTGTCCTCGACCGAGCGGACCGCGAACGGCACGTCGGCCAGCCGCTCGACGAGGGAACGGGCGCTCGCCTCGTCGACCTGGATGACCGCGTCGGTCCGCAGCCGGCCGGTGTCGGCGTCGAAGTCACGGCCGGTGGCGAGGCGCTTGCCGTCCAGCGCGACGAGGGTCGCGGTGAGGGCCCGCGGCGCGGTCGGGTCGTCCTGCCGGCCGGCGAGGAAGGTGCCCTCGACGTCCCAGTACGACGCCTCGACGAAGCGCATCCGGGCCCGCTCGCGCTCGACGACGATCCGGGTCGCGACGCTCTGCACGCGGCCGGCCGACAGCCGGGGCATGACCTTCTTCCACAGGACCGGCGAGACCTCGTAGCCGTAGAGCCGGTCGAGGACGCGACGGGTCTCCTGCGCGTCGACGAGCGCCCGGTCCAGCTCGCGGGGCGTCTCGACGGCGTGCTGGATGGCCTGCGGGGTGATCTCGTGGAAGACCATCCGGCGGACCGGGATCTTGGGCTTGAGCGTCTCGAGCAGGTGCCAGGCGATCGCCTCGCCCTCGCGGTCCTCATCGGTCGCGAGGAAGAGCTCGTCGGCGTCCTTCAGCAGGGCGCGGAGCTTGGCGACCTGTGACTTCTTGTCGGCGCTGATGACGTAGAGGGTCTGGAAGTCGTTGTCCACGTCGACGCCGAGCCGGGCCCAGGCCTGGCCCTTGTGGCTGGCCGGGACGTCCGCGGCGTTGCGCGGCAGGTCACGGATGTGGCCGATCGAGCTCTCGACGGTGTAGCCGGCGCCGAGGTACGACGCGATCTTCTTGGCCTTGGCCGGGGACTCGACGATGACCAGCCGCATCCCGGTACCGGTACCCGTGCGCGAGGACCGCCGGCCTGTCGGAACGTCGACAGCGGTGGCGGTCTCCAGGTCGGTGTCGGGCACATCTCTCCAAGGACGACATCAGGGGTGGTGACGGTCGGCGGGCAGTGGACCCCCGCCCCGTCCGGCGTGTCAAACGCGGGCAGTGGGCCGGTCGTGCCCCGGGTGAGCCTCTCAGCCGGGCGACCGGACTGTGGGAGGCACCCCGTCAGGGTACGAGGAACCCTTGCTCCACAAGACGTTGCACCACCGGAAGTCCCTGCTCGACGGCCTCCTGCTCGGGGATCCCGGCGCCGACGGCGAGCAACTGGAACAGTGTCCGCAGCGGCATCGTGCCGTCGCAGGCGGCGAGCAGCGCGGCGCCGTGTTCGTCCGTGCCGCCCGTCCAGCGCAACCCACGGGACTGCTGCAGACGCTGGCTCTCCACCATCCAGCCCTCGTCGTCACGCTCGGCGACCTGGTGCAGCCGGACGTCGTCGCGCAGCCGCCAGGCGCGGTCGAGGACGTCGCCGTCGAGGGCGTCGAGCCGCGCGAAGTGGTCGAGCACCTCCTCGCCCCAGGTCGGGGCGACCAGCTGGTCGACCTCGTCGAGGACGACCTTCGCCTGACCCGACGTACGGCGGCGCAGCGCGAGCACCCCGAAGGCCACGGCCTCCACCCGGCGGGCGTGGAACCAGTCCACCCACTCGTCGTACAGCTCGTCGAAGTGCGGGCCCTCGTCCGTGTCGCGCAGCCAGGCCGTGACGTAGTCCTCCGGCGCGGCGAGCTCGCGCTGCACCACCCAGCCGTCGCAGCCGGTGCCCTCGAGCCAGCTCCGGACCCGGGCGTCGCCGTCCTCGTCCTCGACGTGCAGCCAGTTGACGAGCAGCACGGCGACCCCGCCCGGCGCGAGGACCGACGGCAGGTCGCGGACCAGGCGCCGGCAGACCTCGTCGCCGTCGAGGCCCGCGTCGCGGTAGGTGTAGCGGGCGCCGGGACTCACGACGAACGGCGGGTTGGACACGACGAGGTCGAACGTCTCGCCGGCCACCGGCGCGAGCAGGTCGCCCTGCCGGGAGTCGAGCTCGACGCCGCCGAGCGTCGCCGCGAGCTGCGTGAACGCCACGGCCCGCGGGTTGCGGTCGGTGGCGACGACGGTCGCCGAGTGGTCCTCGGCGAACAGCGCCTGGACCCCGCAGCCGGTGCCCAGGTCGAGGGTGCGGGCGACATTGCGACGGGGGGTGGCGGCCGCCAGCGTCAGGCTGGCCGCGCCGACGCCGAGCACCTGTTCGGGGTGGACGCCTGTCGCGGCGCGGCCGGGGTCGTGCGGTGCGGTCACGTCGACACCGCCGTGGGAGACCGGCTGCAGCCGGACCGGACTGGTGACCCCGTCGCCCTCCGGGCGCAGCCAGGAGGCCGGGACGCCCGCGGCCGCGGCCGCGCCGGGCGGCACCGACACGCCGGCGACGAACAGCCGGGCGAGGGTGGACAGCGGGCTGCCGTCCCGGGTGCGCCGCAGGACAGGTGCGAGCTCGTCCCGGTCGAGGTGGGTCCGCGCGGTGACCCCGAGGAGGTCGTCGAGCGCCGCCGGCGACCAGCCGGCCCGATCGAGCGCGTCCCGCATCCGCGGCGCGTCCGCCAGCAGCGCGGCCGGGTCGGGGAGCTCGGGCAGGTCGGCCGGGTCGGTCTGCGGCGCGGTCATCGGTCGGACGCTACCGGCAGCGGCCGGACGGCTACCGGGTCAGGGTGCGGCGTAGACCGAGCGTGCATCCGTGTGAGGACGGAGCGTGGAAGCCACAAGGCCCGCTCCACCGCCGTACGACGGGGAAGCGGGCCCTGTGGACGGGACCTGCGGAGGTCAGGCCGAGGTGCTGACCTTCTCGACCACCTCGGCCGCCCCCGCGACGCCGCGCTTGTTGCTCACGGTCACGGCGGCGACGATGCCGAGGATGGCGATCGCGGCGATCACGAACCGGACGCCGAGGTTCGCGTCGGCGCCGATGCCGTACTTCACGACGCTCGGGGCGATGAGCAGGGCGACCAGGTTCATCACCTTGATCAGCGGGTTGAGGGCCGGCCCGGCGGTGTCCTTGAACGGGTCCCCGACGGTGTCGCCGATGATGGTCGCCTCGTGCGCCGGCGACCCCTTGCCGCCGTGCGTGCCGTCCTCGATGAGCTTCTTGGCGTTGTCCCAGGCTCCGCCCGAGTTGGACAGGAAGACGGCCATGAGGACACCGGCCGCGATGGCGCCGGCGAGGAAGGCACCGAGCGGCGCGTAGCCGAGGGCGAACCCGACCGAGATCGGCGCCAGGACCGCGAGCAGACCGGGCGTCGCGAGCTCACGCAGCGAGTCCTTCGTGCAGATGTCGACGACGCGGGCGTAGTCGGGCTTCTCGTCGAAGGTCATGATGCCCGGGTGGGTGCGGAACTGCTCGCGTACCTCGAAGACCACCCGCCCGGCCGCGCGGGACACCGCGCTGATGGCCAGCCCGGAGAACAGGAACACGACGGACGCGCCGATGATGAGGCCGAACAGCAGGTTCGGCTTCTCGATCGACAGCGAGAAGTCGTTGGCACTGCGCCCAGCGGTGACGAGCGCCCGCTCGACCGACGTGCGGAAGGAGCCGAACAGCGCGGTCGCCGCGAGGACGGCGGTGGCGATCGCGATGCCCTTGGTGATCGCCTTGGTCGTGTTGCCGACCGCGTCCAGGCTGGTCAGGACCAGGGCGCCCTCCTCGCCGACCTCGCCGGACATCTCGGCGATGCCCTGCGCGTTGTCGCTGATCGGGCCGAAGGTGTCCATCGCGACGATGACGCCGACCGTCGTGAGCAGCCCGGTCCCGGCCAGCGCGACTGCGAACAGCGCCACGACGGTGGATCCGCCGCCGAGCAGGAAGGCGGCGTAGACCGCACCGCCGATGAGGATGGCCGAGTAGACGGCGGACTCGAGGCCCACCGAGATGCCGGCCAGGATCACCGTCGCCGGACCGGTCAGCGACGACCGGCCGATCTCCCGCACCGGCTTGCGGGCAGTCTCGGTGAAGTAGCCGGTCAGGACCTGGATGAGGCTGGCCAGGACGATGCCGATGATGACGGCGACCACGGCGATCAGACGCGGGTCGCGGTCGCTCGTGGTGCCGCCGTGCAGCCCCGCGAAGGTGCTCGGCAGGTAGCTGTACGCCGCGACGGCCACGAGGACCGCGGAGACGATCGCCGACAGGAAGAACCCGCGGTTGATGGCGCTCATGCCCGTGCGGTCGCTGTCGCGGGGGGCCGTGGCGTAGATGCCGACCAGCGCGGTGATGACACCGATGGCCGGCACGATCAGCGGGAAGACGAGGCCCTCGGAGCCGAAGGCCGCCTGGCCGAGGATCAGGGCCGCGACGAGCGTGACGGCGTACGACTCGAAGAGGTCGGCGGCCATGCCCGCGCAGTCACCGACGTTGTCACCGACGTTGTCGGCGATCGTGGCGGCGTTGCGCGGATCGTCCTCGGGGATGCCCTGCTCGACCTTGCCGACCAGGTCGGCGCCGACGTCCGCGGCCTTCGTGAAGATGCCACCGCCGACGCGCATGAACATCGCGAGCAGCGCGCCACCGAAGCCGAAGCCCTCGAGGACCTCGGGCGCGTAGTTGTTGTAGGCCAGCAGTACGACGGACGCGCCGAGCAGGCCCAGGCCGATGGTGAACATGCCGACCACGCCGCCGGAGCGGAACGCGATGCGCAGCGCGCGCTTGGTGCCGGTCGTGTTGGCGGCGTGCGCCACGCGGACGTTGGCGCGGGTCGCGAGGGTCATCCCGATGAAGCCGACCAGCGCGGAGAAGCCGGCGCCGACCAGGAAGAACACGGAGCGGCCGACCCGGACGCTGGTGTCGTGGGCGGGCAGCAGGAACAGGAGCAGGAAGACGAGACCGGCGAAGATCGCCAGCGTGCGGAACTGCCGGGACAGGTACGCCGCGGCCCCCTCCTGGACGGCTCGGGAGATCTCCCGCATCCGCTCGGGACCCTGCTCGGCGGCAAGGACCTCCCGGGCGAAGACGGCGGCGAAGACGAGCGCCACGAGGGAGGCGAGAAGGACGGCGACGACGATCGAACGATCGCCATCTGCGAGTGAGGCGAGACGATCCCCGCCGGCGGCGAGGGTGAGCGAGCGCATGCATCCTCCTGGTATGGGTGCCGACGGTCGCCCGCAGGCATCACGCGTTCGGCCGCGCTCAGCGCGGCCGGGGGACGAGCGGCGGGAGCATAACGGCCGTCGTACCAGGCGTGATCAACCGGGTGTGGTCCAGATCACCCTGAGGCGGGTCAGGAGGGGCAGTACGCCAGGCGGTCAGGCCTGCGCGACGGCCGTCGATCCGGGGCCGGCGACACCGAGTACCGGCGGCGGCAGCGGCCACCGCATGGTGACCGTCGTCCCGTCCGGGCGCACCGCGATGTCGCAGTCGTCGACGAGTCCGGACAGGACCGCCAGAGCCACATCGGGATCAACGAGCCCATCGGGCTCGTCGGCGTTGTCGAGCATCTCTTCGGCCAGGTTGCCGGAGAGCGGCCCGGCGGCGGGGCCACGGTCCCTCACCTCGACCGTGAGCCCGTCCGGGCCGTCGGTGACGAGCACCGAGACCGGCACGTCCGGCGCATGCCGGGCGTGCAGGGCCACCGCGCGCGAGCACGCCTCGCCCAGGGCGAGACGCAGCTCGTCGACGAGGCCGGCCTCGAGCCCCGCCCGCCGCGCGGCGGCGACGGCGACGAGACGCACGGTACGTACGTGCGCGGGTAGCGGGCTGAGCGTGAGCTCGACGTGTGCCATCTGCGGGTGGGGGCTCGGACGTCAGTCCGTAGCCGCCACAGCCTCCTCGACGGAGCCGTGGATCGGGAACACCTTCGTCAGGCCGGTGATCCGGAAGATCTTCAGGATGCGCTCCTGGGTGCACACGAGACGCAGCGAGCCCTCGTGGGCGCGCACGCGCTTGAGCCCGCCGACCAGGACACCGAGGCCGGTGGAGTCGAGGAACTCGACACCCTCCATGTCGACGACCAGGTGGTACTGACCACTGCTGACCAGGTCGATGAGCTGCTCTCGGAGCTTCGGCGCCGTGTAGACGTCGATCTCGCCACCCACGACCACGACGGTGCGGTCACCCTCGGTACGGGTCGACAGGGACAGGTCCACGGCTTTCCTCCATGCAGCAGTCGGAGGGCGCTCCCGCCCCCCGGTTGTGACGTACGAGTATCAGGCTCCCACCGGGACCCCGGCACTGCCGTACCCGGGCACCCAAGATCTAACCGCAAGCGCGCGCCGGCCATCGTCCGTGCTGCCCGCGCCAGCAGCAGGGACAATGGCCCGGTCGTGACGAGCCTGCCGGAAACCTTGCTGGGACGCCTGGTCCGCGACCCCACCCGGGGCGAGCGCGTGACGCACGTCGAGCATGTCCGGCCGCGCGTGGGGCGAACGGCGGAGTGGCCGGAGTGGGCGGCCCCGCTGCTCGTGGACCGGCTCCGGAACGCCGGCGTTCCCGCGCCGTGGGAGCACCAGGCCCAGGCGGCGAACCTGGCGCGCGGCGGGTCCTCCGTCGTGATCGCCACCGGGACCGCGAGCGGCAAGTCGCTCGCCTACCTGTTGCCCGTGCTGTCGTCGCAGCTGGAGGACGAGCGGGCGACCGCGCTGTACCTGTCCCCCACCAAGGCGCTCGCCACGGACCAGCTGCGCGCCGTACGCGCCTTGAACCTGATGGCCGTCCGCGCCGCGACGTACGACGGCGACACCCCCCGCGAGGAGCGGGACTGGGTTCGCCGGCACGGCCGGCTGGTGCTGACGAACCCGGACATGCTGCACCGCGGGATCCTGCCGCGGCACGCCGACTGGGCCACCTTCCTGCGCGGCCTGAAGTACGTCGTCATCGACGAGTGCCACACCTACCGGGGGGTCTTCGGCTCGCACGTCGCGCACGTCCTGCGGCGGCTGCGCCGGATCTGCGAGCGGTACGGCGCCTCGCCGGTCTTCCTGCTCGCCTCGGCCACGGTGTCCTCGCCGGAGGAGTCGGCCGGCCGGCTGACCGGGCTGGACGTCGTCCCGGTGACGGATGATGCGTCCCCGCGCGGGGCCACCGAGTTCGCGCTCTGGGAACCCCCGCTGATGCCGGACTACGGCGGCGAGCACGGCGCACCGGTCCGCCGGTCCGCCACCGCGGAGACCGGCGACCTGCTCGCCGACCTGGTCATCGAGGGCGCCCGGACGATCACCTTCGTCCGGTCCCGGCGCGGCGCGGAGTCGGTGGCCATGAACGCGCGCCGCGCGCTGCTCGAGGCGGCCCCGGAGCTCGGCTCCCGGGTGGCCGCCTATCGCGGCGGCTACCTGCCCGAGGAGCGCCGGGAGCTCGAGCGGCGCCTGCAGTCCGGCGACCTGCTGGGCGTCGCGGCGACGAACGCGCTGGAGCTCGGCGTGGACGTGGCGGGGCTGGACGCGGTCGTCCTGACCGGCTGGCCGGGGACCGTCGCCTCGGTCTGGCAGCAGGCCGGCCGCGCCGGCCGCGCCGGTCAGGGTGCGCTGGCGGTCTTCGTCGCCCGGGACGACCCGCTCGACACCTACCTCGTGCATCACCCGGAGGCGCTGTTCGGTCGGCCCGTCGAGACGACCGTGCTCGACCCGTCCAACCCGTACGTGCTCGGCCCGCACCTGTGCTGCGCCGCCGCCGAGCTCCCGCTGACGGAGGCCGACCTGCCGCTGTTCGGGGACCCGGACGAGGTGAAGCTGCTGCTCGCCGACCTCGTACGCCGGGGGGTGCTCCGGTCGCGGCCGAAGGGCTGGTTCTGGACGTCCCGCGAACGGCCCGAGGTGGACATCCGCGGCGCCGGCGGCCCGCCGGTACGCCTGGTCGAGAGCGGGACCGGGCGGTTGCTGGGGACCGTCGACGCGTCGTCCGCGCACGGGCAGGCGCAGACCGGCGCGGTCTAGCTGCACCAGGGCGAGACCTACGTCGTCGAGCGGCTCGACCTCGAGGAGTCGGTCGCGCTGGTCCGGCCGGACGACCCCGACTACTCGACGTCCGCCCGGGACGTGACCGACATCCGCGTCGTCGAGACTCTCCGCAGCGCGTCGTATGAGGGGGTGACGCTCTCGTTCGGCACGGTCGACGTGACCAACCAGGTCGTGTCGTTCCTGCGCAAGCGGCTCGGCAGCGGCGAGGTGCTCGGCGAGGAGCCGCTGGACCTGCCGCCGCGCGAGCTCCGGACGCGCTCGGTCTGGTACACGGTGCCCGCGGAGGTCCTGACGCAGGCCGGGCTGGAGTGGGCCGACGTGCCGGGCGCCGCGCACGCGGCTGAGCACGCGGCCATCGGCCTGCTCCCCCTGTTCGCGACCTGCGACCGCTGGGACATCGGCGGTGTCTCGACCGCGCTGCACGAGGACACCGGCGAGTGCACGGTGTTCGTGTACGACGGGCATCCGGGCGGGGCCGGATTCGCCGAGCGCGGCTACGCCCGTGGCGCCGCCTGGCTGCAGGCCACCCGGGACGCCATCGCCTCCTGCGAGTGCACGACCGGCTGCCCGTCCTGCGTGCAGTCGCCCAAGTGCGGCAACGGCAACGAGCCGCTGGACAAGGCCGGTGCGGTGCGGTTCCTGGACGCGGTTCTCGCGACCGGTCTGGCGACGGCTTCCGCGGGGTAGGAGGACGGCAACTGTCCGTCTACGTCTGGAGCCCGCCGTGGTTGCCCTCGGTCTCGTCCTGATCGTGCTGTCCGGCCTGCTCACCGCAGGCGTCGTGCTGTCCAACACCGACCCGGTGGCCGCCTCGGCCTTCGGGGTGTCGCTGTCGAACGTCTCGCTCGGCGGCCTGTTCCTCGTCGGCGCCATCACCGGCGTCGTGTTCGGCCTCGGCCTGGCGATCATGCTGGCCGGCGCCACCCGCCGGCGGTCCAAGCGGGTCGGCCTCAAGCGGGAGGTCCGGGACGTGCACGACGAGCGCGAGACCCTCGCCGAGGAGAACGCGCGGCTGCAGGCGGAGCTCGAACACGAACGCACCGCGCGTCTGGAGGCCGCCCCGGTCTCTCCCGACCCGGCCGACGGCAACACGGCCGGACG
Source organism: Frankiales bacterium (assembly GCA_025965475.1). Lineage (GTDB taxonomy): Bacteria > Actinomycetota > Actinomycetes > Mycobacteriales > SCTD01 > RYN-124. The sequence continues at coordinate 1,168 of JAOPWV010000005.1, read as the reverse complement.
GCACGCGGTACGTACCGATGTCCCGGCCGAGAGCAGCCGGCCGGGACTGTTCCACCGGTAGCCCTGATCAGCTGTCCACGTCAGCCTCGTGCGGCGCCCGTCGGTTCTCCGGCGGGCGTCGTGCTGTCGGTGGCGTCCGGTTGCGCGGCGGGCGCCTTGGGGCGGCCGGCGACGAGCGCGAACCGCAGGATCAGGCGCTGGCTCGCGCTGCCCTTGGGGTTGCACGTGGTCAGCGTCAGCAGATGCCCGGTGCTCTGGCTGACCACCGAGAAGTCGGTCGGTACGACGACCCACGGGTTGGCGTGTCCGCCGAACGCGGGCACCGCGCGGTACGTGTAGGTCCCGAGCGGCGTCTCGAGCGTCAGCTCGTCGCCCGGGCCGAGCTCGTCGAGCCGGTTGAACGGCCGGCCGTACGTCGTGCGGTGGCCCGCGATGGCGACGTTGCCGGCGTCGCCCGGCAGCGGCGTACCCGGGTAGTGGCCCGCACCGGCCCGCAGGGCGTCCTGCGTGGTCCCCTCGACGACGAGCACCTTGACGCCGATCTTCGGGATGCGCAGCAGGGTGAGGCCGTCCCCGACGGCCACCTTGCGCTGGCGGTAGGTGTGCTGGACGACCGGGTCGTCGAAGCCGCCCTGCACCTGCTGCTGGAGATGCTGCTGTCGGTAGCCGCCGTAGAGGTCGGTGCCGACCGGGTAGGCGAACATCGCGATGCCCGCGACGAAGAGCACCATCGACAGCACCGAGACGCAGCGCCGTCCGCCCGGCCGGCGCAGCGCGTCGCCGAGCAGGGCGCGGAACGCCCGGGGGACCGCCGGCACCGGCGGGACGACGAACGACGGCTGCATGCCGGTCTGCCTCCCGCTGCTCGGACCGCAGGCTCTGGGCCCGACGCAACGGGACCATCCGGGACGTTACGCGCCGTCACCACGTGTACCAGGTCGAGCGGTCGGGCGGTCTCTCACCCGGGCGGCCGGCTCCTGGCCGCGGCTACCCGGCCGGCCGGGCTGCCGTCTCAGCCGCCGGACCGGCCCTGGCCCGCGACGTGGCTTGGCCGAGGCCTCCCAGCGGGCCCGGTGGCCGCAGGACCACCACGACGTCGGCCACGTCCCCGTCCAGCCGGCAGCTGAGCAGACCGGCTGCGACGGCAGCTGCCGCCCGCCTGGCCGCG
>JAOPWV010000215.1 GCA_025965475.1 Frankiales bacterium | reverse complement strand
CCGTGTCTCAGTCCCAGTGTGGCCGGTCGCCCTCTCAGGCCGGCTACCCGTCGTCGCCTTGGTAGGCCATTACCCCACCAACAAGCTGATAGGCCGCGGGCCCATCCCTAGCCGAAAAACTTTCCAGACCACGCGATGCCGCGCAGTCTCGTATCCGGTATTAGCCCCGGTTTCCCGGAGTTATCCCAGAGCTAGGGGCAGGTTGCCCACGTGTTACTCACCCGTTCGCCGCTGATCCCCTCCCGAAAGAGGTTCACCGCTCGACTTGCATGTGTTAAGCACGCCGCCAGCGTTCGTCCTGAGCCAGGATCAAACTCTCCATTAAGGTATACACGGCCAGCCGCACCCGAAGATGAGACCGACCAAGAGAGTCGCTGCGCCCCTGAAGGCGACAGCTAAAAACATCCCGGCGAGCAGACGTAACTAGCAATACATTACATTCTGTTCACCAAAAGGAATTCGTCTGCGACAAGCAACACCCCCGAACGAGGATGCCAACCTGCCCCATGACGAGGTATTTGGCACTGACTTTCAGCACGCTGTTGAGTTCTCAAGGATCGGGCGCTCTCCTCGAACCAACCTCTCGGCCGTTCTCGGGGCAACTCGTTCTCTATGGAGCCTACCGTATGAAACCGTGTGGTTTCTTTCGGCGGTTTCCCACTCCGCGGGGACACGGTTATCCCGTGTCGTCCTTGCGGGGTGACCCTCGGATCGTCCGCCAGCGTGTGGTTCTTGCTGGTGTCCGGTGCTCCGGGGGTGAAAGAGAAGCTACGAGCCCTGGGGCCAGGAGTCAAACGGCTGGGCCCCGCAGGCCCGTGGTCTGCGTCACCTGTGTCGCAGCTCAAGCACGGTGAACTCTTGTGCAACTCGGCCCTCGGAAGGTTCATCAACCGGCCGACGGGCGTTCAGCCCAGCCTGTCGGAGACTCCGGAAACCCAGGCGCAACTGCGCCCGCTGTTCGGGCGGCACGCCGGCCGCAGCATCCGGTCCGGGAGCCACGGCATCCACCTACGGGGAGCGAGCATCGTGGCGGACCAGGGAGCAACGAGGTGGAAGCGTCTGCTCCCGCGGGCGGCGGCACCCGGGCTGGCCGGGACGTGGCTCGCGGCGGGGCGGGTCCCCAGCGGTGGGCGGGACCTGGCACGCGGCGGGCCGGTTCCCCGGCGGTGAGCCTCTCGCCAGCGGTGGCCCAGGTCGGCAAGACCGGTCAAGCCGCCTCGGCAAGCGCTGAGCCGGTCAGGCCTTCGCCCGCTCCACGACCGCGACGGACCGCTTGCCGCGCCGCAGCACGAGGAACCGGCCGTGCAGCCAGTCCCCCTCCCCCGGCACGGCCGCCTCGTCCGTGACCCGCGCGTTGTTCAGGTAGGCGCCGCCGTCACGTACCGCCCGGCGGGCGTCCGACTTCGACAGCGACAGGCCTTCGGCCAGCAGGTCCACCAGCGGGGGGACCTCCCCCGCCACGCTCACCGACGGAGCCTCGGCCAGCGCCGCCGCCAGCGTGGGCTCATCGAGACCCTCCAGCGCGCCGCCGCCGAACAGGGCCGCGCTGGCCGCCTGCACCCGGCCGACCTCGTCCCGCCCGTGGACGAGCGCCACGATCTCTTCGGCCAGCCGGCGCTGCGCCTCCCGGGCGTGCGGCCGCTCGGCGACCGCGGCGTCCAGCGCCTCGATCTCCTCCCGCGGCAGGAAGGTCAGGTAGCGCAGGTACGTCGACACGTCACGGTCGTCGGTGTTGAGGAAGTACTGGTACAGCGCGTACGGCGAGGTCATCGCCGGGTCCAGCCACAGCGACCCGCCGCCGGTGCTCTTGCCGAACTTCTGTCCGGTCGCGCTGGTCACAAGGGGCACCGTCAGCGCGTGGCCCGAGCCGCTCTCGGTCCGCCGGATCAGGTCGAGACCGGCGGTGATGTTGCCCCACTGGTCGTTGCCGCCCACCTGCAGCCGGCAGCCGTACCGGCGGTAGAGCTCCCGGTAGTCGTTGCTCTGCAGCAGGACGTAGCTGAACTCGGTGTACGACAGGCCGCCGCCCTCGAGCCGTGCACTGACGGACTCGCGCTGCAGCATGACGTTGACCGAGAAGTGCTTGCCGACGTCGCGCAGGAACTCGATGGCCGACATCTGCCCGGTCCAGTCGAGGTTGTCGACCATGAGCGCATCGGTCGGCCCGTCCCCGAAGTCCAGGAACCGCTCCATCTGGGCCCGGATCCGCCCGACCCGGCCCTTGATGGTCTCGGCGTCCATGAGGGTGCGCTCGCTGTCGCGGCCGCTCGGGTCACCGACGAAGCCGGTGGCCCCGCCGGCGAGCGCGATGGGCCGGTGGCCGGCCAGCTGGAACCGGCGCAGCGTCAGCAGCGGCATGAGGTTGCCCACGTGCAGGCTCTCGGCCGTCGGGTCGAAGCCGCAGTAGAGGGTCAGCGGTCCGGCGGCGAGGTCCCGCCGCAGCGCGTCCAGATCGGTGGTCTGCGCGATCAGGCCGCGCCAGCTGAGCTCGCCGAGGATGTCGTTCATACGGCAGATCTTCGCGCACGGGGTACACCGGGTTTGTACGCGGACACCGTCGGCTCGCCGTCGAGCCAGAACCGCCAGGGCGTAGCGGCCCCCGCCCCCGCGATACCGACCCGCGGCCCGGACCGGACCGCCGTGGGGTCGACCGGTACGCCGGGCACCAGCAGCAACGGCGAGGCGGGCGCGAACAGGTCCGTGCCGCCATACGAGCCGTCCACCCCGAGCACCTTGGTCAGCCGGGCCGGACCCCTCGCCAGATCCCGGTCGGACAGGTGAGGGCGGCGGGCCCGGGCGATCTCCAGTCCCTCGACGACCTCACCGGCGCGCAGCAGCACCGCCGACGCGTCGCCGTCGGCTCCGGTCACGACGTTCATGCACCAGTGCATGCCGTACGTGAAGTACACGTACGCACGGCCCGGCGGACCGAACATGACCTCGGTCCGTGGTGTCCGGCCCCGGAACGCGTGCGATCCGGGGTCGGACTCCCCCGCGTACGCCTCGACCTCGGTCAGGCGTACGGCGACGTCGCCGGCGCGCAGGATGGCGCCGAGCAACCTCGGCGCCACCTGCTCGACCGGTCCTGTCAGCATCACGCCGGGGCGGCGTCCGCCCATGCCCGCTGGGCCTCGACCTCGCGGCGCAGCGCCTCGAGCTGCTCGGCGACCCGCACCGGGGCGGTGCCGCCGAAGCCCTGGCGGGAGGCGATCGCCCCGCGCACGTCGAGCACCGTGCGGATGTCCGGCGTCAGGTGCGGCGAGATGTGTGCCAGCTCGGCGTCGTCCACCTCGTGCAGCTCGCGGCCGTTGACCGTGCACCACACCACCAGGTGCCCGACCGCCTCGTGCGCCTCGCGGAACGGCACGCCGTTCTTGACCAGCTGCTCGGCGATGTCGGTGGCCAGCGCGAACCCGGTGGGCGCGGACGCCTCCAGGACCTCACCGTGCACGGTCATCGTCTGCGTCATGCCGGCGAGCGCCGGCAGGACGAGCAGCAGCGTCTCGACCGCGTCGAACGACGGCTCCTGCGCCTCCTGCATGTCCCGGTCGTAGGTCAGCGGCAGGCCCTTGAGCATGGCCAGCGTGCCGGTGACGTGCCCGATCAGCCGGCCGGCCTTGCCGCGGGCCAGTTCGGCGATGTCCGGGTTCTTCTTCTGCGGCATGATCGACGAGCCGGTCGAGAACGCGTCGTCCAGGGTGACCCAGCCGAACTCCGAGCTGTTCCACAGGACCACCTCCTCGCCGTACCGGGACAGGTGAACGCCCAGCAGGGCGGCGGCGAAGAGGAACTCCGCCACGAAGTCGCGGTCGGCGACGGCGTCCATCGAGTTGGCCGCCGCGGCCGAGAAGCCGAGCTCGGCCGCTGTCGAGACCGGGTCGACCGGCAGCGAGCTGCCGGCGAGTGCGCCCGAGCCGAGCGGCGAGACCGACGCCCGGACGTCCCAGTCGCGCAGCCGCTGCACGTCGCGGACGAAGGCCTGCACGTGCGCGAGCAGCTGGTGCGCGAACAGCACCGGCTGCGCGTGCTGCAGGTGCGTCATGCCGGGGGCCGGGGTGTCCAGGTGCTGGGCCGCCTGCTCGATGAGCGCCTCCTCGAGCGAGGCCAGCCGCCGGACCACCTCCCGAGCGTGGTCGCGCAGGTAGAGCCGCAGGTCGGTCGCCACCTGGTCGTTGCGGGACCGGCCGGCGCGCAGCTTGCCGCCGAGCGTGCCGAGCTTCTCCAGCAGCCCGCGCTCCAGGGCGGTGTGGACGTCCTCGTCCTCCACCGTCGGCCGGAACGCCCCGCTGGCGGCCTCGTCGCTCAACTCGTCGAGGGCGCCGAGCATCCGCTCGAGCTCAGTCGCGTCGAGCAGCCCGGCCCGGTGCAGCACCCGGGCGTGCGCCTTGGACCCGAGCAGGTCGTACGGCGCGAGCCGCCAGTCGAAGTGGACGCTGACGGACAGCCGCGCCAGCGCCTCGGACGGACCACCCTCGAACCGGCCACCCCACAGGCTGGTTCCCGTCGTCACTGGCCGAGCCGCAGGTCGCGCTGCGCGGCGATCTTGCTGGGCATGCCCCACAGCTCGACGAAGCCCTTGGCCAGCGACTGGTCGAACGTGTCGCCCTCGTCGTACGTCGCGAGGTTGAAGTCGTAGAGCGACGCGTCGCTCCGCCGGCCGCTGACCGTGCAGGTACCGCCGTGCAGGGTCAGCCGCACCTCGCCGGAGACGTTGCGGGACGCGCTGTCGATGAACGCGTCGAGCGCGCGCTTGAGCGGCGAGAACCACAAGCCGTCGTAGACGAGCTCGCCCCAGCGCTGGTCGACCTGCCGCTTGAAGCGGGCCAGGTCGCGCTCCATGGTGAGGTTCTCCATCTCCTGGTGCGCGGTGATGAGCACCTGCGCGCCGGGCACCTCGTAGATCTCCCGGCTCTTGATGCCGATGAGCCGGTCCTCGACCATGTCGAGCCGCCCGACGCCCTGCGCGCCGGCCCGGGTGTTGAGCTCCTGGATCGCCTCCAGCACCGAGACCTTGCGGCCGTCGATGGCGACCGGCACGCCGTGCTCGAAGGTCAGCACCAGCTCGTCGGCGTCGCGCGGGGTCTTCGGGTCCGAGGTGTACGAGTAGACGTCCTCGATCGGGCCGTTCCACGGGTCCTCGAGGAAGCCGGTCTCGACCGCGCGGCCCCAGACGTTCTGGTCGATGGAGTACGGCGACTTCTTGTTGACGTCGATCGGCAGGCCCTTGTCGGCGGCGAACGCGATCGCCTTGTCGCGGGTCATGCCGGAGTCGCGGACCGGGGCGGAGACCTTGAGGTCCGGCGCGAGCGCGCCGATGCCGACCTCGAAGCGGACCTGGTCGTTGCCCTTGCCGGTGCAGCCGTGCGCGATCGTGGTCGCGCCGTGGTCGCGGGCCGCCTGCACCATGTGCTTCACGATCAGCGGGCGGGACAGAGCGGAGACCAGCGGATAGCGGCCCATGTAGAGCGCGTTCGCCTTGAGCGCCGGCAGGCAGTACTCGTCGGCGTACTCGTCCCGCGCGTCGACGACGACCGCCTCGACGGCGCCGCAGTCGAGGGCGCGCTGACGGATGACCTCGAGGTCCTCGCCGCCCTGGCCGACGTCGGCCGCCACGGCGACGACCTCCTGCCCGGTCAGCTCGGCGATCCAGCCGATGGCCACGGACGTGTCGAGCCCTCCGGAGTAGGCGAGGACGACGCGGTCTTTCACTGGAAATCTCCTAGGTGTCGGCCCTCCGCCAGGCGCAACAGGCGCGCGGCGAGGGCGGTCGAGGCCGGGGTGGCCGGTTCAGCGGGGGTGCGGCAGACGAGCAGGACGGTGTCGTCGCCGGCGACGGTTCCGGCGACCTCGGGCAGGCCGGCGCGGTCCAGCGCCGAGCCGAGCAGGTGGGCGCCGCCGGGCGGCGTGCGCAGGACGACGAGGCCGCCGGTGGCCTCGGCGCTGACGAGCAGCTCCTCGAGCAGGCGGGCGAGCCGGTTGTCGACCGCCTCCGCGGTGCCGCCGCGCGGCGAGCCCTCCGGCGGGACGGCGTACGTCATCCCGGACGGCGTGCGGACCTTGACGGCGCCGAGCTCCTCCAGGTCACGCGAGAGCGTCGCCTGGGTGACCTCGACGCCGGACTCGGCGAGCAGCCTGCCGAGCTCGGTCTGGCTGGACACCGCGCGGTCGTCGAGCAGCGCCACGATCCGGGCCTGCCGCGCCGCCTTCGTCAGCGGGACGGCTGCCCGCGGCTCGGGGCGGCGGGGACCGGACACGGCAGACATGGTCAGGCCTGCTCGAGCAGCCAGGTCAGCAGCGCCTTCTGCGCGTGCAGCCGGTTCTCCGCCTCGTCCCAGACCGCGGACTGCGGCCCGTCGATGACGGAGGCGGCGATCTCCTCGCCCCGGTGCGCGGGCAGGCAGTGCAGGACGACGGCGTCGTCGGCGGCTGCGGCCAGCGCCGCCTCGTCGACGGCGTACGGCGTGAGGTCGCGGCGGCGCTCGGCCTCGCCGGCCATGCCCATGGAGACCCACACGTCGGTGCACAGCACGTCGGTGCCGGCGGCGGCCTCCCGCGCGTCGGTGGTGACGAGAATGTCGGTGCCGTACGCCTTCGCCCGGCGTACGACGTCCTCGTCCGGGAGGTAGCCCTCGGGCGCCCCGATCCGGACGTTCATGCCGGCCATCGCCGCACCCAGCAGGTACGAGTGCGCCATGTTGTTGGCGCCGTCGCCGAGGTAGCTCAGGGTGAGCCCCTCGGTACGGCCCTTGCGCTCCCGGATGGTCTGCAGGTCGGCGAGGATCTGGCACGGGTGGTAGCCGTCGGTCAGCGCGTTGACGACCGGCACGCTGCTGGCCGCCGCGAGCGCGCGGATGCGGTCGTCGCCGAAGGTCCGGATCACGATGGCGCTGACGTAGCGGGACAGCACCCGCGCGGTGTCCTCGATCGTCTCGCCGCGGCCCAGCTGGGTGGACTGCGCGTCGAGGATGACCGGGTGCGCGCCGAGCTCGGCGATGCCGACCTCGAAGGACAGCCGGGTCCGGGTGCTCGGCTTCTCGAACACGACGGCGACGGACCTGCCGTGCAGCGGGCCGCCGGGCTGGCCGGCGTACCGCTTGCTCTTGAGCTCGGCTGCCAGGTCCAGGACCTGGGCCTGCTCGGCGGGGGTCAGGTCGTCGTCGGCGAGGAAGTGGCGCACCATCAGTGGCTCACCGGTCCACCCGTGACATCCCCGATCCGGTTGAGCAGCTCGGCGACCGCGAACGGCTTGACGAACACGTTGTCCTCTCCCAACAGGTCCCGCATACCGGGGACCGCATCGACCTTGCCTGTCACGACGATCACCGGGATGTCCGCCAGCGCCGGATCGTCGCGCAGCTCTTCGAGCACGCGTACGCCGCCGAGGTCCGGCATCATGAGGTCCAGCAGCACCAGCGCCGGCTTGGAGGCGCTCGCCTTCACCAGGCCCGCCAGGCCGTCGGACGCCGTGGCCACCTCGTAGCCCTCCGCGGACAGCAGCGTGTGCAACAGGCCCCGCACGCTCGGGTCGTCCTCGACGACGAGGACCTCCGTGGCACTCACGCCCGGGCTCCCGTCGATGTCTTCACGGCGTGACCCTAGCGGCGTCGAGCACGCCCGGAAGCGCCTCGACGAACGCGTTCAGCTGGACCGCGGTGACCACCAGCGGCGGGGCCAGGCGCAGGACGTCCGGGGCGGCCGCGTTGATGAGGAACCCGGCCTCCCGGGCCGCCCGCTCCGCGGCGGCGGCGACCGGCTCGGTGAGCACGATGCCGCGCCACAGGCCGGCGCCGCGCACCTCGGCGACGAGCGGGTGGTCGAGCGCCGTGACGGCTGCGGCGAACGCGTCGCCCAGCGTCACGGCTACCTGCAGCAGTCCTTCGCGCTCGATGGTGTCGAGCACCGCGAGCGCGGCGGCGCAGACGACCGGGTTGCCGCCGAACGTCGTGCCGTGGTCGCCCTTCTGGAGGGCGCCGGCAGCCCGGCCCCGGGCCACGACGGCGCCCAGGGGCAGGCCGCCACCGAGTCCCTTGGCGAGGGTCACGACGTCGGCGCTGATGTGGGGGGCGATGACCGAGCTGGCGAGCCAGGCACCGGCCCGGCCGACGCCACCCTGCACCTCGTCGAGGTGCAGGAGCGCCCCGGCGGCGTCACACGCCTCGCGGGCGGCCTCGAGGAAGCCGCGGGAGGGCATCACCACGCCCGCCTCGCCCATGACCGGCTCGAGGACGACGCTCGCGGTCGTCGGACCGACGGCCGCGCGCAGCGCGTCGGCGTCGCCGTACGGGATGAAGGTGACCGGGCCCGGCAGGGGCTCGAACGCGGCCCGCTTGGCGGGCTGGCCGGTGATGGCGAGCGCGCCCATGGTCCGGCCGTGGAAGGCGCCCTCGCAGGCGACCCAGCCGCCGCCCGGCCGGAGCCGGCGGGAGATCTTGAGGGCGGCCTCGTTGGCCTCCGCGCCGGAGTTGGTGAACAGGACCCGGCTGCCGGGGCCGCCGACGAGTTCCTGCAGCCGCTCGGCGAGCTGGACGCCGGGCTCGTGGATGGCCAGGTTGCTCGTGTGCCCGAGCGTGGCGATCTGCCGGGAGACGGCCTCGACGATGGCCGGGTGGGCGTGGCCGAGGACGTTGACCGCGATGCCGCCGAGCAGGTCGACGTACTCCCGGCCGTCGACGTCCCAGACCCGGGCACCCTCGCCGCGGGCGAGGACCACCGGCGGCGTTCCGTAGTTGCCCATGAGGGCCGCGTCCCACCGGTCCGCGAAGGCCTGGCTCAGCTTGGTCACTTCTCCACCACCATCGTGCCGACGCCCTCGTCGGTGAACAGTTCGAGCAGCAGCGAGTGCGCCACCCGTCCGTCGAGCACGTGTGCCCGGGGCACTCCCCCGCGCACCGCGCGCAGGCATGCCTCCATCTTCGGGACCATGCCGCTGGTCAGGCCGGGCAGCAGCACTTCGAGCTCGTCCGCAGTCAGCTGGGAGATCACCTCGTCGCTGGTGGGCCAGTCGGCGTACAGCCCCTCCACATCGGTGAGTACGACGAGCTTCTCGGCCCGCAGCGCGACGGCCACGGCGGCCGCGGCGGTGTCGGCGTTCACGTTGAAGATCTCGCCGTCGGCTCCCCGGGCGACGGTCGCGACGACCGGCACCTTCCCCTCGTCCAGCAGCGCGGTCAGGATCGCCGGCTGCACCTCGACGACCTCGCCGACCAGGCCGATGTCGACCGGTTCGCCGTCGATGAGCACGTCGCGCCGCTCGGCCGTGAACAGCTGCGCGTCCTCGCCGGACAGCCCGACCCCGAACGGGCCGTGCGCGTTGATGGTGCCGACGACGTCGCTGTTGACCTGTCCGACCAGGACCATCCGGACGATCTGCATCGTCTCGGGTGTCGTGACCCGGTAGCCGCCGCGGAACTCGGAGGCCACCCCGAGCCGGTCGAGGTGCGCGGTGATCTGCGGGCCGCCGCCGTGCACGACGACGACGCGGACGCCGGCGTACCGCAGGAACACGACGTCCTCGGCGAAGGCGGACTGCAGCTCGGGGCTGGTCATGGCGTTGCCGCCGTACTTCACGACCACGGTCCGGCCGGAGAACGTCTTGAGCCAGGGCAGCGCCTCGACCAGCGCGGCGGCCTTGGTGAGCGCGGCATGGCCGCGGGCGAGCGTCACGTGGAGTACGCCGAGTTCTCGTGGACGTACGCCGTCGTCAGGTCGTTGGTGCGGATCGTGGCCGTGGCGTCGCCGGCATGCAGATCGATGAGCAAAAGCACGTCCCGGCCCTCGAAGCGGACGAGGGACTCGTCCTCGAAGGCCTCCCCCGCCTTGCAGACCTGCACCCCGTTGAACCGGACGTCGATGGCGTACGGGTCGAACGCGGCCGCTGTCGTGCCGACGGATGCCAGCACCCGGCCCCAGTTGGGGTCCTCGCCGAACACCGCGCACTTGAACAGGTTGCTGCGGGCCACCGAACGTCCGACCTCGACGGCGTCGTCCTCGGACGCGGCGCCGACCACCTCGATGGCGATGTCGTGCGCCGACCCCTCCGCGTCGTGCAGCAGCTGGAGCGCGAGGTCCTCGCACACCTGGCGGACGGCCTCGTCGAAGGCGTCCGCGGCCGGCCGCACGCCGGCCGCCCCGGAGGCCATGAGCAGCACCGTGTCGTTGGTGGACTGGCAGCCGTCGGAGTCCAGCCGGTCGAACGTCGTCCGCGTGGCGGCGCGCAGTGCGCGGTCGCAGCTTGCCGCGTCGACGTCGGCGTCCGTGGTCAGGACGACCAGCATCGTGGCGAGTGCGGGCGCGAGCATGCCGGCGCCCTTCGCGATGCCACCGACGGACCAGCCGTCCCCCGTAGCCACCGCCTGCTTAGCGACGCTGTCGGTCGTCATGATCGCGGTCGCGGCGTCGGCGCCGCCGTCGGCGCGCAGCTCCTTCGCCGCGCGGTCGACACCGTCGAGCAGCCGCTCCCCGCTGAACAGCGGCCCGATGAGGCCGGTCGAGCAGACCACCACGTCCGACGCCCCGTCGGCGAGGAGCTCGGCAACTCGCTCCGCGGTCGCGTGCGTGATCTGGAAGCCTGCCGCGCCGGTGCCGCAGTTGGCACCACCGGAGTTGAGGACGACGGCGCGGACCTTGCCGTCCTTGACGACCTGCTCGCTCCACAGCACCGGGTTGGCCTTGAAGCGGTTGGAGGTGAACACCGCGGCCGCCGCCCTGGACGGGCCGTCGTTGACGACGAGGGCCACGTCGGGGGCACCGCTGGCCTTGAGCCCCGCGGTGACACCCGCGGCCCGGAAGCCCTTGGGGGCGGTGACGGTCACGGTGCGACTCCGTTCGCGGTGAGACCGGCCGTCTCAGGCAGGCCGAGGGCCAGGTTGGCGCACTGCACGGCCTGGCCGGCAGCGCCCTTGACGAGGTTGTCGATCGCGCTGACGACGATGGCCCGGCCGGCGTCCTCGTCGACGGTGACCTGCAGCTGGCAGGCGTTGCTGCCGAACGTCGCCGCGGTGTGCGGCCACCGGCCGGCCGGGAGAACGTGCACGAACGGCTCGTCGGCGTACTGCGCCTGCAGCGCGGCCCGCAGCTCGTCCTCGGTCGCGGTGGTGCGGGCCGTGCAGGTGGCCAGGATGCCGCGTGGCATGGGCGCGAGAACCGGTGTGAAGGACAGCGTCACCCCGGTCCCCGCGACCCGGCTCAGCGTCTGGAGGATCTCGGGGGTGTGCTGGTGGGCGCCGACCTTGTACGCGGACAGGTCGCCCATGACCTCGCTGCCGAGCAGGCTGGCCTTGGCGGACCGGCCGGCTCCGCTGGTGCCGGAGGCCGCCACGACGACCGCGTCGCGCGGCTCGATCAGTCCGGCCTGCAGCAGCGGGGCGAGGGCCAGTGCGACCGCCGTCGGGTAACAGCCGGGGTTGGCGATCCGGGTGGCGCCGGGCAGGTCGGCCCGGAACAGCTCGGGCAGGCCGTACGGCCAGTGCCCCGCGTGCGCGCCGCCGTAGAACCGCTCCCACTGGGCGGGGTCGGCCAGCCGGTGGTCGGCGCCGAGGTCGATGACGGGCAGGTCGGCGGGCAGCTGCGCGGCCAGCCGGGCGGACTCGCCGTGCGGCAGCGCCAGGAAGACCAGGTCGGCGGCAGCGAGGATCGCCGGGTCCGTCGCGACGAAGCTGCGGTCGACGAGGGCGGGCAGCTGCGGGTGCAGGTCGGTGACGGGCAGGCCGGCCGAACTGCCGGCTGCCAGCGGGCCGACCTCCAGGTCCGGGTGCGCGAGCAGCAGGCGCACCAGCTCGCCGCCCGCGTAGCCGCTGGCACCCGCGACCGCTGCTGTGATCCCCATACGCAGATCATACACAGACGTGTATGGGTATTCACACTCGTTTCGGCAGCTCCACCATCCGCAGCGTGCCGGGCCCGTCCTGCTCGGCGGCCACCCGGCCGGCCGCGGCCAGGTCGGTGCCGGTCCGCAGGAAGCGGCCGGACAGGGCGTCGTACTCGCCCGAGGCCAGCGCCAGGATCAGCTCGGCGGCGCGCTCCGGCGGCGCGCCGGAGGTGACCGCCTTGTCCCGCCAGTCGGGGTAGTGCGCCAGGAACTCCTCGGGGAACTGCGTCATCTCGGTGGCGACCATGCCGGGGCTGATGGCGAAGACCGAGACACCGGTGCCGGCGAGCTCCTGGGCGACCGAGTCGACCAGCCGCAGGACGGCGGCCTTGGAGCTGGCGTACGCCGACGCCCACGGCATCGGGCTCGTGCCCATGCCGCTGCCCATCACGACGACGCGACCGCTGCCGCGTTCGACCATCCCGGGCAGCACGGCGTGCAGCGCGAGCAGCGGGCCGCGGACGTTGACCTCGGCGTCGCGCCACCACTCGTCCGGGTCGGACTCCCAGACGGGCCCGGCCGCCCCGAAGCGGCCGGCGTTCGCGACGAGCAGGTTGACAGGGCCCAACTCCTCCGTCGTACGACGGACCGCCTCCGCGACGGCCAGCCGGTCGGTCGCGTCGCCCACCAGGGCCAGCGCGGCGTCCCCCGCGGCCACCGTCTCCTCGACCGACGCGGCCGAACGGCCGGTGACGGCGACCGACCAGCCGGCAGCGGTGAGGGCCCCCGCGATGACCCGGCCGATGCCGCGGCCGCCGCCCGTGACGAGCGCGGTGCTCATGCGCCGCGCAGGACGGCGCCGACCCGGCGGGTGGCCTCGGCGACGGCAGCGTCGCGCGCCCCGAGCACCTCCGTGTCGGTGAGGGTGCGGTCCGGCGCCCGCAGGCGCAGGGCGTAGGCCAGCGACCGCCGGCCCTCGCCCACCTGCGGGCCGGCGTAGACGTCGAACAGGCGCAGGTCCTCGAGCAGCTCGCCGGCCCCGGCCCGGAGCGCGCTCTCGACGTCGGCCGCCGGGGTGGCGGCGTCGACGACGAGCGCGACGTCGACCGACGCCGGCGGGTACGGCGAGACGACCGGTGCCCGCACCGGGCCCGCCTCCTCGGCCGCGGCAACCAGCACGTCGAGGTTGACCTCGGCGGCGACGGTGCGGCCCGGCAGCTGGAGGGCCGTGACGACCCTCGGGTGCAGCTCGCCCGCGAACCCGACCCGTTGACCGGCCAGCAGCACCTCCGCACACCGGCCCGGATGCCAGGGGCCCCACTGCACGTTGCGCAGCTCCAGCGTCAGCCCGAGCGCGCGGCCCAGCGCGACGACCGCCTCGGCCGCGTCCGCCCAGTCCACGGGCCGGCCCTGCCGGGTGCCGGCCAGGACGAGCCCGGCGTGGCGGGGCTGCACCGGCAGCGCGGCGTCGAGCGCGGCCAGCTCCTCCCCGGTCGGGCGGTGCGTCACGGGCGGCGTACTCGTCCCGGCGGTGCCCGGGGTCACGAAGACGACGCCGGTCTCGTACAGCGCGACGTCGTGCAGCCCCCGGCCGACGTTGCGCTGCAGCGCGGCCAACAGGCCGGGCAACAGGCTCGGACGGAGCAGGGCCTCGGTGTCCGCGAGGGGGTTGAGCAGCCGCGGCGGGGTCATCCCGCCGCCCAGGACGTCGAGCACCTCCTCCGAGACGAAGGGCGGGATGACGACCTCGACGAGGCCTGCGGCGGCGAGCGCGCGCGAGGCGGTACGGCGCAGCCGCTGACCGGCGGTGAGGCCGTGCCCGGCGGGGGCGGTCGGCAGCGCGATGGGCACCGTGTCGTACCCCTCGAGCCGGATCACCTCCTCGACCAGGTCGGCCTGTCCGGTGAGGTCGGGCCGCCACGGCGGCGGGGTCACCGTGAGCACCACGTCCCCGGAGACGGTGCAGCCGACATCCTCCAGGCGGCCGCGCACGACGGCCGGCTCGTACTCGCGGCCGGCCACCCGGCCGGGCTGCCCGACCGGCATCTGGATCGTGATCGGGTCCGGGCGGCGGTCGACGTCCGTGCCAGGACCGGCGGTGGCCCCACCGAGCTCGACGAGCAGCCGGACGGCCGCCTCGGCCGCGGCCGGGGCCAGCGCCGGGTCGACGCCGCGCTCGAACCGCTTGCTCGCCTCGGACGGCAGCTTGTGACGCCGTGCCGTACGGGCGATGGAGACCGGCGTGAAGTGCGCCGACTCGATGAGCACCGAGGTGGTGGCCTCCCCGACCTCGGTCGATGCGCCGCCCATGACACCGGCGAGCGCGACGGCGCCGCTGTCGTCGGCGATGACCAGGTCGCCGGGGTCCAGCGCCCGGTCCTGGCCGTCGAGGGTCACCAGCCGCTCTCGGCGCTCCGCCCGGCGTACGACGATCTCGCCCTTCACCTTGTCGAGGTCGAAGGCGTGTAGCGGCTGGCCGAGCTCGAGCAGGACGTGGTTGGTGACGTCGACGGCCAGCGAGATGGGCCGCATGCCGGCCAGGGTCAGTCGGCGCTGCAGCCAGTCGGGCGACGGGGTCGCCGGGTCGAGGCCGGTGACGGTGCGGGCCACGTAGCGGTCCGCGCCCGTCTCGTCGTCGATGCGCACCGGGTGGCCGCCGGACGCCGGCGGGACGTCGAGCAGGGCCGGGTCCGCGAACGGCAGGCCGAACGCTGTCGCCGCCTCGCGGGCCACCCCACGGATCGACAGCGTGTAGCCACGGTCCGGCGTGACGGCGATGTCGAGCACCTCGTCGCGCATCTGCAGCAGCTCGACGACGTCGGCGCCGAGCGGGCTGTCCGGCGGCAGCACGAGGATGCCGTCGTGCTCCTCTCCGAGGCCGAGCTCGCGGGTGGAGCAGATCATTCCGTCCGAGGTGCGGCCGTAGGTCTGCCGGCTCGCGATGTGGAACGGCCCCGGCAGGACCGCACCCGGTGCGGCGAAGGCGACCAGGTCGCCGGCGACGAAGTTCGTCGCCCCGCAGACCACGTCGTGGACGCGGGTTCCGACGTCGACGTGGCAGAAGCGGATCGGCTTCTTGAAGTCGGTGAGCTCCTCGACGTCGAGCACCCGGCCGACGACGACGCCGGTGACGTCGCCGCCGACGCGCAGGACCTGCTCGACCTCCAGGCCGGCGCGCAGCAGCGCGGCGGCGATGGCGTCGGCGGAGGCCACCTCCTCGGTCAGACCGGGCACGAACGTGCGCAGCCAGGAGACGGGCACGCGCACGTCAGCCCTCCGTTCCGAAGGGGAGGGTGAACCGCTGGTCACCCTCGTACAGGTCGCGGATGTCGGTGACGCCGTGCCGGAACATGACCGCCCGGTCCAGGCCCATGCCGAAGGCGAACCCGCTGTAGCGCTCCGGATCCACGCCGGCCGCCCGCAGGACGGCCGGGTTGACCATGCCGCAGCCGCCGACCTCGATCCAGCCCTCACTGGAGCAGACGCGGCATGGCTCTCCCCCGGGCTCCGCCGAGGCGCCGCGGCAGGCGAAGCACTGCAGGTCGAGTTCGGCGGACGGCTCGGTGAACGGGAAGTACGACGGGCGCAGCCGGGTCTTCAGACCCTCGCCGAACATCGCCGACGCGAACGCGTCCAGCGTGCCGCGCAGGTGGGCCATGGTGATGCCCTCGTCGACCGCGAGCCCCTCGAGCTGGGCGAAGACCGGCGAGTGCGTCGCGTCCAGCGCGTCGGCGCGGTAGACGCGGCCGGGGACGACCACGTAGACCGGCAGGTCGCGGGTCAGCAGCGAGCGCACCTGGACGGGCGAGGTGTGGGTGCGCATGACCAGGCCGCTGTCCTCCGGCCCGAGGAACAGGGTGTCCTGCATCTCCCGGGCCGGGTGGTCCTTGCCGAAGTTGAGCGCGTCGAAGTTGAACCACTCGTGCTCGACCTCGGGGCCCTCCGCGAGCTCCCAGCCCATCGCGACGAAGACGTCGACGGCCCGTTCCTGGATGGTCGTCAGCGGGTGCCGCGCGCCGACCGGCAGCCGGCCGGGCAGGGCGGTGACGTCGACCGTCTCCTCGGCCAGCACGCGTACGTCGCGGTCGGCTTCGAGCTCGGTGCGTCGCTCGTCGTACGCGGCCTGCACGACCTGCAGGACGACGTTCAGCCGCTTGCCGGCCTCCGCCTTCTCCGGGCCGGGCAGGCCGCCGATCGCGCGGCGGGCCAGCGCGATCGGCGAGCGGTCGCCCAGATGGGCGGTGCGTACGGCGGGCAGCTCGTCGAGCGCGCCGGTGGCGGCGAGCGCGGCCAGCGCGGCGTCGCGGGCGCTCTCCAGCCGGTCGGGCTCGAGCAGGGACACATCAGGGGCGGACACGCGCAGCAGCTCCAGGGGTTCTCGTCGGCGGAAAGTCTTCCAGAGGCGCCCGCCGGGGCTCCCTAGACCTCGAAGGGAGGGCTGCCGGCGGGCAACACGAATCGGAACTGGGCGCCTCCGCCGGGTGCCCGGCCGACCTCGACCGTGCCGTTGTGGGCCTCGACCAGCCCCTTGACGATGTAGAGCCCGAGCCCGGTGCCGCCCCGGCGCTTGCCGCCGCGCCAGAAGCGGGTGAACACGCGGGACGCGGTCTCCTCGGGGATGCCCTCGCCCTCGTCGGACACGGTCACCACAGCACCGCCACCCGTCTCGTCGCCGGGCAGCTCGGCCGCCGGCCGGATGACGATGGTGACGGTGCCCTCACCGTGGCGCAGCGCGTTCTCCACGAGGTTGCCGAAGACCTGCTCGATCTTGTCCGGATCGAGCCACATCTCGGGCAGCTCGCCCTCGACCTCCACGACGAACCGCTCCGCGGGATCGCCGCTCGCGACCCGGCCGGCCACGCACCTGCGGGCCGCCTTCGGCAGGTCGACGACCTGCCGCCGCATCTCCAGACGGCCGGCGTCGATGCGGCTGACGTCGAGGAGCTCCGAGAGCAGCCGGGTGACCCGGTCGGCGTCGGCGTTGACCGTGGTGAGCATGAGCTTCTTCTGCTCGTCGTTGAACCGGTCCCACTTGGCGAGCAGCGTCGCGGTGAAGCCCTTGACGCTGGTGAGCGGGGATCGCAGTTCGTGCGCGACGGTCGACACGAGGTCGGCCCGGTTGCGCTCCTGCCGTTCGCGGGCCCGGGTGTCACGCAGGCCGATGACGAGCCGGCGCAGGGTGCTTCCCTCGCGGACGTACGTCGCGGTCACCATCAGGTCGCAGCCCTCGGCGGGGCCACCCGAGACCTGCAGACGTCGTTCCGGCTGTCGGGTCCGGCTGGGCAGGCCGCCGTACGGGTCCGTGCAGGTCCACCAGTCGCGGCCCTGCTCGTCGACCAGGGGCAGGACCTCGCGGAAGTCGCGACCTACGACGGTATCGGCGCCGACGCCGAGCAGCCGCTCGGCCGCCGGGTTGAACACCACCACGACCCGCGCGTCGTCCACCACGAGGACGCCGTCAGGGAGCTCGTCGTACGCGGTCTTGTCGAGATCACGCACGAGTTCTCCCTTCATCGCCGCTGGGAAGTCCGCGGGACCGGTCCACTCTAGGGCCGCACGCGGGCCTGGTGGACAGCAACGCGGTGTGCGCGGGCCGTGGCGTACAGGCACACGGCGGCTGCGGCGGACAGGTTGAGCGACTCGGCCCGGCCGACGATCGGGATGCGGACGGTCCGGTCCGCCAGGGCCAGCGCCTCGTCGGACAGGCCAGCGGCCTCCGGTCCGAACAGCCAGGCGGTCGGCGCCGCGAGCACGCCGTCATCGGCGAGGTCGTCGAGATCGTCAGCTCCCCCGCCGCTCGTGGCGAGCACCTGCAGGCCAGCATCGCGGAGCCGGCGTACGGCGTCTTCCAGGGGTGCACCGCTCACAACGGGCAGGTGCCAGAGGCTGCCGGCCGTCGCCCGGACGCACTTGCCGTTGTGCGGGTCGACGCTGCCCTCGGTGAGGACGACGGCGTCGGCGCCGGCGGCGTCCGCGGTCCGCAGCACGGTGCCGGCGTTGCCCGGGTCGTTGACCTGGTCGAGCACGGCCACCAGCCGCGGGCCGCCCGCCAGGGCCTCGTCCAGCCCGACGTCGAGCAGCGGTGCGACACCCAGAACGCCCTGCGGCGTGACCGTCTCGGCCATCGCGGCCAGCACCTTGGCGGTCACCTCGGTGACCGGCGTGCCGGCGGCACGGGCGGCGTCGGCGAGGTCGTCGGCCCGGCCCGGCTCGACGAACAGCTCGAGCAGGCCACCGGCGGCGAGTGCCTCCCGGACGGCCTGCGGGCCTTCGACGACGAACCGGCGCTCGGCCACACGGGCCGAGCGCCGGTTAAGACGTCGTACTGCTGCGACCCGCGGTGAGCGGGCCGAGGTGAGCTCCAGGCCCAAAGGGCTAGGCGGCCGGCTCGGCGGCCGGGGCCACCGCGCCACGGGACTCGGGGACGGCGGCCCGGGCCACCTCGACGAGCGCGGCGAAAGCCGGCGCGTCGGTCACCGCGAGGTCGGCGAGGACCTTGCGGTCCACCTCGACGCCCGCGGCCTTGAGGCCCTGGATGAGGCGGTTGTACGTCATGCCGTTCTCACGTGCGGCGGCGTTGATACGGGTGATCCACAGCTGCCGGAAGTCGCCCTTGCGCTTCTTGCGGTCGCGGAACTCGTACGTCGCCGAGTGGAGCAGCTGCTCCTTGGCCTTGCGGTAGAGCCGGCTGCGCTGACCGCGGTAGCCACTGGCCTTCTCGAGTACCTCGCGGCGCTTCTTGTGGGCGTTGACCGCCCTCTTCACGCGTGCCACGTCTACACCTGTTCCTGTCGAATCGAGACGCCCGGCCTACCGGGCGTATGGGGAGTGCGCGCTGGGCGCGCGTGTGCTGACGGACAGCCCTAGAGGCCGAGCAGCTTCTTGATCCTCTTGCGGTCTGCGGGGGCGACCTCGACCTCGCCGCTGAGGCGACGGGTGAGCTTGGTCGGCTTGCGCTCGAGCAGGTGGCGCTTGCCGGCGTGCTCGCGCATGAGCTTGCCGCTGCCGGTCACCTTGATGCGCTTCTTCGTCCCGCTGTGCGTCTTCTGCTTGGGCATGTCTGCCGTCGTCTCTTTCGTCGGAGGTGCGTAGGTCGTGCGCCTGGCGTGCGCCGGGGGTACGGCGATCAGGTCTGGTCGGCCGGCGGGGCCGGCCTGGCTGTCGGCTTCGGCCTGGCTGTCGGCTTCGGCGCGGCTGTCGGCTTCGGCGCGGCTGTCGGCTTCGGCGCGGCTGTCGGCTTCGGCGCGG
>JAOPWV010000191.1 GCA_025965475.1 Frankiales bacterium | reverse complement strand
CGGAGAGGTCACGTTGACGGCGGTCGCCAGTGCGCGTGCGCCACTCGTCGCACGCTGACTCCCGCTGGGCTCGCCGCCGTCGCCCGCCGTTCACCACGCAAAACCGGGCATATGAGAAGGCAAAGGTATCCACTGCCGTTCCACTGGTGCACCCAGTGCGTTTCTCAGTGATTACAGACTGCGTGACGCTTGACACATCACTGGAGTGATCTCTAGCTTCACCAAGCGTCGGCCCTGAGAGCCAGGTCACAACGAAGGGACCGAGCCGTGCAGTCGAGGGCAACCCGTGACAGGCCGGAATCGGATGCCGACCGCTTGATCAACCAGGTGGTGACGCTGCAGCTGCAGCCCGGCTCGATGTACTCGGAGAACGAATTGGCTGACTCCATCGGGTGCAACCGGACGAAGATCCGCAAGCTGCTTCAGGACGTCGCCCCGTACGGACTGCTCAACGCGCTGCCGCGCCGGGGGATCCTCGTCGCCCCCATCCAGCCGCTGGACGCCTCGCTCGTCTACGAGGCGCGCATCGCCATCGAGACGCACACCGCGCGACTGGCTGCCCTGCGGGCCACCAACCGCCAGCTCGAGGATCTGGCCGAGTTGCTGCAGTCCCAGCCCCACGAGGCCGGTCCGCTCGGGATCGCCGACTTCCTGCCCGGCGACTCCTTGCTGCACCTCCAGATCGCCGGTGCCGCCCAGAACCCGATGCTGCAGAACTGCCTGGCGCAACTGCTGCCGGCGAGCAGCCGCCTCTGGTACTGGTCGTACGAAACGCTGAACGTGGTGGATCGCGAAACGCTCTCTCACGAAGAGGTCGTCGACGCGATCGTCAAGCGGAAGTCCAAAGAGGCTGAACAGGCCATGGCCACGCACCTCAAGGCCAGCTGGCAGCTCCTCCAGCGGGTCATCTCCGCGCGATGGCAGGTGAGCATCGCCTAGCTGCTCCACTCTTCCGCGCCGCACGACAGCGGCGTTCCGAATCACCTTGGCGTGTGCCTCACCCGGGCATCCGTCCGTCCGTTTGCGAGCCTCCGCGCCACCCCTTGCGGAACTCTCCGCCGCCGTCTTCGCGGCCCACGTCTCGACCACGTCGCAACGCACAGTCCGTTGATCTGTCCATGCTTTCGAACTCGGGGGAAAACCACATGCGGAAGAATTTCCGTGGTACGACGAAGACCGTCCTGGTCGGCGGCCTGCTCGCGATGGCCGCCGTCGGCTGCGGTGGCGGCAGCAGCGCCACCACTGCCAGCGGCGGCGGCGCTGCCTCGGGTGCCGCGTCGCCCGCTGCCGGCACGCACAAGATCGCCGCCGTCTTCAGCGGCTCGGTCACCGCCTCGGGGTGGGACCGTGACGGCAAAGCGGCACTCGACGCGATGGCCTCGACCATGGGCGTCAAGGCCTCGACCATCGAGTCCCTGGCCTACGACAAGGCCTCACAGACGCTCGATCGGCTGGCCAACCAGGGCTACGACATCATCATCGCTCACAGCAGCGGCTTCGAACCGTCCGTCCTCGAGGTGGCACCGAAGCACCCGAAGACGCAGTTCATCCTCTTCTCGGACATCTCCACGACCACTCCGCCGCCGAACGTTGCCGCCTGGAAGATCAACTGGAACGAGCTGGGTTACCTCGTCGGTACCGCCATGTGCACCATCTCTCCGACGGGCAACGTCGGCCACGTGAGCAGCGCCCCCATTCCGGCGTTCACGCGTCTTGCCGGCGGTCTCGCGCAGGCCACGGAGAGCGAGGGCAACTGCAAGGGCAAGAAGGACGCCCTGAAGATCACCTTCACCGGTAGCTTCACCGACGCTGCGCTGGCGAAGTCAGCGGCCCTGTCCATCCTCGGCAAGGGAGCCGACGTGCTCAGCGACGGCGCCGACGCGGCCGGCAAGGCGGTCGTCGCGAGCGCCATCGAGAAGAAGATTCCGTACGTCGGCGGACTGTTCGACGTGGCGCCGGACGGCCCGGGCGTCGTGGCCACGTCGATCCCGATCAACTTCAACTCGGCGTACGCCGAGATGGGCAAGCTCCTGTCGGACGGCACCATCAAGCAGGGCGGCATCTACGACGTCGACGTCAAGTCCGGCGGCCTCGACTACACCAAGCCCGTGAAGATCGTCCCGAACGCCGCCGACGTCACCAAGGCGCTGGACAGCGCCATCAGCCGCATCAAGGACGGCAGCCTCTCGATCGACCCGAAGCGCGAGATCAAGGGCTAGTTCGGCTCCTGCAGCAGGAAAGGTTGTCGCATGCGTCTCCGCAAGCCACCCGTCGGCACTCACGGTTCCTTGCCGGCAGATGCCATCAGGGACGGTCACGGAACGTCCGGTGTCTCCTCCACCGCGGGCCTCGACGGTGAAACCCTCGCCCTGGCGGTGAGGGGGGTCGGCAAGGTCTTCGGTCAGGTGGTCGCGAACGACCGCCTGGATCTGGACATACGTCCGGGCCGGATACATGGCTTGTTGGGCGAGAACGGGGCTGGCAAGTCCACGGTCATCAAGATCCTCGGTGGGATCTACCGACCGGACTCGGGCCAGATCCTGCTCTCGGGCCGGGAGGTGTCCATCGATTCGCCGTACCAGGCGAGCGAGCTGGGAATCGAGATCGTCCACCAGGAGTCGATCCTCATCCCGTCACTCAGCATCGCTGAGAACATCGCTCTCCGGCGGCAGATCCTCGGACGCCTGCCCGGTTCGCTGTCGAACGCCTTCGTGAAGACCGCCGCCGAGTTGGGGTTCGAGCTGAACCCCAACTCGAAGGTGTCGACCCTCAGCATCGGCGAGCGACAGCGCGCCGACATCGTCATCGCGATGATGGGGGACGCCAAGGTCATCATCCTCGACGAGCCGACCCCGATCATGGGGCCGGACGAGCGGGTGTCGTTCTTCGCGATGCTGCGCCGCTTCGCCGAGCAGGGCAAGGCGATCATCATCGTCACCCACCGGCTGCTCGAAGCGGTCGAGGAATGCGACGACATCACGGTGCTCCGCGCGGGCCATGCCGTGGCGACGTGGACGTCCAAGACCTTCCCCACCGAGGGCGGGATCCTGGACGCCATGATCGGCAGCAGCGATCTGGCGCGCGGCGACGAGGCCAAGCGTCCCCCCACGGAGTGGACGGGTGCGGCCACGCTCTCCGTCCGGGACGTCACCCTCAGGTGCTCGGAGCGGCTGACCGTGCGGCTGCCCCAGCTGGACGTGCGACCCGGCGAGATCGTCGGTGTGGCCGGCATCGAGGGGAGCGGGCAGCGCGAGCTGGCCGCTCTCCTCGTCGGCCAGCGCAGAGCCGACTCCGGCGCGATCCAGTTGTTGGGCAAGGACATCAGCACGTTCAGTGAACGGGAACTGTGCTCGGCGGTGGGCGACGTACCGGACGAGCCTTCCCTCGCCTGTGCCGCCGAGCTCAACATCTGGCAGAACCTCTCGATGCCGGAACTGCTGTGGCAGCCGGCCGTGGGTCCCGGGAAACGGCGTGAGCTCAAGGCGTCCGCGGACGGCGCCATGCGGTTGTTCAACGTCAAGGCACCCAACGCCACGACCCAGGTGGCGAACCTGTCCGGCGGCAACAAGCGCCGCGTGGTTCTGGCTCGGGAGACACACCTCAAGTCCCCGTCGGTCATCGTGCTCACGTACGCGACCCGCGGACTGGACGCACGGGCTGGCGCTCACCTGCTGTCCCACATCCAGACGCTGGCCAACGCCGGCACGGCCATCGTGTTCATCAGCTCCGACCTCGACGAGCTGCTGACGATCTGCGACAACGTCGCGGTGATCGTCGACGGCACGCTGGGCGACACCGTGCCGGCGGCCGGCCTCAACCAGATGGGCCTGGCGGCCGCGATGCTCGGGCTCTCCGGTGCGGACACCACCGACGTACCTCAGACGAACGGAAGTGCGCTGCAGTGACGACATCGGTACCGGCCGGCCGCAAGGCGGCCTGGATCAACTTCGGCGCCTGGGACAAGACAGCCGCCATCGGCGTGCTGGCCGCGGTCGTGGTCTCCCTGATCATGCTGGCGCCGCTGCTGGTGCTCGCCGGCGTGAACGTGGGCGACGGCTACCGCGTGCTGTTCGGTGCGTCGGCGGGTTCGTCGTTCGCGTTCACGTCGCTACTGCTCTCGACCACGCCGCTGCTGATCACCGCGCTGGGTGTCACCCTGGCCTACCGCGCTGGCACCTTCAACGTGGGCGGGGACGGGCAGATCATCATCGGCGCCGCCACCGCAGTCCTGCTGTTCCCCGTCGTCGACGGGCTGCCCGTCGTGCTCGGTGTCCTGGTCATGGTGGTGGCTGGGACCATCGTCGGCTTCCTGTGGGGCGCCGTCGCGGGTCTGCTCAAGAAGTGGCGGTCGGTGAGCGAGATCATCTCGACGATCATGCTCAACATGCTCGCCCTGCTGGTCGTGCAGTACCTGGTGTCCGGGCCGCTCAAGGGCAAGGGCCTTCAGTACGCCGCGTCCGGCCAGGCGCCGACGAACATGTGGCTGGGTAATGTCGGCATCGGCGCGGTCATGATCCCGGTCGGTTTTGTCATCGCCGTGATCCTCGTCGTCCTCATCTCCGCCTACACCTACTACTCGGGGTGGGGCTGGCGTCAGCGGCTGGTCGGCATCAGCGGGGAACTGGCTGCCCGCCAGCGCCTCAAGGTCACGTCGATGCAGGCCTACTCGCTCGCCCTCTCCGGCGGCATGGCCGGGCTGGCCGGTGTGCTGGAACTGCTCGGGAACCAGCACCGGGTCGGTTACACCTTCTCGCCCGGCTGGGGTTTCGACGGGCTGGCGATCGCCCTGCTCGCGCAGGGTCGTTTCCCTGCCGTCTTCCCGCTGGCCCTGTACTTCGGCGCGCTGCACAACGGCTCGCAGAGCCTGCAGTCCGAGCTCGGATTGTCCGGCAACTTCGTGCTGCTCCTCGTCGGCCTGCCGGTCGTCGTGGCAGCAGCGCTGATCGGCTACGCCAACTTCTCACCGCGAGCGCGGCGGGCGCCCGCATCGCAGACGAAGGAGGCCTAGGAAATGGAAGCGATCCTTCAGATCGCCGTTCTGGCCATCGTTCCCCTGATCTTCCTGTCCATGGCCGGCCTCCTGCCGTGGGTCTCGGGGGTACTGGTGGTCGCGCTGGAAGGCTTCATGCTCCTCGGCGCCTTCGTGGGTGCTGTCGTGAGTTCGCTGTCGGGCTACCAGAGCGTCGGCTTCCTGGCCGCGATCGGAGCCGGTCTGGTCATCGGTGCGGTGATGGCCTACGTGATGGTCTACCTGCGGGCGGACCAGGTTGTCGCGGGCATCGCCTTCAACATCGCCGCAGTGGGCGCGACCAGCTTCTTCTTCGCGCTCATCGAGAGCCATCACGGGAAACTGACGCCCGTCCGCGGCGGGACCGTGTCCGTGCCGTTCCTCAGCGACCTGCCCGTGGTCGGCGTCGTGTTCTCCCAGCACTGGCTGGCGATCCTGGCCCCGATCCTCGTCGTCGCCCTGGCGTTCGTGCTCTTCCGTACGGGCGTGGGGTTGCGGCTCCGCGCAGTCGGCGACTTCTCGGCCGGGGCCCACGCAGCCGGCGTGAACGTCGGTGGCTACCGGTTCTGGGCCACCGCCGCCAGCGGCGCACTGGCAGCGCTCGGGGGTGCCTTCCTCGCCATCGTCAGCGTCGGGGACTTCACGGAGAACATGACCGCCGGTCGCGGGTACATCGCGCTGACCATCGTGATCCTCGGCCGCTGGAAGCCGTGGGGAGCGGCTGCCGGCGCGCTGCTGTTCGCGGTCGCGGAGGGGCTCAGTGTCGTCTGGCAGGGTTTCGCCGGCCTGCCGAGCCAACTGTTCCTCTCCATCCCGTATCTGCTGACCCTGCTCGCCGTCACCGCATCGGCGAGAGCCAGCCATGGGCCTGTCGAAGAGGGCCGGCCCATGACGGTCTGGGCCTGACGGGCACCGACCGCAAGCCCACCGGCTCGGGCGGCTCGTCCTCCCGCGCCGCTCGGTCCGCGCCTCCCCTCGAATCCTCCTTTCGGAGGATGTCTCGCTCCTGAGCGCCCTCCTAGGGTTCGCGGGGACGAGAGCGAAGGTGCCTGCAGTGAAGGATTGCTTGAACGTCCTGCTTCCGTCTCACGACGCCGGCCGGTGCCGGCAGTGTGGTGATTCCTCCTCGCAGGCGGCGACGTCGCACGTTGCCGGTCCTCGCCCGGCTCCGTCAGGACGACCTTGATACAGGCCCGCCGGCCGCGTGCGAGTGATCGAGGCAGTGCCGCCGTCCCCTCGGCGTACCCCGGTATCAGGAATCTGACCGCGCCCTGGCAGGGCGCGGTCGGACGAAGGTGTGCAACCGCTGAGAGGATCGCGCGACATGGCTAACAGGTGGATCGGCAGTCCGGTTGCCCGGCTCGAGGACGACCGGCTCCTGCGCGGCCGCGGGCGGTTCGTGGACGACATCGATCTTCCCGGCACGGTGCACGCCGCCTTTGTGCGCTCGCCCTACGGGCACGCGCGGATCACCGACATCGACGTCTCCGAGGCGCTGGAGATCGACGGCCTCGTCGCCATCTACCTGGCGGAGGATCTGGGAAACCTGAACGCGCCCCTACCCCTCACCATCCCGAACCCCGCGCTCACCCAGCCGCGTACGCAGATGCCGCTGGCCGCCGACGTCGTGCGTTTCGTCGGCGAACCGGTCGCGATGGTGGTTGCCAGAAACCGGTACGTCGCCGAGGACGCGGCCGCGAAGGTGCAGGTCTCGTACGAGCAGCTGCCCGTGGCCGGCACGCTCGAGCGTGCGGTGGCGGGTGCCGGACCGGTGCACGAGGACGTGCCGGACAACGTCGCGGCCCGCATGGTCCAGCACGTCGGCGATCCGGAGGGCCAGCTCGCCCAGGCGCCGCACCGGCTCGAGCTCAAGCTCCGGATCGAGCGCAGCGCCGCGACGCCGATGGAGGGCCGCGGCGTCGTCGCCAACCTGGACCGGGCGCGGGGACACCTGACCGTCTACTGCTCGACCCAGTCCCCGAGCACGATCAAGGCCGGCCTCTCGGTGCTGCTGGGGCTCGCCGAGCACTCGCTCGACGTGATCGCCCCCGACATCGGCGGCGGGTTCGGCGTGAAGCTCCCGGTGTTCTACCCGGAGGAGGTGCTCGTCCCGTTCGCGGCGATGCAGCTCAACGCACCGGTGAAGTGGATCGAGGACCGGCGTGAGCACTTCGTCGGGTCCAACCACGAGCGCGGCCAGCTCCACGACGTCGAGGTGGGTTTCGACGACGAGGGCCGGGTGCTCGCCCTCATCGACCGGTTCGCCCACGACTCGGGTGCGTACTGCCCGTACGGCGTCATCGTCCCGCTGGTCACCTCCGCCCGCCTGCTCGGGCCGTACAAGGTGCCGAACTACCGCTCCGAGGCGACGGTCGTCTACACGAACGCGCTGCCGGTCTCCCCGTACCGCGGGGCCGGGATGCCGCAGGGGGCGTTCGTCATGGAACGCACCATCGACGCCATCGCCCGCGAGCTGGGGCTGGACCCGGCCGACGTCCGGTCGCTGAACTTCATCGCGCCCGAGGAGTTCCCGTACAACCAGCAGGTCATCGACGAAGACGGCACCGAGATGATCTACGACAGCGGCCAGTACGAGGCCGGCATGCGGCTGGCGCTGGAGACCATCGACTACGCCGACTTCGCCCGCGAGCGTGCGGAGGCACGGGCCGAGGGCCGATTGCTCGGTATCGGGATCGGCTGCTACGTCGAGGGAACGGGCAGCGGACCGTACGAGGGCGTGCGGGTCCACATCGAGCCGACCGGCAAGGTGTCGGTGGCCACGGGGACGAGTGCGCAGGGGCAGGGCCACGAGACGTTCATCGCGCAGATCGTCGGGGACCGGCTCGGGGTGAACTACGAGGACGTGGTGGTCACGACCGGTGACACCAGCAGGTTCAAGTGGGCCACCGGCACCTTCGCGAGCCGGATCGGTGTGGTCGTCGGCGGCGCCGCCGCGATGGCGGCCGAGGCGGTCCGTGAGAAGGCCCTCGCCGTAGCGGCCCACGCGCTGGAGGCGAGCCCGGAGGACCTCGACATCGTCGACGGCATCGTGGCCGTCCGCGGCGCGCCGGAGCGGAGCATCCCGCTGCGGCAGGTGGCGATCCTGGCGAACCCGCTCCGGTACGCATTCAGTGCCGAGGCGGTGGCCGCCACGCAGTTCGTCGGCGGTTCCAAGGAGCAACCCCCGCCGATGGGGGAGTCGCCGGGCCTCGAGTCGACCCGTTTCCACACCCCGCCGCACGCGACGTTCGCCAGTGGCGCGCATGCCGCGATCGTGGAGGTGGACCCCGACACCGGCGTGGTGCGCATCGTCCGGTACGTCGCGATCCACGACTGCGGGAAGATGGTCAACCCCGCCATCGTCGAGGGCCAGGTGCGCGGCGGTGTGGCGCAGGGAATCGGCGGTGCGCTCTACGAGCGCATGCACTACGACGAGTCCGGCCAGCTGCTCAACGCCAGCTTCATGGACTTCCTCATGCCGTACGCCTCGGAGATCCCGTACATCGAGGTCGCCCACGTCGAGACGCCCTCGCCGCTCAACGAGCTCGGCATGAAGGGCGCCGGCGAGGCCGGTGCTCTGCTGCCGCCCGCGGTCATCGCCGCAGCGGTGGAGGACGCGGTCGGTGCGCCCGTGACGCATGCGCCGCTCACGCCCGGAGATGTGCTGGCTCTCGTCCAGCGGGGCGGGCTGCTCGGTCCCCGCAGCGGCGCCGCCGTGGCTGGTGCCGCGCAGTGAGGGCACCAGTGCCCGGGTCCGTGGCTGTGCAGGCCACCGTCGAGCGCCTGGACCAGACGCGGACCTTCCTCGTGGGCGTCGCGCCCGCGGGTGAGGTGATCCAGGGGGTCGGGACCGGGCGCTACCTGCATGCCGGGCCGCCGCTGGAGCCGGGCGAGGTGCCGGCACCGATGCGGGGGGCGCTCGCCGCGATCCTTGTCTTCGAAGGCCGCTGCGCGACTGTCGAGGACGCGTACGACCTGCTCGACTCGGGCGCCCTGGAGCTCGGGTCCGCGAACGAGGCCGGTGCCGTCGGTGCGGTCGCGGGCATCGTCAGCCCGTCCATGCCGGTCGTCGTCGTCGAGTCCGAGAACGGCCGGCGTGCCTTCAGCCCGCTGAACGAGGGGCTGGGCCGGGTCATCCGGTTCGGCGCGACCGACGACGCGGCGATCACGCGGCTGCGCTGGATGCGCGACGAGCTCGCGCCGACGCTGGCCGCCGCCATCGGCCACACCGAGCCGGTGGAGCTGACGGCCATGCAGGCCGAGGGGCTGCGGCGCGGGGACGAGTGCCACAACCGCAACGTCGCGTCCAGTGCGGCCCTCATCTGCCGGTTGGCCGCTGCCATCAGCGAGCGCGCGGCCAGCACCTCCGCCGCGGCCCGGGTACTCACCGCGGCGACCGAGAACCCCCACTTCTTCCTGCCGTTCTCCATGGCCAGCGCCAAGGTCGTGGCGTTGGCCGCGCACGGCGTTCCGGGCAGCCCGGTCGTGACGACCATGTCCTCGAACGGTGTCCGGTTCGGCATCCGGGTGAGCGGCTGCGGCGACACCTGGTTCACGGCGCCGGCGCCGGTCGGCGAGCCCAAGCTCTTCGACGGTTTCGTGCAGGCGGATGCGCACCCGGCGATGGGCGACTCGTTCATCACCGAGTGCATCGGTCTGGGCGCCTGCGCCTTCAACGCCGCACCGGCCATCTCCAGCTTCCTCGGGACCTCGCCGGCGCAGGGCCGGGTCGTGGTGGATCTCATGGGCCGCCTCACGGCCGGGCGGAGCAGCCGGTTCCTGGTCCCCTACGACGACTACGCCGGTACGCCGATCGGCATCGACGTGACGCGGGTGGCCCAGGAGGGCATCGGGCCGTACGCCAACAACGGCGTCGCGCACCGGGAGGCCGGTCGCGGTCAGGTCGGCGCGGCCCTGACCCAGCTCCCGCTGGAGCCGTTCGTCGCGGCCGCCCGCGCCCTGGCGGAGCGCGAGCAGGCCGCAGGAGCCGGCAGCCGATGATCGACGTGGCGTCGGAACGCGAGACGCGGCAGCCTGGCAACGGGGCGAGCCGTGGGCTGCCCGCCGCGGTGGCCGATG
>JAOPWV010000161.1 GCA_025965475.1 Frankiales bacterium | reverse complement strand
CGGGGGCCGACGCCCACCGGTGCCGCCGCCGCGCCATGTGCAGCAGGGACGGCAGCGCCGCGGCCAGCAGGAGGGCGACCAGCGCCAGCAGCCATCCGGTCGGCAGCCCGCTCCGGCCCGCCCGGGTGTCCGGAGCCGGTGCCGGGACCGGGTTGGCCCGGTCGAGCTGCTCGAGCTTGTCGAGCGCGCCGCCCTTGCCGCCCGAGGAGCCGGGCGCCTGGCTCGGCGTCACGTCGGGCCCGCCGGCGCCGTTCTGCGGGGTGGTGGGCGCGGCGACGGCATACCCGGGCAGCGTCGTCTGGCCGTCGGTGCGCGGCGTCGGCTCGAAGCGCACCCAGCCGGAGCCGGCGAACCAGGCCTCCGGCCAGGCGTGCGCGTCGGACGTGGTCACGACGTACGAACCGTCGGGGCGCCGGGTCCCCGCGGTGAAGCCGATGGCCACCCTGGCCGGTACGCCGGCCAAGCGGATCATCGCGGCCATCGCGGACGCGTACTGCTCGCAGAAGCCCCGGCGGCCCTTGAGGAAGTCCTCGAGGGCGCTCTGGCTGTTGATGCCGGGCACCCGCGACGTGGTGTCGTACTCGAAGGCCCGGGCCGGGTCGCGGAAGAAGGCCTGGATCGCGGCGACCTTGCCGTACGGCGTGGTCTGCCCGGCGACCACGGCCGCGGTGAGGTCGGCGACGTAGGTGGTGACCTGTGGCTTGGCCGCGTACCGGCGCAGGTCTGCAGGCAGGGTCGTGCTGCCGGCGTCGAGCAGGGCCCGGTCCGGGAGCACGCGGTCGGCGGTCACCGTGTAGCTCCGGGTGAGCTGCTTCGTCCCGGACCGCAGGGCGAAGACCGTCTCGCTGCGCTGGTCGTACAGCCAGGTGCCCTCGACGTCGACCGTGGCCGGCGGGAACGGCACCGGCAGCCACTGGGCGTCCAGGCTGCTGACGAGGATCCGGTCCTCGATCCGGCTGGTGGGCGCGGAGGTCAGGCCGGCCGGCTTGGGGAGCCCGCCCTTGACGCCGTCCTGCCGCGTCGACCCCCTGAGCTGGGACGCCGACCAGCCCGCGTCGGTGAACTGGTCCAGCGTCGTCATCCGCAGGTAGTCGGGCCACTCGTCGGTGGTCGTGTAGGTGAGTAGGTCCCGGGGCGTCGGGAGGCGCAGGTCGTCGCGCAGCCGCGTGATCGGGTCGTAGGTGTGCGTGACGTGGGTGCCGCCGCCGCCCGAGCCGCCGCCGCTGCCGCCGAGCAGTTGGCTGTCGAGCCCGGGGATCAGGGCCGGCACGACGACGGCGAGGCCGACCGCAGCCGCCCCGATCCGCCGGCCGACCCGCCCGAGCGACGCGTCCTGGTAGGTGGGGGAGTGCCCGTCCTGCGCCGGCTTGAGGGGGGTGCCCCACCGGCCCACGCGCTCACCGCCCTCGACGAGCAGCAGGACGAGCCAGCCGGTCGCGGAGCAGACGAACGGCAGCCAGCCGAGCCCGCCGGTCAGGACCGCGGAGGGGATCGCGAACAGCACGAGCAGCGGCAGCCCGGCCACCGCTGCCCGCCCGAGGACGACCGCGACGAGGTCGACGACGACGGCGACCGCGCCGATGCCGGCCACGGCGAACAGCGTCAGCCCGGCGTGGGACGGCACAGGGGGAGCCAGCCGCTGGATATCGGTCAGACCCGCGTCGACCAGGTGGCGCAGTGCGGCCTGCGTATGGCCGGTCGGCAGGAGGCCGGCCCCGAGCGTGCTGCGGGCGAAGACGACGCAGAGGTACTCGCCGAGGACCGCGAGCCCGAGGAGCGGCTGGAGAAGGCTCGGCAGGCCGGCGCGGCGCCCGAGCAGGCCGGCCAGCGCCACGACGGCGACCGCCCCGAGCGCGCTCGGCAGCCAGCGCAGGTCGGCGTACAGCGGCATGATCCCGGTGGCACCCAGCACGACTGCGAAGGCGGCGGCGAGGGTCAACCGCTCCCGGGTGCTCATGCGGGGACCCCCGGCGCGGGACGGGGGAGCGCGCCCCGGCCGCCGGCCAGCGGCCAGACGGAGGCGAGCGAGCTGCCGTGCCCGAGGGGCAGCACCCGCCAGCCGGCACCGGCGAGCAGGGCGGTCGTGCTGTCCTCCGCCTCCCGGTCCCGGCTCCGGGTGGGCGCCCAGCTGTCGGTGTCGAGCAGGACTGCCACGCAGGTGCCGGTGCCGGTCCGCAGCCGGGCGAGCCGGCTGGCGTCCTCCACGTCCAGTGCCCCGACGACGGCCACCAGGACGCCGTCGACGCCGGTGCGCAGCCGGGTCGTCGCGGCCCGCAGGCTGTGCGTGCGCGAGGTCTGGGCCAGCGCGAGCGCGTCGAGCAGGACGCCCTCGGTGAGCGCGGCACCCGCGGGGGCGATGTCGTCGCCGGTCTCGTCGATCATCCGCAGGAAGAAGCCGGCCCGCGTCAGGGCGACGCCGATGCTCGCCACCGCGCCGATCGCGTACTCGTACGACGAGCCGGGTCCGTCCCCGCGGTGCACGCCGAGACGACCGTCGAGCAGCAGCGTGGCCCGGCTCTGGAAGGGCTGTTCCTCCCGCCTGACCATGAGCTCGCCGATCCGCGCGGTCGACCGCCAGTGCACCTTGCGGAGGTCGTCGCCGTGCCGGTACTCGCGGGTGGCCGCGTCGTCGCTGCCGCTCGCGGCCACCGACCGGACGGCGCAGTCGCCGCCGCCGGCCCAATCGCCGCCGAGGCGCACCGGGGGCAGCGGGCTCACGACCGGCGTCACGACCAGGTCGTCGGTGCTGGCGAACGAGCGGCTGAGCTCGCACAGCCCGAACGGATCGGCCAGTCGGACCGCGAGCGGGCCGATCCGGTAGCGCCCGCGGACGTCCGCCCGGACCTGGTAGCTGACCTCGCGGACACCCCGCGGCTCGACCTTGTCGAGCACGAACCGGGGCCGGCCGCCGAGCGTGTACGGCAGCGCGTCCTCCATGAGCAGCACGCCGCTGGGCAGCCGCGACACGTTGTCGAGCCGGAGGCGGACGGTGCTCGGCCGGCCGGCTTCGACACGCGGCGGGTCCAGGTGGCGGGTGCAGGCGAGCCGGTACCGGGTGCGGGCCACGACGGCCACCGCCGCCAAGGGCAGCACCACGAGGAACACGCCCGCCCGGAGCAGGTCCCGCTGGCCGAGTGCGACGGCGCAGGCGACGAGAGCCAGCCCCGCCGCCAGCAGGCAGCGGCCGCGTGTCGTCAGGCCGCCGAGTGCGGCCCGCAGACCGCTCACCGGCGCCGGGCCGGCGGCCCGGGATCGGTGAGCGGGACGCGGGCGACGAGGTCGGCGACGACCGCCTCGGGTGTCCGGCGGGCGACCTGGGCCTCCGCCGTGGGCAGCAGCCGGTGCGCGAGCACCGGTCCGGCCAGGGCCTGCACGTCGTCCGGCAGTACGTAGTCGCGTCCGTCCAGGGCCGCCTGCGCCCGGGCCGCGCGCAGCAGCTGCAGGGTGGCCCGCGGCGACGCGCCGAGCCGCAGCTCGGGAGCCTGTCGGGTGGCGGTGGCCAGATCCACGACGTACTTCTTCACCTCGGTGGACACGTGCACCGTGCGCACCACCTCGATGAGCTTGCGCACCTCGAGTGCGTCGGCGACCGGGTCGAGGTCGTCGAGCGGGTCGGTGCCGCCGTGCGTGTCGAGCATGTCGAGCTCCGCCGCCGCCGAGGGGTACCCCATGGACACCCGCGCGGTGAACCGGTCGCGCTGCGCCTCGGGCAGCGGGTAGGTGCCCTCCATCTCGATGGGGTTCTGCGTGGCGATGACCATGAAGGGCGTCTCGAGGACGTAGGTGACGCCGTCCACCGTCACCTGCCGCTCCTCCATGGCCTCGAGGAGCGCCGACTGGGTCTTGGGGGAGGCCCGGTTGATCTCGTCGCCGACGACGAGGTTGGCGAACACCGCCCCGGGCTTGAACTCGAACTCGCGGGTCTCCTGGTTGTAGACGCTCACCCCTGTCACGTCCGACGGCAGCAGGTCGGGCGTGAACTGGATGCGCCGCACCGTGCAGTCGATCGACCGGGCGAGCGCCTTGGCCAGCATCGTCTTGCCGACGCCCGGGACGTCCTCGATGAGCAGGTGGCCCTCGGCGAGCAGCACGACCAGCGCCAGCCGTACGGCGTCGGGCTTGCCCTCGATGACCTGCTCGATGTTGGCGCGGATGCGCCCGGAGGACTCCAGCAGGTCGTCCAGGCCGGCGGCCGTGGTGGCTGCCGGGTCGGGCGCGGACGAGTTGGCGGAGCGGCGGACCACCGAGGGGCCTCCTGTCGGGGTGGCCCGAGGCCGGGCACTGATGGCACTGCGGAGCATGACGTTGCTACATCGTCACATCTTCAGGCGCAGCTGGCACGCCGCCGGCCGCGCGGGACGGGCCACCCGCTCCGACGTACGACGGCCCGCGCGCGTTCCGCGTCTCCCGCGCGCCACGCCGCCACCCCCTCCACCACTTCGCACCACCGCGGGCCGGTGGCGCGCTCGGCGCCACTGTGGCCCGGCATACGGCCGGCGGCAGCAGGGCCCTGATGCGGTCCCGTGCCCGGTTCTTGCCCCACTTCGCTCCCATGGGTCCTGACCTGCAGTTTTGGTCTTGTACAGGCCGGACTGAAGGGCCGGAAACCGTTGACGATGGGGGAAAGTGGAGTAATGTGGTGGACGTCAGAGCGAAGGGGGGTGCGGCCGTGTTTCTCGGCACGCACACGCCCAAGCTCGACGACAAGGGCCGGCTCTTCCTGCCGGCCAAGTTCCGGGACGAGCTGGCGGGGGGCGTCGTGATCACCAAGGGGCAGGAGCGCTGCCTCTACGTGTTCCCGAAGGCCGACTTCGCCCGCCGGGCCGAGGAACTGCAGAACACGCCCCTGACCGCCAAGAGCGCCCGCGACTACAGCCGGGTGTTCTTCGCGAGCGCCTCCGACGAGCTGCCCGACCGCCAGGGTCGCGTCACCGTGCCGGGCCCCTTGCGGCAGTACGCGGGTTTGGACCGCGACTGCGTGGTCATCGGGGCCAACACCCGCGTCGAGATCTGGGACGCCGAAGCCTGGGCGTCCTACGAGGCCGAGCAGGAGCAGCGGTTCGCCGAGCAGGACGAGGAGGGCCTGCCTGCCCTGCACTGACCGGCGCGATGCGACCTCCCTGCGGCGAGGTCTCCGACCGCTTCCCCTCCTGGCGCACCTTCCCCGGCGCCAGGCGGAGGAGCGGGCGGGGACCTGGCGGCAGGGCCCGCGGATCCAGTGGATCCCACCGCCTGTCGCCTGCCACCTGCACACCGCACCGGGTCCGCGAGCCCCGTGTCAGCACTGCCTGCACCGCCCAGCACCGCCGAGAGGGTCGAGATGGACACCACCAGCACCGCGCCGCGTCCCGCTGCGGGATCTGCCGCGCGCCGTCCGCCGGAACTCGGGGCCGAGCTCCGCGGCAGCCTGCTGCTGCTCGGTCTGTGCGCCGGTGTCCTCGTCTGCGTGACCGTCGCCGCGCAGACCACCCTCGCCCTGTTCGGCTGACGTGACGTCCTCGGGGGAGAACGCACCGGCGCACGTGCCGGTGCTGCTCGAACGCTGTGTGGGCCTGCTGGCGCCGGCGCTGACCGGCCCGGACTCCGTCGTCGTCGACTGCACGCTGGGCATGGGCGGGCACGCGGAGGCGTTGCTGCGCCAGACCGGCGCCCGGCTCATCGGTCTCGACCGGGACCCCGAGGCGCTGCGCCGCAGCGGCGAGCGGCTCGCGCCGTACGCCGATCGCACCACCCTCGTGCACGCCGTGTACGACGCGCTGCCGGAGGTGCTCGCCGACCTCGGGCTGGACCGCGTGCAGGGGGTGCTGTTCGACCTGGGCGTCAGCTCGCTGCAGCTCGACGAGGCCGGGCGCGGCTTCGCCTACGCGCAGGACGCCCCGCTGGACATGCGGATGGACCCGACCCAGGGCCGGACCGCCGCGGAGATCGTCAACACCTACGACGGCAAGGCCCTCGCCCGCGTGCTCAAGGAGTACGGCGACGAGCGGTTCGCCGGCCGGATCGCCGACGCGATCGTGCGCGAGCGCGCCAAGGAGCCGTTCGCCGGCAGTGCGCGCCTGGCCGAGCTGGTCCGCACGGCCATCCCGGCGGCCACCCGTCGTACCGGGGGACACCCGGCCAAGCGGACGTTCCAGGCCCTGCGCATCGAGGTCAACGACGAGCTGGGCGTCCTGCGCCGGGCCATCCCCGCGGCGATCGACGCGCTGGCGGTCGGCGGCCGGCTCGTCGTCATGAGCTACCAGTCCCTGGAGGACAAGATCGTGAAGTCCGAGCTCGTCGCCCGCTCCACGAGCGAGGTGCCGGTCGACCTGCCGTTCGTGCCCGAGGGTTCCCAGCCGGAGCTGCGGCTGCTCGTGCGCGGGTCGGAGAAGGCCTCGGACGCCGAGACCGCCGTCAACCCGCGGGCCGCCTCGGTCCGGCTCCGTGCCGCCGAGCGCGCCCGGGACGCCGCATGAGCACCATGACCGCCGGCAGCGCCGCCCGCGCGCTGCCCCGGCCCCGTCCGGTCCCGCGTCAGA
>JAOPWV010000159.1 GCA_025965475.1 Frankiales bacterium | reverse complement strand
TGCCGACCTCCTCGGGGGTCGGCTCGCGGCCCAGGTCCTGCAGCAGCTGGCGCTGCACCCGGATCAGTTTGTTGATGGTCTCGACCATGTGCACCGGGATGCGGATGGTGCGGGCCTGGTCGGCGATGGCGCGGGTGATGGCCTGACGGATCCACCAGGTGGCGTACGTCGAGAACTTGTAGCCCTTGGTGTAGTCGAACTTCTCGACCGCGCGGATCAGGCCGAGGTTGCCCTCCTGGATCAGGTCCAGGAAGAGCATGCCGCGCCCGACGTACCGCTTCGCGATGGAGACGACCAGGCGCAGGTTGGCCTCGACCAGTTTGCGCTTCGCGATCGAGCCGTCGTACTCGATGGCCTCATAGTCCCGGCGCAGCGCCGCCGCCATCTGGACCGAGGTGACGAGCTTCTCGGAGGCGAACAGGCCGGCCTCGATCCGCTTGGCGAGGTCGACCTCCTCCTCCGCCGTGAGCAGGGCGACCTTGCCGATCTCCTTGAGGTACATCCGGACCGGGTCGCTGGTCGGGCTCGCCTTGAGGGCGAGTTCCTCCTCCTTGCGCAGCCGGGCCTCGTCCTTTTCGGCCGCGTCCAGCTCCTCCGACGCGTCGAGGACCTCGATGCCCTCGCCGTTCAGGACGGCGAGGACCGCCTCCATTCCCTCCGGGGTCAGCTCGGCGGCCGTGAGGACCGTGCCGATCTCCTCGGCCGACAGGAACCCCGCCTCCTTGCCCCGAGCGATGAGCGAGCGGACCTCGTCGACCTGCGCCTCCCGCGGGAGGGTGGCCACCGCGGCGGGTGCCGCGATCGGACTGGCTGCTGTGCTCTGCTCGGGTGCGGTCACAAGGCTCCGATCCCTCGCTCGCGATGCGAACGGGCTGTCTGTTCGAGGCGGATGAGCTCGGTGAACAGCGCGTTGTAGCGGTCCGGCTCCTCCACCGGATTGAGTCGTTGGAGCCTCGGTTTGAGCTCCGCGACCAGGCGGGTCGCCGCGTGCTCCTGCAGGCGGGCGAGGACCGCGCCGGCGTACCGCTCGTCGACGTCACCGTCGGTGTGCAGCGGCTCGACGACCAGCCCGGTCACGAACTGGCGGACCTGGTCGTCCGGACTGAGCTCCAGCAGCTTGGCCACCCAGGCCTCCCCGCCGGCGGTCTGCGTGGCACCGCCGGCGCTGCGGATCACCTGGTGCACGGCGCGCAGCCCGTCATGGGTGAAGACCACGTCGTCGAGCGTGTCGTACACCGGCCCGGCGATGACAGGCACCTGCACCGCGAGCTTGACGGCCTCGCGCTCCACGGCGAGGGCCGCGTTGTCGGCGGTCTGCGCGGACGGAGATGTACGCCGCTGGGCCGGGGCGCGGCCGTCGCCGGCGAGCTCCGCGACGCGGGAGGCGACCGGCTCCACCTCCATGCCGAGCCAGCCGGCGAGGCGGCGGGCGTACTCCGGCCGCAGCGCGCGGTCCTTGATGCGGGCGACCAGCGGAGCGGCGACCTGCATCGCCTGCACCCGCCCCTCGGCCGTGTCGAGGTCGTACTTGGCCAGCGTGGACCGGACTGCGAACTCGACCAGCGGCACCCGGGTGGCCACCACGTCGCGCACCGCAGCGTCGCCCTTGGCCAGGCGCAGGTCGCAGGGATCCATGCCGCCGGGGCTGATGGCCACGAAGGTCTGCGCGACGAACTTCTGCTCGTCGCCGAACGCCTTGAGCGCGGCCTTCTGGCCGGCCTCGTCCCCGTCGAAGGTGAAGATCACCTCGCCGCGGAACTCGTCCTGGTCCATGAGCAGCCGGCGCAGCACCTGGATGTGGTCGGGCCCGAACGCCGTGCCGCAGGTCGCGACGGCCGTGGGGATGCCGGCCAGGTGCATGGCCATCACGTCGGTGTAGCCCTCGACGACGACCGCCTGCCGCCGCCGGGCGATCTCCTTCTTCGCGACGTCGACGCCGTAGAGGACGGACGACTTCTTGTAGATCGGCGTCTCTGGGCTGTTGAGGTACTTCGGCCCGTTGTCGCTCTCGTGCAGCCGGCGGGCCCCGAAGCCGACGATGTCACCGGTGATGTCGTGGATCGGCCAGATGAGGCGGCCCCGGAACCGGTCGATCGGCCCGCGCTGGCCCTGGCTGGCCAGGCCCGCGGTGAGCAGCTCCTCCTGCGAGAAGCCCTTGCCCCGCAGGTGCTTGACGAGGTGGTCCCAGCCGTTGGGGGCGTAGCCGACGCCGAACGTCGTCGCGGCCGCTTGGTCGAAGCCCCGCTCGGCGAGGAAGGTGCGGCCGATGACCGCCTCGGCGCTGCTCAGCTGCTCCGCGAAGTAGTCGGCCGCCTGCCGGTGCGCCTCCACCAGCCGGGTCCGCTGGCCGGTCTGCCGGCCGGCCCCCGAACCGCCCTGCTCGTACTGGAGCTGGACGCCGTACCGCCCGGCGAGCCGCTCGACGGCCTCGACGAAGGACAGGTGCTCGGTGTTGCGGACGAAGCTGATGACGTCGCCGGACTCGCCGCAGCCGAAGCACATGTAGTAGCCGAGCGCCGGGTTGACGTTGAACGACGGCGTCTTCTCGTCGTGGAAGGGGCACAGCCCCTTGAGCCGGCCGCCACCCGCACTGCGCAGCTGGACGCTCTCCCCGACGACGTCGGCAATCGGCGCCCGCTCGCGTACGAGGACCACGTCCTCGTCACGGATACGTCCGGCCACGCGAACTCCTCACTCCCCCGGCGACGCCGGCGGTTGCCCGGGCGGCCAGGGGAAGGACCCGAGGCCGCAGTCTAGACGCGAAAGCCGACTCCGGCGGATGCCTGCACGTGCAGCTACCCGCCTGGGGCGGCCTACGGAACGGTCAGCCGGGCGTGCAGGCCGGCCGCCGCGGCGTCGGTGAGCCCGGCCACCTGGTCCACCACCGCCCGAAGCCGGCCGGCGTCGTCGGTGGCCGCCTGCCAGGTCTCGGCGTACGACGGTTCGAGCAGGTCAGGGCCACCCTCGGTGAGCAGCCCGACCAGCTCGCCGACCACCTGCCGCTCGCGCTCCTGCACCAGGCGCACGCCCGGCCGGGCCATCACGTAACAGGCGGTGACCGCCTTGAGGACCGCGCACTCGGCCCGGGCCAGTGTCGGGACGACCAGGTCGGCGTCGTAGCGGCGCAGCGGCCCCTGCCCGTAGGCCTCCCGGGTGGCGCTCTCGGCGCCACGGCAGAACCGGCCGATCAGCATGCTCGTCGCGTACTTCAGGCCGACCTGGCTGCCGGCGGTCCCGTCGTAGCGCTGCGGCCACCAGTCGTTGTGGAGCAGCGCGGTGAAGGCCGCCTCCAGCTCGCCGGCGTCCGCCTCGGAGTAGTGCTGGGCGGCCAGCGCGGCGACCTCGCCCGCATCCGCGGACAGCCGGCCGAGGTCGATCAGTCCGGCGACGACACCGTCCTCGAGGTCGTGGACCGAGTACGCCACGTCGTCCGCCCAGTCCATGACCTGCGACTCGAGGCACCGCCGGCCCTCTGGGGCGCCCTCACGGAGCCACGCGAACACCGGCAGGTCGTCGTCGTACACGCCGTACTTCGTCGTACCGGCCCGCTTCGGCCACGGGTACTTGGTCGCGGCGTCGAGCATCGCGCGGGTCAGGTTGAGACCGGCGCCCGGGACCTTCACCTCGATGCGGCTGAGCAGCCGCAGCGACTGGGCGTTGCCCTCGAAGCCGCCGCAGCCGCCCGCCACCTCGTCCAGCGCCGCCTCGCCGTTGTGGCCGTACGGCGGATGGCCGAGGTCGTGGGCGAGGCAGGCCGCGTCGACCAGATCCGGGTCGCAGCCGAGGGCCGCGCCGAGTTCGCGGCCGATCTGGGCGCACTCCAGGGAGTGCGTCAGACGGGTCCGCGGCACCCCGGTGCTGCCGGGTTCGACCACCTGCGTCTTGCCCGCCAGCCGGCGCAGCGCGCCGGAGTGGAGCACCCGCGCGCGATCGCGCTGGAACGGCCCACGGCCGGACCGGGAGGGTGGCTCGGTGACGCGCCGTTGCGCGTCGAACTCGTCGTAGGCCGGCATCGCCCACGAAGCCTACGGGCGGCTCGTGCGGGCCGCCGCCACGGGCGCGCAGCTCCCTGTGGACGCGCGGGACATCAGAGGGCGCTGGGCCCCGGCTCGCTGCTGCGATGGAAGACCCGGTAGAACAGGTACGCCGCCGTCTCGCGGGCGATGTACCGCAGTTCGGTCGTGCGGTCGTGCACCGCGGGGCCGGCGCGCGTCGGCGAGGTGACCGCCGCGATGCCCAGGTCGGTCGCGATCCGCCGGGACCGCAGGGAGTGCCATGGGTCGCTGACCAGGACGGCGGTCTTCCAGCCCTTGGCGCGGAAAGTGCTGTCGAGGGCCTGCAGGGACTCCAGCGTGTTGCGCCCCTGCCCGATGGCCACGGTCTTGACGCCGCGGTCGCTGAGGAACCGGGCACCGGCGGCCGCCTCGGTGTACCGGTCGCCCGGCGCGCCGCCACCCACCGTGACCACGCGCGGCGCGACGCCCTGGTCGTAGAGCGCCTTGGCGTGCAGCAGCCGGGACCGGAAGACCGTGCTCGGCCGGCCGTCGAACTGGGAGGCGCCGAGCACGACGATCGCATCGCTCCTGGGGTGGTCGTCGGCGCGCGCGACCCACCAGATGCGGCCCGCGGTGGCGGCGACGACGAGGACGGCAGCGAGGACGAGGGCCGTCAGCAGGCGACGGACCAACCGGAAGGCGAGGAACACCTATCGGGTATCGCTTCCGCTGCTCTCCAGCGCCGCGCGGCCGGCCTCCAGGCGGGCGACAGGGACCCGGAACGGCGAGCAGGACACGTAGTCCAGCCCGACCTGGTGGAAGAAGTGGATGCTGTCGGGGTCGCCGCCGTGCTCGCCGCAGACGCCGAGCTTCAGGCCGGGCTGCGCGGCCCGGCCGTCCTCGGTGGCGATGCGGACGAGCCGGCCGATGCCGTCGCGGTCGAGCGACTCGAACGGGCTGACACCGAAGATGCCCAGCTCGAGGTAGCGGGAGAAGAAGCTCGCCTCGACGTCGTCGCGGCTGAAGCCCCAGCCCATCTGGGTCAGGTCGTTCGTGCCGAACGAGAAGAAGTCGGCCGCCTCGGCGATCTGCCCCGCGGTCATGGCGGCGCGCGGGACCTCGATCATCGTGCCGATCAGCGCTTCGACGCCGACCTCGGCGAGGATCCGCTGGGCCTCGTCCCGGACCAACTCCAGCTCCTGCACGGCGGCGACGAGCGGGACCATCACCTCGGGACGGGGGTCGAGCCCCTCCTCGCCCAGGCCCTTGGCGGCCTCCGCGAGCGCCCTGACCTGCATGGCGAACAGGCCCGGGATGACCAGGCCGAGGCGTACGCCGCGCAGCCCGATCATCGGGTTCTGCTCGTGCAGCCTCCGGACCGCGTCGAGCAGCTTCTGCCGCTTCGGGTCGAACTCCTCGCCGCGCTCCTCGGCGAGCGCCGCCTCGATGCTGAGCTCGGTCAGATCGGGGAGGAACTCGTGCAGCGGCGGGTCGAGCAGCCGGACGGTGACCGGCAGTCCGTCCATGGCGCGCAGGATCTGGGTGAAGTCGTCCCGCTGCATCGGCAGGAGGGCCGCCAGGGCCGCCTCCTGCTCCGCCTCGCCGTCGGCGAGGACGAGGTCCTCGACCAGCTGGCGCCGGTCGCCCAGGAACATGTGCTCGGTCCTGCACAGGCCGATCCCCTGCGCGCCGAAGCGCCGGGCCCGCTCGGAGTCCTCGGCATTGTCGGAGTTGGCCCGCACGGCCAGGCGTCGTACGGCGTCGGCGTGCCGGGTCAGCCGGTCCACGGCCTGGACCAGGTCGCCACCCTCCGCGGCGTCGATGGTGCCCTCGAAGTACTGGACCACCGGGCTCGGCGTCACCGGGACCTCGCCGACGTAGACGAGGCCGGTCGTCCCGTCGATGGACAGGACGTCGCCCTCCTCCACGACGGTGCCGTCGGGCGCCGTCATCCGCCGGGCGTGGACGTCGACCTCGAGGTCCTCCGCGCCGCAGACACAGGTCTTGCCCATGCCGCGGGCCACGACGGCAGCGTGGCTGGTCTTGCCGCCGCGGCTGGTGAGGATGCCGCGGGCGGCGATCATGCCGGACAGGTCATCGGGGTTCGTCTCCCGCCGGACGAGCACGACGTCCTCGCCGCGGGCCGCCCAGGCCACCGCCGTGGGGCTGTCGAAGACCGCCTTGCCGACGGCCGCGCCCGGGCTGGCCCCCATGCCCTTGCCGAGCAGGACGGCCGAGTCCACGTCACCGAAGGCAGGGAACATCAGCTGGCCGAGCTGGGCGCCGGTCACGCGGAGCAGCGCCTCGTCCTCGCTGATCAGGCCCTCGTCCACGAGCTGCGTGGCCACCCGGAAGGCGGCACCCGCGGTCCGCTTGCCGACCCGGGTCTGCAGCATCCAGAGCTTGCCGCGCTCGATGGTGAACTCGATGTCGCACAGGTCGCGGTAGTGCCGCTCCAGCGTCGCCATCGTGTCCATCAGCTGCGCGTACGACGTGCCGTCGAGCTGCTCGAGCTCGTGCAGCGGCAGGGTGTTGCGGATGCCCGCGACGACGTCCTCGCCCTGCGCGTTCTGCAGGTAGTCGCCGTAGACGCCCTGCGCGCCCGACGCGGGGTCGCGGGTGAACGCGACGCCGGTGCCCGAGTCCATGCCCAGGTTGCCGAACACCATCGAGCAGACGCTGACCGCGGTCCCGAGGTCGCCCGGGATGCGCTCCTGCCGGCGGTAGAGCACCGCGCGCTCGGTGTTCCAGGACTCGAAGACCGCGCGGGTCGCGAGCTCCATCTGCTGGCGCGGGTCCTGCGGGAACGGCTGCCCGGTCTCTTCGCGCAGGATCTCCTGGAAGCGCTGCACGATGCCGCGCAGGTCGTTCTCGTCGAGCTCGAGGTCGTTCTTCACACCCTTGGCGGCCTTCGCGGCGTCGAACGCCTCGTCGAAGAGCTCGCCGCGCACACCCAACACGGTCTTGCCGAACATGGACACGAGCCGCCGGTAGGAGTCCCAGGCGAACCGCTCGCTGCCGCTCTGCCGGGCCAGACCGCCGACGCTGTCGTCGTTCAGCCCGATGTTGAGGACGGTGTCCATCATCCCGGGCATGGAGAACTTCGCGCCGGACCGGACGCTGACCAGCAGCGGATCCTCGGTGTCGCCGAGCCGCTTGCCCATCCGCTGCTCGAGCGCGACGAGGTGCTCGGCCACCTCCGTCGCCAGCTCCGCGGGGACCTCGCCGGTCTCGAGGAACGCACGGCAGGCCTCGGTCGTGATGACGAAGCCGGGCGGCACCGGCAGCCCGAGATTGGTCATCTCGCAGAGGTTGGCGCCCTTGCCGCCGAGCAGGTCCTTCATGTCCTTGTTGCCCTCGGCGAAGTCGTACACGTACTTCGTCATGAACACCTCCTGGGCAGCCGACGGCAAGCGGGGTTGGCGAAGGCTACCGGCGCTTCAGACCACGCCGTACAGCCGGTCACCGGCATCCCCGAGACCAGGGGTGATGTACCCACGCTCGTCGAGCCGCTCGTCGAGGCCCGCGCACACGATCGTGATGGGGCAGTTGTCGTCGTCACCGAAGGCCTCGTCCACCCGGGCCAGCCCCTCGGGCGCGGCCAGCAGGCACAGGGCGGTCACGCTGCTCGCGCCGCGGCTGCGCATCAGCTCGATGGCGGCCACGAGGGTGCCGCCGGTGGCGAGCATCGGGTCGAGGACGAACACCTCGCGCCCGGACAGGTCGTCGGGCATCCGGGTGGCGTACGTCGATGCCACCAGGGACCCCTCGTCGCGGACGATGCCGAGGAAACCGACCTCGGCGGTCGGCAGCAGCCGGGTCATCCCGTCGAGCATCCCGAGGCCGGCCCGCAGGACCGGCACGACGAGCGGTATGGGCCGGGCCAGCCGGACCCCCGTGGTCCGCATCAGCGGGGTGTCGACCTCGACGGTCTCCACCCGCACGTTGCGCGTC
The DNA here is from genome assembly GCA_025965475.1 of Frankiales bacterium. Taxonomy (GTDB): domain Bacteria; phylum Actinomycetota; class Actinomycetes; order Mycobacteriales; family SCTD01; genus RYN-124. The sequence goes on along the minus strand of JAOPWV010000159.1, from coordinate 17,405 downwards.
GCCTCGTAGGCCAGCAGCGTGACGAGTTCGTCCGCCAGGCGGCGGAACGTCGGCGAGTCGGTACGGACGTCGCGGAGCGTGGTCAGCTTGTGGGATACCAGCGGGTGGTCGATGACGAGGGTGCGCACGGCACCACCGTAGTGACAACCGGCCTGCTGTAGATCACCAGGTTCCGAGCCAGCCGTGGGTCGCGCTGCGCAGCCGTGTCCCGGACGCTGACGGTCAGGCGCCGAGCAGGCGTACGGCGAGGTACCCCTCGATCTTGTCGAGGGACACGCGCTCCTGGCTCATCGTGTCGCGCTCGCGCACGGTCACGGCCTGGTCCTCGAGGCTGTCGAAGTCGACGGTGATGCAGAACGGGGTGCCGATCTCGTCCTGCCGGCGGTACCGCCGGCCGATCGCGCCGGCGTCGTCGAACTCGACGTTCCAGTTCTTGCGCAGGGCGGCCGCCAGGTTCTTCGCGACCGGCGAGAGGTCCGCGTTGCGCGACAGCGGCAGCACGGCCGCCTTGACCGGCGCGAGCCGCGGGTCGAGCCGCAGCACGACGCGCTTGTCGACGCCGCCCTTGGCGTTCGGAGCCTCGTCCTCGGCGTATGCGTCCAGGAGGAAGGTCAGCGTGCCGCGGTCGACGCCCGCCGCCGGCTCGATGACGTACGGCGTCCAGCGCTCGCCGGTCTCCTGGTCGAAGTACGACAGGTCGGTGCCGCTGGCCTTGCTGTGCACCGTAAGGTCGTAGTCGGTGCGATTGGCGACACCCTCGAGCTCACCCCACTCGCTGCCGGCGAAGTCGAACTTGTACTCGATGTCGACCGTGCGCTTGGAGTAGTGGGACAGCTTCTCCGCCGGGTGCTCGTAGATCCGCAGGTTGTCCGGGTTGATGCCCAGGTCGGTGTACCAGCGCATGCGCTCGTCGATCCAGTACTGGTGCCACTCTTCGTCCTCGCCGGGCTTGACGAAGAACTCCATCTCCATCTGCTCGAACTCGCGGGTCCGGAAGATGAAGTTGCCGGGCGTGATCTCGTTGCGGAAACTCTTGCCGATCTGGCCGATGCCGAACGGCGGCTTCTTGCGCGCGGACTGCTGCACGTTGAGGTAGTTGATGAAGATGCCCTGCGCGGTCTCGGGGCGCAGGTACGCCAGGCCGCTCTCGTCCTCCACCGGACCCAGATGGGTCTTGAGCAGGCCGTTGAACATCTTGGGCTCGGTCCACGTGCCGCGGTTGCCGCAGTTCGGGCAGGCCAGCTCGGCCAGCGGCTTGCCGGCCGCCTCCTCGAGGTGGTCGGCGCGGAACCGCTTGTGGCACGACGTGCACTCGACGAGCGGGTCCACGAACGCGTTGACGTGCCCGCTGGTCTCCCAGACCTCGCGGGCGAGGATCACGCAGGAGTCGAGGCCGACGACGTCGTCGCGGCCCTGCACCATCGACTTCCACCACTGGCGCTTGACGTTGTTCTTGAGCTCGACGCCCAGCGGCCCGTAGTCCCAGGAGGCGCGCAGCCCGCCGTAGATCTCGCTGCTCGGGAACACGAGGCCGCGCCGCTTGGCGAGGCTGACGATCGTGTCCATGCGCTGGTTGGGCTTGCTTGGCTTCTTGTCTGACACGGAGTGAAGCTCCAGTCCGGCTGGCGGTCGGCGGGGACCACTCCAACCTAGTCGTCGCCGCTGTCCCGCTCGCGGGCCGCCTGGGTCGCCGGACCTACGCAGGCGTGGGCCGGAAGGCCGGCGGGGCTCGGCAGGAGGCCGGACGGGGCGCCGGGAGGCGGGACGGTGCCCGGCAGGGCGGACTGCGCGGGCGGGAGGTAAAGCCGGACGGGGCTACAGGTCGCTGCTCGCCGGGCCCGACGCCTCGCCGACGGCGACCGTGCCGGCGTCTGCGGCGCGGTCGCTGCGGCTGGCACCCTCGTCGGCGAGCAGGATCTCGAAGGCGCTGGCCTCGTCCCGGCCGAGTGAGAGCAGCGGCGCCGCGTCGACCTTCACGTCGTACGACGACAGGCTGCGCCGGTACGCACCGACTCCCACCCACTCGGTGGTGAGGATCCACGCGCTCGGGTCGTCGGTCGCCCGGCCGACGCGCCCCCGGACGTAGCCGGGGCGGGCCGCGAAGGCCGCGAGCGCCGCCTGCGCCTTCGGCAGGAACGCCTCAGCGTCGACGTCGGGAACCTCGAAACGCGTGACGACCAGCACGGGTGCCAGGCTAGTGCGCATGCAGCGCACCAGTCCGCCCCCGTCCACCGGGTTCCGCCGCGCGGTCGAGCGGCGTACCGGGCCCCTTCTCGTCCTGCTGACGCGGCAGCCCAAGATCACCGTGCCGCTGGTCTCCGTGGCGCTGCTGGTCGGAGGGCTCGCGCTGCCGCCGGTGCTGGGGGTGCTCTGCCTGGCCGTCCTGGCCATCTTCGTCCTGTGGCTGACGTACCTGTCCTGGCCGGTCCTCGCGGGCGGCGCCCGCGCCGTACGGCTGGCCACCGTCGCGATGCTCCTGGCCCTGCTCGTCAGCCGCTGTTTTTGACAATGGTTTTCATATCCGCGAGGCTGGACGCATGCGACGGTCTGCGGTTCTTGCTCTGCCCCTGGCGCTCGGCGCCGTCCTGACGGGTTGCGGGAGCAGCGCGAGCACCGCCGGAGCGAGCGGCCAGAAGGAGGTGCTCGCGGCGGCCTACCCGTTCACCTGGGCCGCCGAGCAGGTCGGCGGGCCAGACGTCCGCGTGACCAACCTGGTGAAGGCCGGCGTCGAGCCGCACGACATCGAGCTCGCACCCCGCCAGGTCGGCGCCTTCCAGAGCGCCGCCCTCGTGGTGTACCTGCGCGGCTTCCAGCCGGCGGTCGACGCAGCCATCGCCGAGGCGCCCAAGGACAGCCGCCTGGACCTCACCCCGGAGGTGGCGGTGCAGGACGCCTCCAGCGACCTGTCCGGCGGCGGGAGCGGCGGCGTCGACCCGCACGTCTGGCTGGACCCGGTGCGCATGCAGGCCATCGTCAAGGCGGTCCGCGACCGGCTCAGCGCGCAGGCCCCGCAGCACAAGGCCGCCTTCGCCCAGCGGGCGGACGTGACGCTGCAGCAGCTCACCGCGCTGGACCAGACCTTCCGGGACGCACTGAGGAGCTGCGCGCGCCACGACATCGTGACCTCGCACAGCGCCTTCGCCTACCTGGCGGCGCGGTACGGCCTCAAGCAGGTCGGCATCTCCGGCCTGTCCCCCGAGGCCGAGCCGGCCCCGGGGCGGCTGGCCGAGGTGGCCGGGTACGCGCGCACCCACGGCGTCACGACGATCTTCTTCGAGGCCCTGGTCAGCCCGAAGGTCGCCGACACGGTCGCGAGTGAGGTCGGCGCCCGGACCGCCGTGCTGGACCCGCTCGAGGGGGTGCGCGGTGGCGACGACTACCTGACGGTCCAGCGGCGCAACGCCGCCGTCCTGCACACCGCTCTGGGGTGCGCGTGACCACGCCCGTCTTCGACCTGCGGGACGGCGCCGTCTTCCTCGGCGGCCGCCAGATCCTGCACGACGTGGGCGTGCGGGTGGAGCCCGGTGAGTTCGTGGCCGTCCTCGGCGCCAACGGCTCCGGCAAGACCACCCTCGTGCGCACCCTCGTGGGGCTGGTGCCCCTGGCGAGCGGCTCGCTCGAGATCTTCGGTACGCCGCTCGCGCGGTTCCGCCAGTGGCCGCGACTGGGGTACGTGCCCCAGCGGCTCGGCGTGGGCGGCGGCGTCCCGTCCACCGTGCGCGAGGTGGTCGCCTCCGGGCGCATCGGCCGGGCCCGCCGGCTCCGGCGAATGAGCCGGCAGGACCACCGCGCGATCGACCATGCCCTCGAGGACGTCGGCCTGTCCGATCGGGCCGGCGACCCGCTGACCACACTGTCCGGCGGCCAGCAGCAGCGGGTGCTCATCGCCCGCGCCCTGGCCGGCGAGCCGGAGGTGCTCGTCCTCGACGAGCCGACCGCCGGGGTGGACGCAGACAGCCAGGACACCCTGGCCGGCGCACTCGGGCACCTGTCCCGCGCCGGCGGCAGCGTCGTCCTGGTGGCCCACGAACTCGGCCCGCTCGAAGAGCTCATCCACCGGGCGATCGTGATGGGCGGCGGGCGCGTGCTGTCCGACGGGCCGCCGCCGCGACCGGTCGGTGAGCACGCGGCAGCCGACCACGTGCACCTCCATCCCCACGAGGGCACCCCACCGGCGGAGCTCACGGGCCTGCCCGCCACGACGTTCGGGACCGACCGGTGAGCCTGTTCGCGTTCGACTTCATGCGCCGCGCCCTCGTGGCCGCGGTTCTCGTCGGGGCCGCCGCGCCCGCGATCGGGACGTTCCTCGTCCAGCGCCGGCTCGCCCTCATGGGGGACGGCATCGGGCACATCGCGCTGACCGGCGTGGCCCTCGGCTTCCTCCTCGGCACCGCGCCCGTCCTCACCGCGATCGTCGTGGCCATCGCCGGCGCCGTGACCATCGAGCTCATCCGCGAGCGCGGCCGCACCAGCGGCGACGTCGCCCTGGCGTTGCTGTTCTACGGCGGCATCGCCGGCGGTGTCCTGCTCATCGGGCTCTCCTCCGCCGGGTCGAGCACCACCCTGGTCGGCTACCTGTTCGGCTCGCTGTCGAGCGTCCAGGCCATCGACCTCGCGGTCATCGCGGGCCTGTCGGTGGCCGTCGTGGCCGTGGTCGCCGTCTTCGGCCGCGAGCTGTTCGCCGTCTGCATGGACGAGGAGGTCGCGCGGGTGTCCGGCCTGCCGGTGCGTTTCCTCAACATCCTGGTCGCCGTCACGGCCGCCGTCACGGTCACGGTGGCCATGCGTGTGGTCGGCCTGCTGCTGGTCAGCGCGCTCATGGTCGTGCCGGTCGCCACCGCCCAGCAGCTGTCCCGTTCGTTCCGCGCGACCCTGCTCGGGGCCTGCCTGGTCGGGGTGCTCGCCAGCGTCGGCGGGCTGGTCCTCGCCTTCTACGCCAACGTGGCCCCCGGCGCCAGCACGGTCGTCCTGGCCCTCGGGGGCTTCCTCGTCGCGGCCGTCATCGGGCAGGCGGTCCGGCGCGTGGCGGGCCGACGATGACCCGCCAGCAGAACGCCGTCACCAGGGCACTGGCCAAGGCGGAGGGGTTCCAGAGCGCGCAGGGGCTGCACGACGCGATGCGGCATGCCGGCGAGAACATCGGCCTCACCACCGTCTACCGGCACCTGCAGGCGCTGGCCGACGCCGGTGAGGTCGACGTCCTGCGCACCGACGGCGGCGAGGCCGTCTACCGCCGGTGCGCCGGGGACGCGCACCATCACCACCTGGTCTGCCGGGCCTGCGGCGCGACCGTCGAGGTGACGGGGCCGGCCGTCGAGACCTGGGCCGAGCAGGTCGCCAGGGAGCACGGCTTCCGCGACGTGAGCCACACCGTGGAGGTGTTCGGCACCTGCGCCGCCTGTCAGTGACCTGCCAGTGGCGGCCGGCTACTCGGTCTTCGAGCCCGCGTCCGCCTGGCCGCCCTGGCCGATCCAGACCGTCTTGATGTTGCAGAACTCACGGATGCCGTGCGCCGCGAGCTCCCGGCCGTAACCGCTGTTCTTCACACCGCCGAAGGGCAGCTCCGGGTACGACGTCGTCATCCCGTTGATGAACACCATGCCGGCCTCGGCGTCCCGGATGAACCGGTCCTGTTCGGCCTTGTCGTCGGTCCAGAAGTTCGAGCCGAGACCGAACTGGGTGTCGTTGGCCAGCCGGACCGCCTCGTCGATGTCGCCGAAGGTCGCCACCACGGCCACCGGCCCGAACGCCTCCTCGGTCCAGATCTCCATCTGGTCGGTGACGTCGGTGAGGACCGTCGGCGCGAAGTAGAAGCCCGGGCCGTCGATCCGCTTCCCGCCGACCACGACCTTGGCGCCCTTGCCGACCGCGTCCTCGATGAGCTCTTCGAGGTCGGTGACGCCGTTCTTGGTGGCCAGCGGACCGACATCGGTCTTGTCGTCCATCGGGTCGCCGACGACGAGCGCGCCCATCTTCTCGACGAACAGCCGGGTCCACTCCTCGGCGACGGAGTCGTGGATGAGGAACCGCTTGGCGGCGATGCAGCTCTGGCCGTTGTTCTGCACCCGGGCCGTGACCGCCGTACCGGCCGACGTGTCCAGGTCGGCGGACGGCATGACGACGAACGGGTCGCTGCCGCCCAGCTCGAGCACGGTCTTCTTGATGTTGTGCCCGGAGATCTCGGCGACCGACTGGCCGGCCGGCGTGCTGCCCGTCAGCGTCGCCGCCACGACCCGCTTGTCCTCGAGGATCATCGGCACCTTGTCCGAGCCGATCAGCAGCGTCTGGAAGACGTCTGCGGGGAAGCCGGCCCGGCGGAACAGTTCCTCCATGAACAGCGCGGTCTGCGGCACGTTCGAAGAGTGCTTGAGCAGCCCCACGTTGCCGGCCATGAGGGCCGGTGCGGCGAAACGCATCGCCTGCCACAGCGGGAAGTTCCACGGCATCACCGCGAGCACCGGGCCGAGCGGCTGGTACCGCGCGTAGGCCTTCACGGCCTTGACCGCCGAGGCGTCCGCCGGCTCGTCGGCGAGGAAACCCTCGGCGTGCTCGGCGTAGTAGCGACAGCCGGCGGCGCACTTGCCGATCTCCGCCTTCGCGGCCTTCAGCGTCTTGCCCATCTCTGTCGTCATCAGCTGCGCGAGCTGGTCGGTCTCGGCGTCGAGGACGTCCGCGGCGGCTCTGAGCCAACCCGCCCGCTCCTCGAACGAGGTCAGCCGGTACGACGTGAAGGCCTTGGCGGCACGACCGATCCGGTCCCGGATCTCGTCTTCCGTCAGCGCGTCGAACGTCTTGAGCGTCTCGCCCGTTGCCGGGTTGACGGTTGCGATAGCCATTCCCACTGCCTCCGTACGTCTCGAATGCTCCGCAGGATGCCCTACCCGGTCGCAGCTCAGGCGAACGGGCCGATCGCCTCCACGATCTCCACCCCGTCGCCCTCGGGATCGGCGGTCATCCCGCCGGGCCCCGGACACCAGCGTCCCGGGCCGCCAGGGATGCCCGGCCGGCTGCAGTCGCCGTGCGACGTCGTCGAGATCCGGCGTCGACAGCGCGAAGTGCTGGTCGGGGTTGCGGCCGCCGCTGTCCCGTTCGCCGAGGTGGACCTGCGTGACGCCATCCGGGAAGTCGCAGGCGGATCACTTCGCTCCGCCGTACCGCCGGTCGCGGGCGGCGTACAGCTCCACGGCGTGCCACAGGTCGCGACGGTCGACGTCGGGCCAGAGCGCGTCGAGGAACACCATCTCCGCGTATGCGGACTGCCACAAGAGGAAGTTGCTCGTGCGCTGTTCGCCGGAGGTCCGCAGGAACAGGTCCACGTCCGGCATGTCCGGCTCGTCCAGATAGCGGGTGAGGACCCGCTCGTCCACCTTGTCCGGGTCCAACCGGCCGGCCGCGACGTCGAGGGCGAGCAGGCGCGCCGCGTCGGCGATCTCGGCGCGGCCGCCGTAGTTGACGCACATGGTCAGCGTCAGCACGTCGTTGTCGCGGGTCAACTCCTCGGCCGCCTCGAGCTCGTTGATCACCGAGCGCCACAGCTTGGGTCGCCGACCGGCCCAGCGGACCCTGACCCCGAGCGCGTGCATCTCGTCCCGGCGGCGCCGGATCACGTCGCGGTTGAAGCCCATGAGGAAGCGCACCTCTTCGGGCGAGCGCTTCCAGTTCTCGGTGGAGAAGGCGTACGCCGACACCCACTTCACGCCGAGCTCGATGGCTCCTTCGACCACGTCGAACAGCGACGACTCGCCCTCCTCGTGACCCTTCGTGCGGGGCAGCGAGCGCTCCTTGGCCCAGCGGCCGTTGCCGTCCATGACGATGGCGACGTGCCGCGGCACCAGCTCGGCCGGGATCTCGGGCGGCCGGGCGCCGGACGGGTGGGGCGTGGGCGGGCGGACCTCGGCGCGCGCGGGCGCCGTCGTACGACGCCTCATGCGCGCTCGACGAGCGGCAGCGAGCGCAGCCCGCGTTCCAGGTGCCACTGCAGGTGCGCGGCGACCAGGCCGCTGCCCTCCCGCCGGGTGCGGTCCTCGGACTGCTGGGCGGACTCCCACTCCCCCGTCAGCAGATCCTGCAGCAACACGAGTGCCGCCGGCGACGGTGAGGCGGCGCCGGGCGGGCGGCAGACCGCGCAGACGGTGCCGCCGGCGGGGACGGAGAACGCGCGGTGCGGCCCGGCCGCCCCGCAGCCGGCGCACTCGTCGAGAGCCGGCGCATAGCCGGCGACCGACATGGCCCGGAGCAGGAACGCGTCGAGCACCAGCGACGGGTCCTTGTCGCCTTCCACCAGCGCACGCAGCGCACCGACGACGAGCAGGAACAGGCGCAGGGCCGGTTCCTTCTCCTCCGCAGTGAGCCGCTCGGCGGTCTCGAGCACCGCCGAGCCGACGGTCCACCTCGGGTAGTCGGCGGACAACCGGTCGCCGTACGACATCAGGCTCTCGGCCTGGTTGACGATGTCGAGCGACCGGCCCTCGTACAGCTGCAGGTCGACGTGGCTGAACGGCTCGACGGTCGCACCGAACTTGGAGCGCGTACGCCGGACGCCCTTGGCGACGGCGCGGACCCGGCCGTGCCGGCGGGTCAGCAGGGTGATGATGCGGTCTGCCTCGCCCAGCTTCTGGGTCCGCAGGACGATCCCCTCGTCGCGGTAGAGCGTCACGACGTCACCGTAGACGTCTCAGAACCCCAGCTTGCGCAGCTGACGCGGGTCGCGCTGCCAGTCCTTCGCCACGGCCACGTGCAGGTCGAGGTAGACGGGCGTGCCGAGCAGGACCTCGATCTGCCGGCGGGCCGTCGTCCCCACGCCCTTGAGGCGGGAGCCCTTGGAGCCCAGGACGATGGCCTTCTGACTGTCGCGTTCGACGTGCAGCGTCGCGTAGATGTCCAGCAGCGGCCGGTCGGCGGGCCGCTCGGTCCGCGGGTTCATCTCGTCGATGGTGACCGCGATGGAGTGCGGCAGTTCGTCGCGCACACCCTCCAGCGCGGCCTCCCGGATGAGCTCGGCGACGAGTGTCTGCTCCGGCTCGTCGGTGAGCTCGCCGTCCGGGTAGAGCGCCGGGCCCTCCGGCAGGCGGGCCACGAGCAGGTCGGAGAGCAGCCCGACCTGGTAGTCCGAGATCGCGCTGACGGGGATGACCTCGGCCCACTCGGCCAGCTGGGAGACGGCGAGCAGCTGCTCGCCGATCTGCTGCTTGTCCGCCTTGTCGGTCTTGGTCACCACCGCGATGACCGGCGTCTTGAGCTGGGAGAGTTCCTGCGCGATGAACCGGTCGCCCGGCCCGACCTTCTCGTCGGCCGGGATGCACAGGCCGATGACGTCGACGTTGGCGTACGTCTCGCGGACGAGGTCGTTGAGCCGCTGGCCCAGCAGGGTGCGCGGCTTGTGCAGGCCGGGGGTGTCCACGACGACCAGCTGGGCGTCGTCCCGGTGGACGATCCCGCGGACGGCGTGCCGGGTCGTCTGCGGACGGCTGGAGGTGATTGCCACCTTCTGGCCGATGAGCGCGTTGGTCAGCGTGGACTTGCCGGCGTTGGGACGCCCGACGAAACAGGCGAACCCTGAGCGGAAGACCATGGGTCCATTGTCCCAGACGCCGCGCTCGGCACCAGATGGCGCCGCGATCAGGTGGTGCGGGTCTCCCGGACGACGCCGTCCGGCCCGGCCAGCAGCACCGGGACGCCGACGCCGAACTCGCGCAGCACGGCCAGGTCGGCCTCGCTCACCAGGGCCTCGGTGACGACCGCGGCCGCCTCGAAGGTGCGCACGCCGCTGGACGCGGCGGCCGCGACGGCCGCCCGCAGCGCCGAGGTGGTCAGCGACGGGTCGGCGTTCTCCACGGTCGCGGCGGCGTAGGTGCGCCCGTCGGTGTCGCGGACCGCTGCACCTTCGGGCACGGACGTGTGCGGAGCGTGGGCCCGCAACCGGGCACCCCGCGCCAACGTCACGATCTTGGCGTCCTCGGGATCGAGCTCAGTCACGGTCGGCGTCATCCTCGTCCGGTGTACGCCGCACCAGGACGGTCCCGATGCGGTTGCGGCGACCCTTGGCACTCTCGGCGACGAGCGTCAGGCCGCCGACCCGGGCGGTGGCGCCGGGGATCGGCACGCGCCCCAGTGCGGTGGCGAGCAGGCCGCCGACCGTCTCGACGTCCTCGTGCGGGAGGGACACGTCGTACATCTCCTCGAGGTCCTCGACCGGCAATCGGGCGGTCACCCGGACACTGCCGTCCTCGAGGTTCTCCACCGGCGGGGCCTCACGGTCGTACTCGTCGGTGATCTCCCCGACGATCTCCTCGAGGACGTCCTCCATGGTCACCAGGCCGGCGGTGCCGCCGTACTCGTCCACGACCACGGCGATGTGCCCGAGCTCGGCCTGCATCGCACGGAGCAGCTCGTCGACCGGCTTGGACTCCGGGACGAAGACCGGCTCACGCATGACGTCCTCGACCTTGAGTGCGCCGCCGCCCTCCGCACGCTCCTTACGGACGAGGTCCTTGAGATAGACCACGCCCAGCACGTCGTCGGCGTTCTCCCCGACGACAGGTATGCGGGAGAAACCGCTGCGCAGCAGGAGGTTCAGCGCCTGCTTGACGGTCTTGGTGCGCTCGATGGTGACGATGTCCGTGCGCGGCACCATGACCTCGCGGACGATCGTGTCGCCGAGCTCGAAGACCGAGTTGATCATGTCGCGCTCGGCGCGCTCGACCACGCCCCGCTCCTGCGCCCGCTCGACGAGGTCGCGCAGCTCGGCCTCGGAGGCGAACGGGCCCTCCCGGAAGCCCTTGCCCGGGGTGACGGCGTTGCCGATCAGGATCAGCAGCTTGGGCAGCGGGCCGAACAGCCGGGTCAGCGTCAGCGCGATGCCGGCGCCGCCGAGCGCGACCTTGTCCGGCTGCTGCCGGCCGATCGTGCGGGGTGCGACGCCGATGAACACGAAGCTGACGACGGTCATGAGCCCGACGGCCAGGACGACGGCCCAGTTGCCGTTGATGCGATCGAGGCAGTAGGCCACGACGATCCCGGCGGCGGACAGCTCGCTGATCATCCGGAGCAGCAGGAGCAGGTTCAGCACCCGGGGCGGGTCGGCGAGGACGCGCTGCAGCCGGTCGGCGCCGGTGCGGCCGTCCCGCACCAGCTCCTCGACCCGGATCCGCGAGACGCGGGACAGGGCCGCCTCCAGGGCGGCGAGCACGCCGGCGACGACGACGAACAGGGCAGCGATGACCAGCGGAGCAACCGAGCGGAACACTTAGGAGCCGCCCGCCGACCGCGACGCGTGCCAGGACGAGAGCATCTCCCCCTGGAGGTCGAACATCTCCTTGTGCTCCTCAGCGTCCGCGTGGTCGTACCCGAGCAGATGCAGCACGCCGTGCGTGCACAGCAGCTGCAGCTCGTCCTCGGTGGAGTGCCCGGCCTCCACAGCTTGCCGCTCCGCGATGACCGGGCAGAGCACCACGTCGCCGAGCAGCGTCGGCATCTGGTCCTCGGTGTCCTCGGGCCCGTGGCCGGAACCGTGCGCCACTCCCCGGGAGCCGCGCAGGTCGAGCTCGTCCTGCGGGAAGGCGAGGACGTCGGTCGGGCCGGGCTCGTTCATGTACTGCACGTGCAGCTGCTCCATGCGCTGGACCTCGACGAGGGTGACGGCCAGCTCCGCGAGCGGGGACACCCCCATCCGGTCGAGCACGTGCCGGGCCACCTTCGCGAGCGCGAGCTCGTCGACGGGCACGCCGGACTCGTTGAGGACCTCGACGCTCACGGGCGGGACCGCTTGGCGTCGTCGCGGCGGCCGGGCCCCCGCTGCGGGCCGCGCGCGGCCTGCTCCTCGGCGTCGAACTGCGCGTAGGCGTCGACGATGCGCCCGACCAGCCGGTGGCGGACGACGTCGGCGGAGTCGAGTTGGGCGAAGTGGACGTCCTCGACGCCGTCGAGGATGTCGCGCACGATCCGCAGCCCGCTCGTCGTGCCGGACGGCAGGTCGACCTGCGTGATGTCACCGGTCACGACGATCTTCGAGCCGAAGCCGAGGCGGGTCAGGAACATCTTCATCTGCTCGGGCGAGGTGTTCTGCGCCTCGTCGAGGATGATGAACGCGTCGTTGAGCGTCCGGCCCCGCATGTAGGCCAGCGGGGCGACCTCGATCGTCCCGGCCGCCATGAGCTTCGGGATCGAGTCGGGGTCGAGCATGTCGTGCAGCGCGTCGTAGAGCGGGCGAAGGTACGGGTCGATCTTCTCGTACAGCGTGCCGGGCAGGAACCCGAGCCGTTCGCCGGCCTCCACCGCCGGGCGGGTGAGGATGATCCGGTTGACCTGCTTGGCCTGCAGCGCCTGCACGGCCTTGGCCATCGCCAGGTACGTCTTGCCGGTCCCGGCCGGTCCGATCCCGAACACGATCGTGTGCCGGTCGATCGCCTCGACGTACCGCTTCTGGTTGACCGTCTTGGGCCGGATGGTGCGTCCGCGGTTGGACAGGATGTTCAGCGTCAGGACGTCGGCCGGGCGGTCGTGGCCGCCGCTCTGCAACATCGCGAGGCTGCGTTCGACCGCGTCGCCGGACAGCAGCTGACCCCTGTCGAGCAGCGAGATCAGCTCCTCGAACAGGCGGACGGCCAAGGCGTTGTCAGGGGCGGCGCCGGTGACCGTGATCTCGTTGCCACGGACGTGCACGTCGCTGGCGAGAGCCTTCTCGATGACCGTGAGCAGTTCGTCCCGGCTACCGAGCAGGCTCACCATGGAGTGGGCGCCAGGGACGACGATCTTGGTGGTGACGTGGTCGGGGGTGTCTGCCATGAAGACGGCTGAGCCGTTCGCCTGCTTCCTCGGTAGGGGCCTGGTGGAAGGCTGAGTGATCTCCATGCTACCCAAGCGTCGCCGAGTCGCACCCGTCTCGAACGGTCAGCCGGGGGGCCAGCCCATCGGCCGGCCGCCGAGGACGTGCACGTGCAGGTGGTGCACGGTCTGCCCGGCGTCGTCGCCGGTGTTCAGGACGAGCCGGTAGCCACCGGTCAGCCCCTCCTGACGGGCGACGGCTGCGGCCGCGGCCAGCACCTCGCCGGCGTACGCCGGATCGGCCTCCGCGAGCGCCGCCGCGTCCGGCTGGTGGTCCTTGGGGATCACCAGGACGTGCGTGGGGGCCTGGGCGTTGAGGTCACGGAAGGCCAGCGTGCGGTCGGTCTCGTGCACGATCGTGGCAGGAATCTCCCGGGCGACGATCCCGCAGAACAGGCAGCTCATGAGCGGTTCCTCGTCGCGTAGAGGCCGTACCCGCCGCCGACGCCGAGCAGGATCGCGGCGGCGAGCAGCAGCTCGATCAGCTGGGTGAAGCGGTCGACGGTGGACGTCCTGGCGGCGGCGGGGGTCACCGGCGCGGCAACCGCCGCCTGGGGGCTCGGCAGCTCGGTCGACCCCGCGATGCTGCCGACCGGGAGGTCGCCCGTGACCGGCGAGGTCGTCCCGGCCGGCACGACGCTGGCCGCCCGCGGACTCCTGCTGGCCGCCGGGACGACCGGGGAGAGGGAGACACGAGGGCTGGGCGCGGGGCTGTAGGCACGGGTGGGTGACGCCGACGGGCCGGCCGAGCCGCCGACGATCGCGGTGGCGGACGCCGACGGCACCGCGGTGGGCAGTATCCCGCCGGTCGACGCTTGGGGGCTCGGTGCCTTCGTCGGCCGTGGACCGGGCGTCGCGAGGCCGGACGGCGCCGTGGTGGACACCGGCGAGGGCTTCGGGCCGGCCGTCGTACCTGGCGAGGGCGTCGCGGCGCCGGCCGGGGCCGCGAGCAGCACCGACACGAGCAACGGCATCAGGACCGCGAGAGGCACAGAAACGGCCCACAGCCGCGCCGGAAGGGGGTACACGCCAGGATCGTAGGGCGCTACGTGCCCGCTCGTGGGCGATTTGCGAGGTCAGCCCCATCCAGCTCGCGCACAGTTCCGCTGACCTAGGCTCGCAGACGTGGAGATCACGTGAGCGGCTTCATCGAGAACATCCTCACCGGCGTTCCGGTCTGGGTGGTCTACCTCGCGGTCTTCGCCCTGCCGTTCCTCGAGGCCTCGGTGTTCCTGGGCTTCGTGATCCCCGGTGAAACCGCCCTCGTGATCGGGGGGGTGTTCGCCAACCAGGGCCGGGCCAGCCTGCCGCTGGTCATCCTGTTTGCCATCGTCGGGGCGATCACCGGCGACGCGGTCGGCTACCTCGTCGGCCGGCGCTTCGGGCCGGCGCTGCAGCGGTCCCGCCTGGGTCAGATCGTCGGCGACGAGCGGTGGCTGGTGACCGAGGAGTTCCTGCGCCGGCGCGGCGGCCCGGCGGTCTTCCTGGGGCGCTTCACCGCGTTGCTGCGCGCGCTGGTGCCGTCCGCGGCGGGCATGGCACACCTGCCCTACCGGACCTTCGCCCTGTGGAACGCCCTCGGCGGCATCTTCTGGGCCACCACCTTCGTCGTGGCCGGCTACCTCGCCGGGGCGTCGTACAAGAAGGTGGAGGGCTACCTCGGCCGCGGCGCGCTCGTGCTCACCGCAGTCATCGTGCTCGGGCTCGTGGCCGTGCACGTACTGCGCAAACGGCGGGCTAGCGCCACCGGGGCGTCGACGCACTGACAACGGCGGCCGCGGCCGCACCGGCGGTCGAGGTCCGCAGGACGGACGGCCCCAGGCGCACGGCCACCGCCCCGGCCGACGTGAACGCCGCCACCTCCTCGTCGGTGAGCCCGCCCTCCGGTCCCACGACGAGGACGACGTCACCCGCCGCGGGCACCGGAAGCCCGGCCAGCGGCTGAGCCGACGCCTCGTGCAGCACGAACGTGGCGGCCGCGTCCCGTACCCGCTCCGCCACCTGACGCGTGCTGTGCAGCCCGGTCACCTCGGATGCCCAGGCCCGACGGGACTGCTTGCCGGCCTCCCGGGCGGTCGAGCGCCAGCGGGCGAGGGCCTTGTCGCCGCGCTCGCCGTCCCAGCGCACGACGCAGCGCTGCGCCGACCAGGGCACGATCTCGTCGACGCCCACCTCGGTGGCCAGTTCGACGGCCAGCTCGCCGCGGTCGCCCTTCGCGAGCGCCTGGACCAGCACCAGCCGCGGCGACGGCAGCGGATCCGCCGTACGACGTACGACGTCGAGCTCCACCGTGTCGCGGCCGACCGCGGCCACGGTGCACCATGCGCGACCGCCCCGACCGTCGACCAGATCGACCGGCTCGCCGACCCGGAGCCGCCGGACCGTGGCGGCGTGCCGGCCCTCCGGCCCGGTCAGGACGAGGCGGTCACCCGCGAGGTCCTCGGCCAGGAAGACCGGTGCGCTCACCGGCGCTTGCGACCGAACAGGCCCGTGTGCTTGCCGGACGAACCGGGGCGCTCCTCGCCGCGCAGGGCGGCCAGCTGCCGCAGCAGTGCCTCCTGCTCGCCGTCGAGCTTGGTCGGCACCTGCACCTCGAGGTGCACGTGCAGGTCACCACGTCCGCTGCCCCGCAGATGCGGGACGCCACGCGCGCGCAGGAGCAGCACGGCGTCCGGCTGGGTGCCCGGCGCGATGTCGAGCTCCTCCTCGCCATCCAGCGTCTGCAGCTTCATCGTCGTACCGAGCGCGGCAGCGGTCATCGGCAGCGTGAGGGTGCAGTGCAGGTCGTTGCCGTCCCGGGTGAAGACCGCGTGCCGCTTCTCGATGATCTCGACGTAGAGGTCCCCGGCCGGGCCGCCACCGGGGCCGACCTCGCCCTCGCCGGACAGCCGGATGCGCATGCCGTTCTCGACACCGGCCGGGATCTTCACCGACAGTGAGCGCCGGGCCCGCACGCGCCCGTCGCCACCGCACTCGCCGCACGGGTGCTCGATCACCGAGCCGACGCCGTTGCAGCGGCCGCAGGCGCGGGTCGTCATCACCTGGCCGAGGAACGAGCGCTGGACCGACTGCACCTCACCGCGTCCGCGGCAGGTCTCGCAGGTCGTCGGGTGGGTTCCGGCGGCCGCGCCCTCGCCGTGGCAGGTGCCGCAGACGACCGCGGTCTCCAGCGTCAGGTCCCGGGTGGTGCCGAAGGCCGTCTCGGCGAGGTCGAGCTCGATACGCAGGAGCGCGTCCGCGCCCTGCCGGATCCGGCTGCGCGGCCCGCGCGCCTGACCGCCGCCGAAGAAGGCGTCCATGATGTCGCCGAGCCCGCCGAACCCCTGCGCGAACGGGTTGCCCGGGGCGCCTTGACCGGACTGCAGCGGGTCACCGCCGAGATCTACGATCTGGCGCTTCTCCGGGTCGGAGAGCACCTCGTACGCCGCGGTCACCTGCTTGAAGCGCTCCTGCGCCGCCGGGTCCGGGTTGACGTCGGGGTGCAGCTCGCGGGCCAGCTTCCGGTATGCCTTCTTGAGCGTGACCTCATCGGCACCCCGGTCGACGCCGAGCAGCCCGTAGTAGTCGGTTGCCAAGTCAGGCACCCGCCAGCAGTTCGCCGACGTAGCGGGCGACCGCTCGCACGGAGCCGATGGTCCCGGCGTAATCCATGCGGGTCGGGCCGACGACGCCGAGGCCGGCGTACGTCGCCTGCTCCGGGCCGTACCCGACCGTGACCACGGAAGTGGACCGCAGTCCTTCCACGCTGTTCTCCTCGCCGATCTTGACGTGCACGGTGGTGGGGTCGTTGACCTCGCCGATGAGCTTGAGCAGCACCACCTGCTCCTCGAGCGACTCGAGGACGGGGCGCAGGGTGCGCGGGAAGTCGAGCGCCGACCGCGTCAGGTTGGCGGTACCCCCGATCGCCACCCGCTCCTCCGGCTTCTCGACCAGCGTCTCCAGGACGACGGCCATGAGGCTGGTCAGGACCGGCCGGATGCCGGACGGCGCGGCGTCGGGCAGGTCGGACAGGGCGGCGGGGGCGTCGACCAGGCGCGCGCCGTGCAAGCGGCTGCTGAAGGCCTGCCGCAGGTGGCTGACGTCGTCGTCGGCGAGGACGGCGGGCAGCTCGACGACGCGCTGCTCCACCCGGCCGGTGTCGGTGATGAGCACGAGCAGCAGGCGGTTCGGCGCGAGGTGCACGATCTCGAGGTGGCGCACCGAGCTGCGCGACAGCGACGGGTACTGCACGACCGCGACCTGGCGGGTCAGCTGGGCGAGCACCCGCACGGAGCGCTGCACGACGTCGTCGAGGTCGACGGCACCGTCGAGGAACGTCGAGATCGCCCGCTTCTCGGCGGTGCTCATCACCTTCACGGTGCTGAGGCGGTCGACGAAGAGGCGGTAGCCCTTGTCGGTCGGGATCCGGCCGGCGCTGGTGTGCGGGTGGGTGATGTAGCCCTCGTCCTCCAGGGCCGCCATGTCGTTGCGGACCGTCGCCGGGCTCACTCCCAGGCCGTGCTTGGCGGCGAGGCTCTTGCTGCCCACCGGCTCGTGGGTGCTGACGTAGTCGCTGACGATGGCCCGGAGCACCTCGAGCTTGC
>JAOPWV010000153.1 GCA_025965475.1 Frankiales bacterium | reverse complement strand
TCGCCGCGACCGCCCGGGCGGCCGCGGCCGCGGTGGCGGCGCTCACCCCCGCGCTGGCCGCGGCCCTGGACGCGCTGGAGCCCCTGGAACAGCGCGCCGACGCCGTACGCCGGCTCGCCGACCTGGTCGCCGGTGGCGGCGCCAACACGTTGCGGATGAGCCTGTCCTCGTTCGTCCTGGCTGCCCGGCTCGAGGAGGTCGCGCTGGCGGCCAGCGAGCGGCTACTGCGCATGACCCAGGGCCGCTACTCCCTCGTGCACACCGACGCCGCCCGGGGCCCCGGGCGGGCGGGCCTCGGACTGCTGGCCCGTGACACCTGGACCGGCCAGGACCGTGAGACGAGCACCCTGTCGGGCGGGGAGACCTTCCTGGCGAGCCTCGCGCTTGCCCTCGGCCTGGCGGACGTCGTGACCGCCGAGGCGGGCGGTACGCGGATCGAGGCGTTGTTCGTCGACGAAGGCTTCGGCACGCTCGACGAGGAGACCCTCGACGAGGTGATGGACGTCCTGGACGGGCTGCGCGAGGGCGGCCGGGTCGTCGGCCTGGTGAGCCATGTCGCGGAGCTGCGGCAGCGCATCCCTGCCCAGGTGCACGTCCGGAAGGGCCGCGCCGGAAGCCGGCTCGCCGTCCTCGGCTGCTGAGCCGGCGGCGCGTCCGGTGTGAAGGCCGTCCGCGTCAGCCGGCAGGCAGGTCCCGGCACAGCGTCAGCGATGCGGCCGGCGGCAGATGCGTGCCGCAGCCGCCGGTCAACGGCAGCGTGCCGACGGTGGTCCAGACCTGGCTGCGCACCGTGAACAGCCACCGGGTCACCCGCGGCGCCTGTCCCGCGCAGGAGCTGGTGCCGCCGCAGGTGGCGGCGCCGACGTCGACGTCCATCACGAGCCAGGGCGGCTGGCAGGCCACGGCATGCCACGACCGTCCGCTTCGGGGAAAGTCGCCCGCCGTGATGGCGAGCCGGTAGGAGTCCTCGTCGCAGCCGGCCGGGGCCGGCCGGCAACCGCGCTGGGGGTCGCAGGGGCGATAGGCGCCCGCGCCCGCCGGACCCCACGGCCGCTGGTCCACGACGAGGTCACGTCCGTCCAGGCGGGAGGACAGCTCGACGCGTACGGCCGTCGTACCGGCCGGACAGTGCCGCCCCGGGTCGAGGTCGAGGGCCGTGCCGACGTACACCGCGCCCGACTCCTCGCCGAGCACGCTGGCCCGGGCGGCGCGTCCGCAGCCCTCGCCGGGCAGCTCGATCGTGAGTTCCACGACCCGGTCGTCCGTGGCCAGCCGGACCGCGCTGACCCGTGCCGTCTGCGTGGTCGCAGCCGCCTGCTGGGCAGGGGCGGACGCCGACAGGACGTGATCGGCCGTGGTCGGGGTGCCACAGCCGGCCAGCACGATCGACACGAGCACTCTCGACACGAGCACCGTGCCGCACTTCATGGCGGCATCCTGCACCCGCCGGGGCGGCGGCGCAGCGTGATCGGCCGGTTACAGGGGTGTCGCCCGGAGCCGGACCCTCCTACCGCTCCTGGTCGGTGGGGCGCACCAGCATCTCGTTGATGGCCACGTGCGCGGGTTGGGTGACCACATAGGTGATCGCGCGGGCGATGTCGTCTGCCTGCAGGGTCCGCATCGAGCTGTACCACTCGCGGGCCGCCTGCTTGGCCTTGTCGTGGGTGATGTGGTCGCTCAGTTCGGTGTCCACCACGCCCGGCTCGACGAGACTGACCCGGATGCCACGGCCGGTCACCTCCTGCCGCAGCGACTCCGCGAACGCGTTCACCGCGAACTTGCTCGCGTTGTAGACGCCGGAGCCGCGGTGGGCCGCCCGACCCGCGACCGAGGAGACGTTGACGATGTCGCCGCGCCCCTGCTCCACCATCCCGGGCAGCGAGGCGTGCGTCATGTACATCAGGCCGAGCACGTTCGTGTTCAGCATCCGGCGCCAGTCCTCGGTGTCTGCGTCGAGGATCGGGCCGAGCAGCATCACGCCGGCGTTGTTGATCAGCAGGTCGAGGCCGCCGAGCTCGTCCCGGGTGCGGGTCACCGCCGCCCGGCAGGCCGCCTCGTCCGTGACATCCAGTTCGAGGGCGATGGCCTTCGTACTGCCGGACGCGAGGCGCGCCTGCAGTCCCTCGAGCCGATCGGTACGGCGTGCCGCCAGCGCCACCGACGCGCCCTCTGCGGCCAGCGCCAAGGCCGTGGCCTCGCCGATCCCCGACGACGCGCCCGTGACCAGGGCGACCCGCCCGTCCAGCTGTCCCATGCCATCCTCCGTAGCCTCGCGTGCCCCGATCACCTGCCCGACCCGCCGCCCCGCAACCGCCCGATCCCACGCCCCCGACCGGCGCCGGCCCACTGCCCTCGGCCACCCTGGGTTTCGGAACTTCCACAGCACCAGAGTGCTGTGGAAGTTCCGAAAAGGCGGTTGCGGCACCGGCCGGAGGAGCGGGTCACCGGTCGCGGTCGCCGACTGTGAGCGCTTCGGGAGAGATGCCCGATCAGCCGCCGAGGTAGGGGCGGCCGACGGCTGCCGGCGGGGTCTCCACCGGTACGCCCGAACCGTCGCGCCGGCCCGTCGCGGGCGGCAGCTCCACCGCCTCGCCGCCGGCACCGGCGGCCCAGGCGGGCGACGTGCCGGCCCAGCCGAGCACCAGCACGGCCTCGCCGGACAGCAGCCGCTGGCACCGCACGCCACCGGTCGCCCGGCCCTTGCGCGGGTACTCCGACAGCGGCGTGACCTTGACCGACGACACCATGCCCGGGCCCTTGCTGCGGCCCTCGGCCGGCAGCCCGGCGCCGGTGACGACCACCGGCTCCTCGAACAGGGTGTCGCCACCGGACAGCTGCACCGCCGAGAAGGCGATCACCGAGGAGCCCGCGGTGAGCTTGATCCCGGCGATCCCGCCGCCGGTCCGGCCCTGCGGTCGCACCTGGGAGGCGGGGAAGCGCAGCAGGTCGGCCGTCGACGTGAAGAAGACAAACTCCTCCTCGCCGTCGGCCAGCTCCACGGCGCCGACCACCTCGTCACCGGCCTTGAGCGAGACGATCTCGAACGCGTCGCCCTTGGCCGGCCAGTCGGGGGCGACCCGCTTGACCACGCCCTGCTTCGTCGCCAGCGCAAGGCCGGCCCCGTCGGTACGCAGGGAGGTCACCGCCAGCACCCGCTCGCCGCGCTCCAGCTCGACGAACTCCGTCGCCGGGGCGCCGCCGCGCAGGGACAGCGCGCCGGTCGTCACGCCCGGCACGGCGGGCAGGTCGAGCACGCCGATGCGGACCAGCCGTCCGGCCGAGGTCAGCAGGCCGATCTGGCCGCGGGCGGTCGTACGCGCCGTCGAGACGATGACGTCGTGCCGCGAGCGGCCGGTGCGCGAGGTCGCCGCGGACTCCTCGACGGGGGTGCGCGCGAGCAGGCCGGACGACGAGAGCAGCACGTCGCACGGGTCGTCGGGGACCTCCAGCGAGCCGGCGCCGGCCCGGCGCTGCGTGACGAGCGCCTTGAGGTCCCCGCCGACGAGGACGGTACGGCGGGGGGTGCCGTGCTCGGCCGCGATCTCGGCCAGCTCGGCGCTGATCACGCGCCGCAGCTTGACCGGGTCGCCGAGGATGGCCTCCAGCTCGGCGATGCGCGCGCGCAGCGCGGCCAGCTCCTCCTCGAGCTTGACGACCTCGAGGGCGACGAGGCGGCGCAGCTGCATGTCGAGGATGTAGCCGGCCTGCACGTCGGACAGCTCGAACCGCGCGATGAGCTGCTCGCGGGCCTCGGACACGTCCGCGGACGCCCGGATGATCCGCACGACCTCGTCGATGTTGGCCAGCGCGAGCAGCAGACCCTCGACGAGGTGCGCGCGCTCCTGCGCCTTGCGCAGCCGGAACCGCGACCGGCGGGTGACGACATCGACCCGGTGGCCGAGGAAGACCGACAGCAGCTCCTTGAGCCCCAGGGTGCGCGGCTGCCCGTCGACGAGCGCGACGTTGTTGATGCCGAAGCTCTCCTCGAGCGGCGTCAGCCGGTACAGCTCGCCGAGCACCGCCTGCGGGTTGAAGCCGGCCTTGACCTCGAACACCAGCTGCGTGCCGCGCTCACGGTCCGTCAGGTCCTTGACGTCCGCGATGCCCTGCAGCTTCTTGGAGGTGACGAGTTCCTTCACCTTTGCGATCACCCGCTCGGCGCCCACGCCGTAGGGCAGTTCGGTGACGGTGATCTGCGACTTGCCGCGGGGGAGCGGCCCGACCTCGGCCGTGGCGCGCATCCGCACGACGCCGCGGCCGTTCTCGTACGCCGTCCGCACCTCGGTCATGCCGAGCAGCTGCCCACCGCTGGGCAGATCCGGGCCGGGGACGAACTCCATCAGGTCGTCGAGGGTCGCGTCCGGGTGCGCGAGCAGGTGCCGGGCCGCGTCGACGACCTCGACGAGGTTGTGCGGGATCATGTTGGTCGCCATGCCGACGGCGATGCCGGACGTGCCGTTGACGAGCAGGTTCGGGTACGCCGCGGGCAGCACCGACGGCTGGGTGAGCGAGCCGTCGTAGTTGGGCTCGAGGTCGACGGTCTCCTCGTCGAGGTCGTCGGTGAGCAGCAGCGCGGCGGGCGTCATGCGGCACTCGGTGTAGCGGGAGGCCGCCGCCGAGTCGTCCGGGGAGCCCCAGTTGCCGTGCCCGTCGATGAGCGGCACCCGCATCGCGAACGGCTGCGCGAGGCGCACCATCGCGTCGTAGATCGCCGCGTCACCGTGCGGGTGGTACTTGCCCATGACGTCGCCGACGACCCGGGCGCTCTTCACGTGCGGCCGGTCCGGGCGGAGGCCGGACTCCGACATCGAGAACAGGATCCGCCGGTGCACCGGCTTGAGGCCGTCCCGCGCGTCGGGCAGCGCCCGGCTGTAGATGACGGAGTACGAGTAGTCCAGGTACGACGACTCGATCTCGTCCACCACGCTGGTGTCGAGGATGGTGCCCTCGCCCTCGAAGGGCGGGATCGTCGTGCCGCTGCCGCGCTTGCGTGCCATCAGGTGTCCAGAGCTTCCTTGTTGACGCGGCCACTGCTGGCCACGATGAAGTCACGCCGGGGCGCGACCTCGTTGCCCATCAGCAGCTCCAGGACCCGCTCGGCCGCCTCGGCCTCGCCGGGCAGGATCCGTCGCAGGGTGCGCGAGGCGGGGTGCATGGTCGTCTCGGCCAGTTGGTCGGGGTCCATCTCGCCCAGGCCCTTGTAGCGCTGGATGCCGCCCTTGACCCGCTTGCCCTGCGCCTCCAGCTTCTTCATGAGCTGCGCCAACTGTGCGTCGCTGTAGGTGTAGACCGGCTCCG
>JAOPWV010000145.1 GCA_025965475.1 Frankiales bacterium | reverse complement strand
ACCTGGTCGCGCAGCGCGAGAGCGGCCGCCTTCGCTGCCGCGGAGCTGCACGTGCCCGTGGTCCAGCCCGAACGGAGAGGGCCCGTGCGGACCTTCGCCGTACGCGGCAGGGAGGGCTCGCGCAGCTCGCTCATCGCAGCGCTCTGTCCCGCTCCTTGAGCGCGGCGCGGGCCGCCTGGTCCTCGACCTTGCGGTGCTCGTGGAAGTGCCCCGGGTGGTACAGGTGCGAGCGGGTGCCGCCGGAGGCGAGCGCCGGCCCGACGAGCACCAGGGTGTGCTTGTAGAGCTTGTGCTCCTTGACCTTCGCGGCGAGCTCGCCGAGCCGGCACTCGAAGACGAGCTCGTCCGGCCAGGTGGCGGCGTACGCGACGACGCACGGGGTGTCCTCGTCGTACGTCCCGGCCGCGAGCAGTTCGTCCTGCAACTGCTTCGTCCGCGCGGCCGACAGGAACAGCGCCATCGTCGTGCCGTGCTCGGCGAACGCGCGCACCGTCTCGCGTGGCGGCATCGGCGTCTTGCCGCCCTCGAGCCGGGTCAGGACGACCGACTGGGCGATCTCCGGGATGGTCAGCTCGCGCTGCACGAGGGCGGCCACCGCGGTGAACGACGAGACGCCAGGGACGATCTCGATCTCCAGGCCGAGCGCGGTACACAGCTCGTGCTGCTCCTGCGTGCCGCCCCACAGCGCCGGGTCGCCGGAGTGGATCCGCGCGACCCGCAGCCCTTCCTTCGCCGCCCGCTCGTAGTGGTGGGCGATGCCCTCCATCGAGTGCTCTGCCGAGTTGACGATGACCGCGTCCGGGCGGGCGTGCTGCAGCACGTCCTCGTGCACGAGCGACGCGGCCCAGATGACGATGTCGGCCTCGGCGATCCGCTGCGCACCGCGCAGGGTGATGAGGTCGGCGGCGCCCGGACCGGCACCGACGAAGCAGACGTGCCCGGTCACAGCTTTCCTCCACGGGTCGTACGGCGGGCGGGCACGAGCACGGTCGACAGGTACGGCGCGGTCTCGGGCAGTGGCCCGATCTGCTCGTCCGGCAGGCCCAGGGACGCGCCGAACACCGCATCCTCCAGCCGGCCGTGCCGGTCGAGCACGCCGCGTACGGCGGACATCTGCCGGCCGCCCTTGTAGGCGACGACGGTGTCGAAGTGCGTGAGCGCCTCGTCGAACGCGTCGATGCCCGCGGTGAGCGGCAGCAGCGCGAGCGACTCGGTGCCCTCGCAGAGCACCGTCCCGGACCGCGCGGCGAGGTCCTGCATCGCGGTGATCCCCGGGACCGTCTCGACGACGAGGTCCGGCACCCGCTCCCGCACCGCGTCGGCCAGGTAGGTGAAGGTGCTGTAGATGTTCGGGTCGCCGATGGTCGCGAAGGCGACCGTGCCGGTCATCGCGGCCACCGCCTCGGCGGCCGCCTCCCAGGCCTGCCGGCGCGCGGCGGTCGCCCCGCCACGGTCGTCGAGGGCGAAGACCAGCCGCACGACCTCGCGGTCGGTGTGCACCCGGACGGTCGCCTCGGCCCGGCCCTGCTCCTCGGCGCTCATCACCGGCACGACGACCACGTCGGCCTCGCGCAGGATCCGCACGCCCTTGACGGTGACCAGCTCGGGGTCACCGGGGCCGACGCCCACGCCGATCAGGCGCATGCCGCCGCCAGCTCCACGAACCGCTCCGCCACCCCGGGCACGCCGGCCCAGTGCAGGTGCAGGTACGACGCGTGCACGCCGCCCTGCACCCAGCCCTCGCCGTACTCCCACGCCGGCGCGAGCCCGCCGCGCGGCTCGACGGCGGTGCGGTGGAACTCGTGACCCGTCACGGGCTGGTCGCCCATCCACGAAGGGGCGGCCGCCTTGGTGTCGCGGTAGCCGAGTGTCAGCCGGGGGGTCATCCGGGCATCGGCGTCGAGGACACCGGCCAGCGCGGCACCGTCGAGGGACCGGCACAGGTAGAGCAGGCCCGCGCACTCGGCGCTGATCGGCGCGCCGGTCGCGGCCAGCCGCGCGACGTCGCGCAGCAGCCCGTCGTTGGCCGACAGCTGCTCGCCGTACACCTCCGGGAAGCCACCGCCCAGCACGAGACCGGAGGTACCCGGCGGGAGCTCGGGATCGCGCAGCGGGTCGACGACGACCACGTCGGCACCGGCGGCGGTGAGCAGCTCGATGGTCTCGGCGTACGAGAAGGTGAACGCCGGTCCGCCGGCGACGGCGACCACCGGCCGGGCGCCCCGCTCGACCACCGGCGGGCTCCAGGGCCGGCCCTCGAGCTCACCGGCCGACCGGGCCACCGCGAGGACCGCGTCGAGGTCGACGCTCTGCGCGATCAGGGTCGACAGCCGCGTGACGGTCGCCGTGGCCTCGGGAGTCCGCTCGGCCACCGGCACCAGCCCCAGGTGACGGCTCGGGGTCGCGACGCCATCGCTGCGGCGCAGCACGCCGAGGACCGGGACGTCGAGCGACGCGCGCAGCAGCGCCTCGTGCCGGTCACTGCCGACCCGGTTGAGGATCACGCCGGCGAGCGTCACGTCGCCGTACGTCGCGAAGCCGTGCACCAGCGCGGCGACCGAGCGGGACATCGACGAGGCGTCGACGACCAGGACGACCGGCGCCCCGAGCAGCTGCGCGACGTGCGCCGTGGAGCCGGTGGTCGTCGCGCCCCGGCCGTCGTACAGGCCCATGACCCCTTCGACGACCGCGACGTCCGCCCCCTGCGCGCCGTGCAGGAACAGTGGCGCGATCCGGTCCTCCCCCACGAGGACCGGGTCGAGGTTGCGGCCCGGGCGGCCGGTGGCGAGCGCGTGGTAGCCCGGGTCGATGTAGTCGGGGCCGACCTTGTGCGGGCTCACCTCGAGGCCCCGGCCGCGCAGGGCGCCCATCAGCCCGGTGGCGACCGTCGTCTTCCCGGCTCCCGAGGACGGGGCTGCGATGACGAGCCGCGGGATGGTCACCACTCGATCCCCCGCTGGCCCTTCTGCCCGGCGTCCATCGGGTGCTTGACCTTCGTGAGCTCGACGACGAGGTCGGCGGCCTCGATGAGGCGCGGGTCGGCGTCCCGGCCGGTGATGACGACGTGCTGCTGGCCGGGCCGGTCGCGCAGCGTCTGGACCACCTCGTCGACGTCGACCCAGCCCCACTTCATGGGGTAGGTGAACTCGTCGAGCACGTAGAACCGGTACGTCTCCGCGGCGAGGTCGCGCTTGATCTGCTCCCAGCCCTCGCGCGCATCGGCGGCGTGGTCGGCCTCGGTGCCGGGCCGCTGGATCCACGACCAGCCCTCGCCCATCTTGTGCCAGGCGACCGTCCCGCCCTGGCCGGTGGCACCGAGGGTCCGCAGCGCGTTCTCCTCGCCGACCTTCCACTTGGCGCTCTTGACGAACTGGAAGACCCCGATCGGCCAGCCCTGGTTCCAGGCCCGCAGCGCGAGGCCGAACGCGGCCGTGGACTTGCCCTTCATCTCACCGGTGTGGACGACGAGCAGCGGCCGGTTGCGGCGCTGCCGGGTGGTGAGCCCGTCGTCGGGGACGGAGGAGGGCTGACCCTGCGGCATCTAGGCCGCCCGGGCCACGGACGCGAGCGCGTCGGCGGACAGCTCGTCGAGGCGCAGCGCTACCCCGCCGAGCGCATGACCGAGGTCGCCGGCCATGCCGAGCCGGACCGGCCCGCTCTCGCAGTCGACGACGACGCAGGCGGCCCCGGTACGGGACAGGTGGGCGGCGGCCAGCTCGGGGGCCGGACCGGACGTGTGCCGGCCGTCGGTGACCACGACGACCAGGGCGCGTCGGGCCGGGTCGCGGACCGCCTCGACGGTCAGCAGCTCCGCGGCCCTGGCCAGCCCGGCCGACAGCGGCGTACGGCCGCCCGTGGACAGCCCGCTCAGCCGGGCCGCGGCCGCCTCCACCGAGGACGTCGGCGGCAGGACCAGCTCGGCGCCCTGACCGCGGAACGTGATCATCGCGACCTTGTCGCGCCGCTGGTAGGCGTCCATCAGCAGCGACAGCACCGCGCCCTTGACCGCGGTCATCCGCTGGCGGGCGGCCATCGACCCGGACGCGTCCACGACGAAGAGCACGAGGTTGCCCTCGCGGCCCTCCCGGACGGCCTCGCGCAGATCGGTACGGCGGAGGACGACGCCACTGCCCGCGCGCCCACGGTTGCGCTGATGCGGCGCTGCCGCGCGGAGCGTGGCGGCGAGGTGCAGGTGCTCGAGCCGGCCGGCGGGCAGGCGCGCGCCGGTGAGCCGCCCGCTGCCGCCCTCGGTCCGCGAGCGGCGCCCAGCCGCACCGGCCCGGCGGTTGACGCCGGGTACCCGCAGGGTCAGCGGGGTGAACGTCGCGCCGGGGGCAGCGGACTGTTCGCCGCCGGCGCCGACCGGAGCGGGCGCCTGTTCCGTGGCGGGCGCCTGTTCCTCGGCGGGCTCCTGGCCGCCGCCGGGCCCGCCGGCGTCGGCG
>JAOPWV010000115.1 GCA_025965475.1 Frankiales bacterium | reverse complement strand
GGCCGAGCAGCCGGCGCCGGGGCGCCGGGGACGCCACCCGCCGCCAGGTGGTGTCGCCGGCGAAGGCGATCGTCCGGCCCGCGGCCGAGACCGCGGCCATGAGGGCGTCCGCGTCGGCGTGGCCGAGCGCCTCGGCGATCGCGTCCTGGTCCTGCATGACCAGCCGGTCCGAGGCGCGCCGGCCCGCGACGACCGTCCGGCGGTGCAGCTCCCCCCGGGCGTCGAGCAGCAGCCGGTACGCCGACCGGACCCCGTCCGCGGGCTCGTCCGCCGCCTGGGCCACCGCCAGCGCGTGCAGGGCGTGCACGTCGCGCAGCCCGCCGCGCGCCTCCTTCAGGTCCGGCTCGAGCAGAAAGGCCACCTCGCCCGCGAGCCGGGCCCGTGCCTCGCCCAAGGCGCGCAGCTCCGGCAGGCGGGCGGCGGCCCCGGCCCGCCACGCGGCGCGGGTCGCGCTCACCAGCTCGGCCGCCAGGCCGGCGTCGCCGGCGACGTACCGCGCGTCGATGAGCCCCAGCCCGGCCTTGAGGTCGGTACGGGCCACGGCCACCGCCTCGGTCACCGTGCGCACGGAGTGGTCCAGGCCGACCCCGGCGTCCCAGATCGGGTACCAGAGCCGGTCGGCCAGCTCGCCCACGTCCGGGCGGCCGGCATGCACCAGCACGAGGTCGAGGTCGCTGCCAGGTGCCGGCTCCTGCCGGCCGAGCGCCCCCACCGCGACGAGGGCGACACCGGGACCCGGGTCACCCAGCAGGCCGGTCAGCCACTCGTCGTACAGCCCGACGAGGGCGGCCCGCAGGCCGCCCCCGCCCAGGTCGGTCCGCTCGAGAAGCGCGGACCGGGCCGTGCGCAGATCAGAGCGCGTCAGGGCCACGCTCCCCCGTGCGGACGCGGACCACGTCGTCCACCGGAACCGTCCAGACCTTCCCGTCGCCGATGGACCCGGTGTAGGCGGCGGACACGACGGCGTCGACGACCTCGGTCGCGTCGGACTCGTCCACGAGGACCTCGACCCGCACCTTCGGCACGAAGTCGACGGAGTACTCGGCACCGCGGTAGACCTCGGTGTGCCCGCGCTGGCGGCCGAAGCCCTGCACCTCGCTGACCGTCATGCCCTGCACCCCCAGCTTCTCCAGGGCGTTCTTCACGTCGTCGAGCTTGAACGGCTTGATGACGGCGGTCACGAGCTTCATCGGGCGGTCCCCTCCCTGCTGCGGAACTCCAAGAGGATCACAGTCTTCACAGGGCTTCTACGCCGCGTTCGCCGGTGCGGACCCGGACGACCTCGTCGACGGGCATGCTCCACACCTTGCCGTCGCCGATCGCCCCGGTGGACGCCGCCTTGGCCACCACGTCGATGACGTCGTGGGCGTCCGCGTCGTCGACGAGGACCTCGAGGCGCACCTTGGGGACGAACGAGACGGCGTACTCGGCACCGCGATAGACCTCGGTGTGCCCGCGCTGGCGGCCGAAGCCCTGCACCTCGCTCACCGTCATGCCCTGCACCCCGAAGGCCTCCAGGGCGGTCTTGACGTCGTCGAGCTTGAACGGCTTCACGACCGCCGTGATGAGCCTCATGAGGTCACCGACGCGTGCTCCTGGCGGGCCTGGCCGGCCTGCGCGCCGACCAGCGAGCCCGATCCGGCGGTCCCGAGACCGGCCAGCTCGTAGGCCGACTCCGCGTGGATGGTCGTGTCGACCCCGGTGATCTCCTGCTCCTCGGTGACCCGCAGCCCCATCACGGCCTTGAGCACGAGGGCGATGACGTAGGTCAGCACGAACGAGTACGCGAGGACGGAGAACGCGGCGATCGCCTGCTTGCCCAGCTGGCCCAGGCCGCCCCCGTAGAAGAACCCGCGCATCGCGGCCGAGCCGGTCGCCGCGTCACTCGCCACGAGACCGATCATGAGCGTGCCGGCGAGGCCGCCGACGAGGTGGACGCCGACGACGTCGAGGGCGTCGTCGTAGCCGAACCGGTGCTTGAGCGACACCGCGAGGCAGCACACGACGCCGGCCACGATCCCCACCAGGATGGCCCCGAGCGGGGTCACCGACCCGCAGGCCGGGGTGATCGCGACGAGGCCGGCGACGGCGCCGGACGCGACGCCAAGGGTGGTCGCGTGCCCGTCCCGCATGCGCTCCACGGCGACCCAGGCCAGCGCGGCGGCGGCCGTGGCGACCTGCGTGTTGACGAACGCCAGGCCGGCGACACCGTTGGCGGCCAGGGCCGAGCCGGCGTTGAAGCCGAACCAGCCGAACCACAGCACCCCCGTGCCGATCATCACCAGCGGCAGGTTGTGCGGCCGCATCGGGTCGCGGCCGAAGCCCCGGCGCTTGCCGAGCACGAGCACGAGAGCAAGGGCGGCGGCACCGGCGTTGATGTGGACCGCGGTGCCACCGGCGAAGTCGAGGGCACCGAGCTTGCTGACGATCCAGCCGCCCGTGCCGGCGGCGTACGACGCCGCGGCGCCCGCGCCGCCCGGGCCCTTGGAGTCGCCGAGCGGGGTCCCGAACGCGAAGACCCAGTGCGCGACCGGGAAGTAGACGATGGTGATCCACAGGACGCTGAAGGCGATCCAGGCCCCGAACTTCATCCGGTCCGCGATCGCGCCGCTGATCAACGCCAGCGTGATGATCGCGAACATCATCTGGAACGCCACGAACACGTAGTCGGGCAGCCCGTTGGTGGCACTGGTCAGCGTGGTGGCCTTGAGGCCGAGATTGTCGAGGTTGCCGATGAGGCCGCTCGTCGCGTCGGTACCGAAGGCCAGCGTGTAGCCGTACAGCACCCACAGGATGCTCACGACGCCGATGGCGCTGAAGGACATCATCAGCATGTTGAGCACGCTCTTCGAGCGCGTCATACCGCCGTAGAAGAAGGCCAGCCCCGGGGTCATGAACAGCACAAGCGCGCTGCTCGCGAGCACCCAGGCCGTGGTGCCGGTGTCGATGGTTGGCATGCTGCTCCTCGGAATGGGGGACTGCCCAGGAGCCTCTGTGCCGGCCGTTCCCTGACCGTGTCCGTCGTGTTTCGGTCACGGAACGGCCGTCGCGGCTGTGTTTCCGTCACGTGAACGGCCGGGTGCCCCTGCGCCCTACGGTGGGCCCATGTCGAAATGGCTGGAGACCACCGGCGGCCAGCGGGGACCGGCGTACGCCGAACGCTTCCGCGCGCTCGCCGCGCAGGGGATGGACGTGCACGGTGAGGCCGAGCGGGTCGCCGCGCTACTGCCCTCCGGCGGCCGGATCCTCGACGCGGGCTGCGGCACCGGCCGGGTCGCCGGCGAGCTGGCCCGGCGCGGGTTCGAGGTCGTCGGCGTCGACAACGACCGCTCGATGCTCGACGAGGCGCGCCGCGACCCGGCGGTCCGCTGGGCCGAGGAGGACCTCGCGGCGCTGGACCTCGGCGAGATCTTCGACCTCGTGGTGTGCGCCGGCAATGTGATGGTCTTCCTCGCCGAGGACAGCGAGCCCGAGGTGGTCCGCCGGCTCGCCGGCCACCTGGCTCCGGGTGGTCTGCTCGTGGCCGGCTGGGACACCGCCCGGCTCGGTCTGACGACGTACGACGGCTGGGCCCGTGCGGCGGGGCTGGTCCAGGTGGCGCGGTACGCCACCTGGGACGGCGACCCGTGGCAGCCCGGGGCCGACTGGTGCGTCGCGGTGGACCGGACCAGTTAGAGCGCCGCCTCGTCGCCGAGCAGCGCGTCGGCGAACGCCTCGGGCTCGAACGGCGCGAGGTCGTCCGGGCCCTCCCCCAGACCGACGAGCTTGACCGGGATGCCGAGCTCGCGCTGCACGCTGATGACGATGCCGCCCTTCGCGGTGCCGTCGAGCTTGGTGAGCACGATGCCGGTGACGTCGACCGCCTCGGTGAACACCCGGGCCTGCACGACGCCGTTCTGACCGGTCGTCGCGTCGAGCACGAGCAGCGTCTCGTCGACCGGACCGTGCTTCTCGATGACCCGCTTGACCTTGCCGAGCTCGTCCATGAGGCCGCTCTTCGTGTGCAGGCGGCCCGCGGTGTCGATGAGCACGGTGTCGACCCGCTCGTCGATGCCGCGCTTGACGGCGTCGAACGCGACGCTGGCCGGGTCGCCGCCCTCCGGGCCGCGGACGGTCTGCGCGCCGACCCGGTCGCCCCAGGTCTGCAGCTGGTCGGCGGCAGCGGCGCGGAAGGTGTCCGCTGCGCCCAGCACCACCGAGCGGCCGTCCGCCACGAGGACGCGGGCGAGCTTGCCGGACGTCGTGGTCTTGCCGGTGCCGTTCACGCCCACGACGAGCACCACCGCCGGGCGGCCGTCCTCGTGCGGGGTGGTCCGCAGGGTGCGGTCGAGGTCGGGACCGATCGCGGCGACCAGCTCCTCGCGCAGCAGGACGCGCAGTTCACCGGGGTTGCGGGTCCCCTCCACCCGGACGCGGGTGCGCAGCCGGGCGACCAGCTCGGTGGTCGCGGCCAGCCCCATGTCGGCCTGCAGGAGGGTGTCCTCGACCTCCTCCCAGGTGTCCTCGTCGATGACGTCCCGCGACAGCAGGGTGAACAGGCCCCGGCCGAGGGTCCCCTGCGAGCGGGCCAGCCGGGCGCGCAGCCGGGTGAGCCGGCCGGCCGTCGGCTCGGGGACGTCGAGGGCGGGCGCCGCCGGACCGGGCTCGGGAGCCAGGGGCTCCGCGGTGGGCAGCAGCAGGTCGTCCTGGTCGGGGAGCTCGACCTCGGAGAGGGTGCGGCGCAGCGGCGCGTCCCGGGCCGGCTCGGCCTCGTCCCCGACCCCCGGCCGGTAGTCCAGGCCGGGCGTCGGAGTGGGCGGCGGCAGCGCCTTGCGCCCGCGGTTGGTGACGAGCGCGACCGCGGTGACCACGGTCAGGACGAGGACGGCGACGACGAGGGCGAGGATCTCCAGCAGCACGCCCCGTGTCTACCAGTCAGCGGCGCAACTACTCCTCGGCGGCGCCACCGTCGGGCCGGTCAGGCCGACTCGCGCTCCCGGAGCCGCTGGCTGACCACCGCCGAGACGCCGTCCCCCCGCATCGTGACGCCGTAGAGCGCGTCGGCGATCTCCATCGTCCGCTTCTGGTGCGTGATGACGATGAGCTGCGACGCCTCGCGCAGCCCCTCCATCAGCTCGAGCAGCCGGCCGAGGTTGCGGTCGTCGAGCGCGGCCTCGACCTCGTCCATGACGTAGAACGGCGAAGGGCGGGCCCGGAAGATCGCGACCAGCAGCGCGATCGCGGTGAGCGAGCGCTCGCCGCCGGACAGCAGCGACAGCCGGGACACCTTCTTGCCGGCCGGTCGGGCCATCACCTCGATGCCGGTCGCGAGCATGTCGTCGGGCTCGGTGAGGA
Source organism: Frankiales bacterium (assembly GCA_025965475.1). Lineage (GTDB taxonomy): Bacteria > Actinomycetota > Actinomycetes > Mycobacteriales > SCTD01 > RYN-124. The sequence continues at coordinate 699 of JAOPWV010000115.1, read as the reverse complement.
TGAGCTTGCCCTCCCCGCCCGGGAACAGCGTCGCGAACACGTGCACGAACTCGCGGGCGGTGTCCTCGAAGGCGCTGCGGAACACGTCGTGGATGCGCTCGTCCACGTCCTTGATGACGGTGAGCAGGTCCCGGCGGGTCGCCTTGAGGTCCTCGAGCTGGGTCGTGAGGAAGGCCGAGCGCTCCTCGAGCGCGGCGTACTCCTCCAGCGCGAGCGGGTTGACCCGGCCGAGCAGCGCCAGGGCCCGCTCGGCGCTCGCGGCACGCTTCTCCTGCGCGGCCCGGTCGTAGGGCACCGGCTCCCCGGGGCCGTCCTCGGTCTCGACCGGTACGGCGACCTCCGGGCCGTAGTCGGCGAACAGCGACTCCAGCGGCACGGCGTACTCCTCCACCGCGCGCGCCTCGAGGGCCTCGATCCGCAGCCGCTGCTCGGCGCGGGCCACCTCGTCGCGGTGCACGACGTCGGTGAGCCGGTCCAGCTCCGCCGCGAGCTCGCGACCACGCGAGCGCAGCGCCAGCAGCTCGCCCTCGGTCACGGTCCGGGCCGCCTGGGCCGCCTCGCGGTCCTCGGCCGCCGCGCGCAGCGAGATCGCGATGCTCGCGAGCGCCTGCCGGGCCCCGCGGACGACCTGCTCCGCCACCACGGCGCCCCGGGAGCGCTGCTCGCGCAGGGCGACGAGGCGTTCGCGGGCGGCGCGCT
>JAOPWV010000104.1 GCA_025965475.1 Frankiales bacterium | reverse complement strand
CGGGTGTAGACGAGGTAGTCCTCGGTCCCCTCGACGGGCCGCAGCAACTCGAAGTGCTCGAAGCCGGGGGCGCTGTCGACCGCCCCCTGACGGGCGGCGAAGCGCTGCTCGAGGGTCTCGCCCGCACCCTCCGGGACGGTCAGGACGTTGATCGCGACGTAGGACACACCCCTAGCGTAGGGACGGCAGCGGCGCACGTCACCGCTCGGACCCGACCCGGCCGGCCCTGCGCTCAGGACGCGGTGGCCAGGTACCCCCTCCGGCGCCGAGGTCGCGCCCGGCTCACCCGTCTGCGCCTCCCCTGTCCGGAACCTCCCCGGCACCCGGAGGCTGAGGAAATTCCGGAGAAGGAGCCTGCCCGGACGCAAAACGGCCCGCCCCCGTACGGTCCAGAGGGGCGGGCAACGCCGCGCAGACTAGCGGCCGACCCTGCGGACCAGCCATAGCCCGGAACTCCTATCGCCCAGAGCCGGTCGGCCTACTGCAAGAGACCGCCAGGACGCGTAGCCTCCGCGCTGCTGGTTGTCGCCCGACCCCTGCGTCCGACTGGCTGAGAGAAGCGCCATGACCGAGCACGTGTCGACGTTCCTCGTCGACGCGCCCGGGCACAGCGCGGAGGTCGACCTGCAGGTCCTCCTGGTGCACGTCGGCGTCCTCCTGGCCGCCGACGCCGTCAGCCTGGCGCTCGCCGACGCGGCCCACCGCCTCCGGGTCGTGGCCGCGACCCACGAACGCGCCGCCCGGCTGCAGGCGACCCAGACGGACCACTACGACACCTACCGGCACGCCGGTGTCTTCCAGACCGACCTGCGGCAGAGCAACCCGTACTGGCCCAATTGCGTGGTCCGCGCGGCCTGGGCCGGTTACCGCACCGCCGTCGGCATCCCGCTCCGCCTCGACGGCGGCACCGTCGGCGCGCTCAACGGCTTCCGCGTCCGGGCCGCCGCCTTCAGTCCGCAGGAGCTGGAACGCGGCGCGGCCGTGGCGGCCATGACGACCGCCGCGCTGGCGCAGCAACGCGCCCTCCAGCAGGTCAGCGACCTGGCCGGGCAGCTGCAGGAGGCCCTCATGAGCCGGATCGTCATCGAGCAGGCCAAGGGGATCCTGGCCGAACGGCTCCATCTGGACATGACGCGCGCGTTCGGTGTCCTGCGCAAGCGGGCCCGCGACAGCAACCTGCGGCTCCACGACGTGGCACGCGTGGTCGTCGAGGGCGCCGTGGAGGGCCTGCGTCCACACGGGCCGCACAGCCGCTAGTCGTGACCGGGCACGGTTGCCGCAGCCGTGCGAACCTGGATCCCGATGAGCACAGCGGCCCCCTTGGCTCCCGATCCAGGGTTCTACGGACCCGACAGCGTCACCTGGCGCGTGCACGCCGACCCGTCGATGGCGCTGGCCGGGCTGCGCGCGCTCCTGCTCCAGGCGGTCCACCCGCTGGCGATGGCGGGCGTCGCCCAGCACAGCGACTTCCGCGACGACCCCTGGGGCCGGCTGCTGCGCACGGCGGCGTACGTCGGGGTGACGACCTACGGCACCCGCGCCGAGGCCGAGCGTGCGGGGGCCCGGGTGCGCGGCATCCACGAGCGCCTGGCCGGGCTGGAACCCGAGTCCGGCACGACGTACCGGGTGGCCGACCCGGAGCTGCTGCGCTGGGTGCACTGCGTGGAGGTCGAGTCGTTCCTGACCACGGCGGTGCGCTGCGGACTGCGCGTCTCCCGTGCGGACCGGGACCGCTACTACGCCGAACAGACCGGGGGCTCCGCCCTGGTGGGCCTCGACCCGGCGCAGGTGCCCGGGTCGGTGGCCGAGATGGCGGCGTATTTCGCCCGCATGCGCCCCCAGCTCCGGGTCACCGCCGAGGCCAGGCGCACCGCGATGTTCGTCCTGTGGCCGCCGATGCCGACGCTGGTGGTCCTGGGCACGCCCGCCAGGGCGGCGTGGATCAGCCTCGCCGGTGCGGCCTTCGCGATGATGCCCCGGTGGGCCCGCAGGTTGTACCGCCTCCCAGGGCTGCCCACGACCGACGCCGCCGCGACCGCGGCCGGGCTGGCCTTCCGGTCGGGGCTGCTGGTCGTTCCTGAGCGCCTGCGCCACGGCCCGGAGCTCAAGAACGCCAAGGCCCGCTTCGGCCTGCCGTAGCTCCCCTTCGCGCCCCGCTCAGGCGACCTCTTCCTGAGCCAGCCCGTCCCACGGCTTCTTCGGCTGGCCCGCGGCGGCCAGGCCGGCGGGACACCCGCGCGCGAAGTCGCACCAGGCGCAGCCCCGGCTCGGCCGGGGGGGAAACAGGTCCGCGGGATCACCGCCCTCGGCCAGCGCCTCAGCGGCGGCGACCGCCTCCGCGCCGATCGCCTCGGCACGCGACAGGTGCCGGGCCAGCGACTCCTCGGTGTGGTCGAAGCGCGCGACCCGGCCGGTGGGCAGGTGGTGTAGCTCCACGGCGGTGCACGGGCGCCGCAGTGTGCGCGCCGAGGCCAGCGCGTAGAGGGCGAGAGCCAGCGAACCGCGGGCGTCGTCGGTGGTCAGCACGTGGCGCCCGGTCTTGTAGTCGACGACGACCAGCTCGTCGCCGCGCAGGTCGACCCGGTCCACCCGGCCGCTGACCGCGAGCGACGCGGACCGGGTGGCGACGGTCCGCTCCACCCCCACGGGTTCGTCGGCCGGGTCGAGGGTGGCGGCGTACCGCTCCACCATGTCCCCGGCCAGCCCGCGCCAGCGCTCGGCCTGCGCGTCGTCGCTGAACCCGTCGGTCGTCCACGCCCGGTCCACCAGCGCCCGCGCCACCGCGGGCGTACGGCGCTCACGCGGCTCGGACCACCAGCGCGCCAGCGCGAGGTGGACGACCGCCCCGACGGTGTTGTGAGCCCACGGCGGCCCCTTGGGCGGCGTCGGCCGGTCGAGGTAGGTCATCCGGTAGCGCCGCGGGCAGTCCAACCAGGTCGTCAGCCGCGACGGCGTGCAGGAGAACAGCCGCGTCGGCATGCCCTCGAGCCCCAGCTGCGTCGCCACCGGCTCATCCTGCCCCGGCCGCGCCCCCGACGGTCAGCTGCCGCGCCGACCTGTGTACGACGAGCGGCGGCTACCAGTCACCGCCGCCACCACCACCGCCGAAGTCACCGCCGCCACCACCGAAGTCGCCGCCGCCGCCCCAGTCGCCGCCACCCCAGTCGCCGCCACCCCAGTCGCCGCCGCCGGTGTGCGCGTCCCGGGAGTCCTCGTCTCCCTCCTCGTAGCCGCGTTCGTAGCCGCCACCGCCGAAACCTCCACCGAAGGCGCCGAAGCCACCGGTCAGCACGGTGGTCATGAGCATGGTTTCCCAGAACGGGAACGCGTACCAGCCGCCGGGG
>JAOPWV010000092.1 GCA_025965475.1 Frankiales bacterium | reverse complement strand
GCCGCCATCCCCGCCGACACCAGATCATCCTGATTCACATGCCGCGGCAACCGCACCGCCAACGACCGCACCTCGTAATGCACCAACGCCAGATGCGTACGACACAACTCGTCGACACTGACCGCCGTGAACTCGGTCTCGGGCAAGGGCGGGGCCAGAGTCAGGTGAACGTTCATGCCAGAGCGCTCGACCCGTTCGGGGCGCCGACTTGAGCCAAACCCGGGGATCGAACGACAAATGGTCCCAAGGGACCATGGGGGACTCCTACCAACCGCAAGGCCGGTAGGGCCGCCGGCGGAGCTAGGAGGGGTCGGTCGGGCCGGGCGCCGCCGCCGCCGGGGCAGCCAGCAGGGCCTGCAGCGCCGGCTCCATGAGCCGGTGCAGCGCCTCGGGGGACGCGCTGGCCACCGGCTCGAGCTTGATCAGGTAGCGGACCATGCCCAGACCGACCATGCAGGCTGCGAACAGTCCCGCGCGCAGCTGAGCGTCCTCCCCCTCGATCGCCGCGGCCACGGCCTCCTTGCGCTCGCACATCACCTGGTCGCGCATGGCGGCGAGGGCGGTCGGGTGGGTGAGGCAGTTGCGCATGAGGGCCACCGCGGCCTCGCGGTCGTCAGCGTGCTCGAAGTGCGACAGCAGGTCGTCGATGGCGGCCGCGGCCAAAGTGTCGGAGGTGGCCGTCAGGATGCTCTCGTGCTCACCGTTCCACCGCGTCGCGGCCCCGAAGAGGCCTTCCTTGCTGCCGAAGTACTGCATGACCAGGGCCGGGTCGACGCCGGCCTGGGCGGCGACGGCACGGATCGTGGTCCGCTCGAAGCCCGCGTCCGCGAACAATTCCCTCGCAGCATCGAGGATCGTCGACTCGGTGCGGCGACGGCGCTCGTCCCGCGACAGGTGCGCGTCGGAGGATGTCACGCATTTCACTCTACGCGCGTTGACCGTCAAACACGCAACGCTCTACAGTCGTTGAGCCATATCACCGTTGAGGGGACCACCGCACCGTGACACTCGCCGAACCCGCCCCGCCCACGAGCGCTCATCTCGTGCACGCCGACGGCCGGGTGGTCCACAAGAACCTCGCCCTCGTCGTGCTCGCCGTCAGCCAGCTGATGGTCATCCTCGACGCGACGATCGTGAACGTCGCGCTGCCGGCCATCTTCGACGCGCTCAAGGTGAAGAGCGAGGCGGACCTTCAGTGGGTGGTCACGGGCTACACCCTCTTCTTCGGTGGCTTCCTGCTGCTCGGCGGCAAGCTGGCCGACCGGATCGGCCGGCGCAAGGTGTTCATCACCGGTGCCGCCCTGTTCGCGGTGGCCTCGCTGCTCGGTGGTATCGCCAGCAACCTGGGCCTGCTCATCGCGGCCCGCGGGTTGCAGGGCATCGGCGGCGCGCTGATGTCCCCGGCCGCGCTGTCCCTGCTCACGGTCGTCTTCGCGGAAGGCAAGGAGCGTGACCGTGCGCTCGGTATCTGGGCAGCCATCACCGCCGGTGGCGCGGCGCTCGGGCTGATCCTCGGCGGCGTGCTCGTGGAGTACGTCAACTGGCGCTGGGTGCTCTTCGTGAACGTCCCGGTCGCCGTGGTCGCGATCCTCGGGGCGCGCCGGCTGGTCCCGGAGAGCAAGGACGACCGCGCCCAGGGCTTCGACATCCCCGGCGCCGTCCTGGTCACCGGCGGCCTGATGGCGCTCGTCTTCGCGCTGGTCAAGGCGAATCAGTACGGCTGGGCCTCCGGGCGCACGGTCGGCACGCTGGTGCTCGCCGCCGCACTGATCGGGGGCTTCGTCCTCGTCCAGCTGCGCAGCCGCACGCCGCTCGTCCCGTTCCGGCTCTTCCGGAGCCGCAGCCTCACCGGTGCCGACCTGGGCGCGCTGCTGATCGGCGCCGGCATGTTCGCGATCTTCTTCTTCCTCATCCTGTGGATGCAGGTGATCAACCACTGGAGCCCCGTCAAGGCCGGGCTGTCCTTCCTGCCGATGACCGCGATGATCGGGATCAGTGCCGGCATCGCGTCGCAACTGCTGGGCAAGATCGGCCCGCGGCCTCTGCTGGCGGTCGGCCCCGGCCTCGCGGCCCTCGGGCTGCTCACCCTCGGGCTGCGCCTCGAGCCCGGCTCCTCCTACCTGACGGTCATCCTCCCGTCGTTGTTGCTCGTCGCCATGGGCATGGGCCTGGCCTTCGTAGCGCTCACCAGCGCCGCGGTCGCCGGCGTGGGCCACGAGGACGCCGGCATCGCCTCCGCGCTGCTCAACGCCGGTCAGCAGATCGGCGGCGCGCTCGGGCTTGCGATCCTCACCGCGGTCAGCAGCTCGCGGACCAGCTCACTCGTTCCGGGAGGACAGCCGAAGAACCCGGCCGACATCCCGGCCTACCTGTCGGCCGTCGTCGACGGCTGGTCCCTCGGCCTGCTGGTGGGGGCCGGGCTCATCCTCGCCTCCGGCATCGTCATGTTCTCGATGGTGCGCGTGAGCAAGGAGGCCGCCGCGGCTGCTCTCAAGGAGGGCATGGCCGCCGGCTAGGCACGCACTCGCACCGACGGCCGGGTCCCCTGTGGGGGCCCGGCCGTCGGCTTAGGCGGGGGCTCCCGGCGGTACGAAGGGCAGGCCGGCCGGCGCACCGTGCTCGAGCAGCCGCAGGACCGCGCCCGTGTCGAGATGCTCCGCGACGAGGTCACCGAGCGCATCGAGCCGAGCCTGCCGGACCTCCTCGAAGGACCGCTCCCCCGCCAACCACTGCCGTCCGGAAGCCATGGCGACCTCAGCGAGCAGCGCGCGCCGGACGCCGTCACTCTCCAGCGCCCCGTGCCACACCGTCCCGGACACCGCGCCGGCCCGGCAACCCTCCGCCGGCGTGAACAGGGGGTCACCGCCCTCGACCTCGATGCGCCCATGGTGGATCTCGTACGCCGTCGTCACCGGGTGTTCCCCGTACGCGCCGGCCGGCCGGGCCAGCACCTTGTCCGCACCGAACACGGTCCGCACCGGCAGCAGCCCCAGGCCGTCCACCCGACCGGTCCGCGACTCCACGTCGTCCTCGATCGAGCGGCCGAGCATCTGGTAGCCGCCGCAGATCCCCAGCACCGGCCGGCCCTCCGCCGCCCGCCGGCTCAGCTCCCGGTCCAGGCCGCGGTCCCGGAGCCAGGCCAGGTCGGCGACGGTCGCGCGGGTGCCGGGCAGCACGACCAGGTCGGCGTCCGCGAGCTCCTCGGGCGTGGTGGCGAACCGCACCAGGACCCCGGGCTCTGAGCGCAGCGCGTCGATGTCCGTCCAGTTGGACAGCCGGGGCAGGCGTACGACGGACACGCGGAGCACGTCGCGCCCGCGCGGCGGCAGCGCAGCCACCGGCGCGGCCAGGCCGAGGGAGTCCTCGGTGTCGAGCTCGAGCCCCTCGGTCCAGGGCAGGACACCGAGCGTCGGTCGGCCGGTCAGCCCGGTGAGCATGTCCAGGCCCGGGGTCAGCAGGGCCGGGTCCCCGCGGAACTTGTTGACGACGAACCCGCAGATCAGCGCCTGGTCCTCGGACGACAGCAGGGCCAGGGTCCCGAACAGCGCGGCGAACACCCCGCCCGGGTTGATGTCGCCGACGACCAGGACGGGCAGCTGGGCGGCCCGGGCCAGGCCCATGTTGGCGATGTCGGTGGCCCGCAGGTTGATCTCGGCGGGCGAGCCGGCGCCCTCGCAGATCACGACGTCGTACCGGCTGCGCAGGTCGGCGAGGCACGCGAGGGCGACCTCGAGCAGCGCCGACTTGTGCTCCCGGTAGCTCAGCGCGGTCACGTCGGCGTACGGCCGGCCGAGGACGACGACCTGGGAGCTGCGGTCACCGCCCGGCTTGAGCAGCACCGGGTTCATGGCGGCCTCCGGGGCGAGGCCCGCAGCTGCGGCCTGCATCGCCTGGGCCCGGCCGATCTCCGCGCCGTCGGCGGTCACCGCCGAGTTGAGCGACATGTTCTGCGCCTTGAACGGCGCCACCTTCACGCCCTGACGGGACAACCACCGGCAGAGCCCGGCCGTCAGCACCGATTTGCCCGCGTCGGACGTCGTACCGGCGACGAGGAGCGCGCCGCTCACCTGCGGTCCCTCAGCAGCCGGACCCCGGTGCACAGCACCACGGCGGCGACCTGCACGGCGGCGGACAGTCGGGCGGCCCGGGCCACATCGGCCAGGTCGGGGGCCGGACCGTCCCCGAGCAGCGGCCGGTCCTCGACCCGGCCGCCGTAGGACAGCCGCCCGCCGAGCGTGCGACCGAGTGCCCCGGCGAAGGCCGCCTCGACCGGACCAGCGTTGGGACTCGGGTGCTTGCGGCCGTCGCGACGCCAGGCGCGCCACGCATCGCGCGGCCGGCCGCCCACGACCGGCGCGAGGACGGTGGCGAGCCCCGCCGTGAGGCGAGCGGGCAGCACGTTCGCCGCGTCGTCCAGCCGGGCCGCCGCCCAGCCGAACCGCAGGTGGCGGGGCGACCGGTGTCCGACCATCGCGTCCAGCGTGTTGACGGCGCGGTACGCCACGAGCCCGGGGAGCCCGGCGACCGCGCCCCAGACGAGGGGCCCGACGACCGCGTCGGAGGTGTTCTCGGCGACCGACTCCACGGTCGCCCGGGCGAGACCCGCGCCGTCCAACGCCGACGGGTCGCGTCCGCACAGGTGCGGCAGGCGGTCGCGGGCTCCAGGCAGGTCGTCGGCGGCGAGCAGGCGCGACATGTGGCCGGCCTCGCGGCGCAGGGTCGTCCCGCCGACGACGGCCCAGGTACCCAGTGCCGTGACCGCGAGCCGCGCGGCCGGCCGTCCCGCGGTCGCCCGCCCAGCGAGCAGTCCCGCCCCGGCCACCCCCGCGGTGAGCGCCGCCGCGTACGCCGAGCCGACGAGACGGGAGTCGCGGTGCATCGCCCGCTCGGTGGCCGCCGCGATACTGCCGAATCCGGCGACCGGGTGGCCGCGCCGTGGATCCGCGAGGACCAGGTCCGCGCCGAACCCGGCGGCCAACCCGGCCGCCGCCGGCCACAGCGCGTTCTGCCGGTCGCTCACCCGGTGATCGTGTCAGACGGGCAGAAGCCGGCCGGGGCAGGTATCGGACGGACGGGTCGGACGGGAGGTTCGGACGGGCGGGTCAGACGCGCGGGTCAGACGGGCAGCGTCGCGATGTCGGCGAGGACGAGGTCCCGGTCATCGTTGTCCTCGACGTCCTCGGTCACGACGCGGGCCTGCTCCGCGTACCGGATCGCCGCGTGCGTGTCCCCCGCCACGGCGGAGGCCCGGGCCAGGGCTTCATAGGCGTACGCCAGGTCGAAGTCACCGAAGCCGTGCTCGGTCGTCAGCGCGAGGCAGCGACGGGCGTGGTAGAGCGCCGGCTCGCCGCGCCCCAGGACGGAGTACACCCGGGAGATCTGCCACTCGCCGCGCGCGGCGTTCAGCGCCGTGCCCACCCGGCCCCAGTGATGCCGCGACGCGTGCGCGGCATGGATCATCTCGTCGTCCTGCTCGGGGCTGCGGTCGTCCATCTCCAGCAGCGACCACACATGGTTGAACAGGTCGACCGCGACCCGCCTCTCGGGATCGTTCTCCGGGGATTCCAAGGCGCACCTCCTCCTGCCCACGGTCAGTCGCCGACAGTGGCCTGTCCCACTGTGCCACCGGGTGATCGTCCCGATTAGGCCGACTGGGCTAAGCGCTGATGGTCAGCCGATCCGGTCAGCGGTCGCGGTGCCGCTCCCGCTGGCGCCCGTCGTGGCCGCGCCAGTGGTCGCCCCAGTACCGCCCGGCGAAGGCCGAGATCGCGACCGGTACGAAGATCAGCCACCACGGCAGCCAGAGAATGAAGACCAGCGGGACCCCGACGGCCCACAGCACCCCGACGGACGCAGCGACCGCCCGTTGCGCCGGCGCCCGGGAGCCGGGCACGGCGGGAACTCCGGCCTCGTCCGGGGCCGCGCGGACGGGGAGCGCGCCGGAGGCCGCCAGGGGATGCGGTTCGGGGAGGTCGTCGAACAGCGCCGACAGCTCGTCGCGGGTCTGCGCGGCGGCCGCGACCGCGCTGCGCTGGCCGTACTCGTCCAGACTCAGCTGCCCGGCCGTCAGATGCTCCCCGGGCGCCGTGATCGCGGCCTCGCGTTCGCAGTCTCCGATGCGCACCGCGGACCGGTCGGAAGGGTCGAACACCGGGCCGCCGAGCACGGTTCCCATCGTCGTGAGCGGAGCGTACGGCGACCGGGTCGGCCCCGGATCGGGACCGGTGTGGGTGGTGGCGCATCGGGCAGTGGCGGCCCCGTGAGCGACTTCTCCGGCCGTGACGGGACCGGGTGAGCCGTGAGCGAGCCGCACACCGGGGAGTCCCCGTGGGCCCCGCTGCGCCTGAAGATCTTCCGGGCGCTGTGGCTGGCCGTCCTGGTGAGCAACATCGGTACCTGGATGCAGACGGTCGGCGCCCAATGGTTGCTCGTCAACCAGCCGGGGGCGCCCACCCTGGTCGCCCTTGTCCAGACGGCAAGCACGCTGCCGGCCGTGCTGCTCGCGCCGCCGTCCGGCGCCCTGGCGGACATCTTCGACCGCCGTCGGCTGCTGATCGCCGTCCAGGTCTTCCAGGTGGCGGTCGGGGGCGCCCTGACGGCGCTCACCCTCCTCGGCCAGATGCCGCCCGCGCTCCTGCTGACGTTCACCTTCGCCCTGGGAGTGGGGGCGGCCCTCACGGCGCCGGCCTACCAGGCCCTCATCCCCGAGCTCGTGCCGCGCTCGCAGCTGACGGCCGCCGCCGGGCTCAGCTCGGTCAGCGTCAACGTGGCCCGGGCCGTCGGCCCGGCGGTCGCCGGCATCCTCGTCGCACGCCTCGGCGTCGCCGCGGTCTTCGCGCTGAACACCCTCTCGTTCCTGGTGTTCGCGGTCGTGCTCGTGGCCTGGCGCAGGGCGGCCGAGTCCGATCCGGAACCGCCGGAGCGGTTCGGGCCGGCCATGCGCGCAGGCGGCCGCTACGTCCGGCACTCCCCCGTCGTACGCCGCATCATGCTGCGCACCGCCCTGTTCATCGTGCCGGCGAGCGCCCTCTGGGCCCTGCTCCCGCTGGTCGCCAGCCAGCGCCTCGGGCTCGATGCGGGTGGCTATGGCCTGCTGCTTGCCGCACTGGGGCTGGGCGCGGTGGGGGGCGCGCTGCTTCTGCCGCGCATCCGGGCGCGCCTCACGACCAACCGCATGATGCTCGTGTCCAGCATCGTCTACGCGTTGTCCCTGATCGTGCTGGTGTCGGTGCGGAACGTGCCACTGATCCTCGTCGCACTGGTGCCGGCGGGGGTGGCCTGGGTCGCCGTGCTGTCCACCATCAACGCCGCGATGCAGATGTTCCTCCCCGCCTGGGTACGAGCTCGCGGCCTGTCGGCGTACCAGATCGTGGTCTTCGGCGGTCAGGCCGGCGGCGCGCTGGTCTGGGGCCTGGTCGCCCAGCGGTCCGGATTGATGCCCACCTTCCTGGCTGCCGCCGCGCTGCTGCTCGTCGGCGCCGGCAGCGTCCGGAGCCTGCCCCTGATCGACACGCGGGGCCTGGACCGTTCCCCCGCGGTGTACTGGCCCGAGCCGAACCTCGCCGTCGAGCCCCGTCCGGACAACCCGGTGATGGTGACGAACACCTACACCGTCGCTGCCGACGACGAGGACTCCTTCCTCGACGCGATGACGCGGGTACGCCGGTCGCGCCTGCGCACCGGCGCCACCCGCTGGGAGCTCTACCGGGAGGGCGAACAGCCCAGCCACTTCGTCGAGACGTACGCAGTGCCGTCCTGGTCGGAGCACCTGCGCCAGCACGGGGGGCGGCTCACCGGCTCGGATCAGGCGTCGGAGGAACGGGCGACCGCGCTGTCCGATCCACCCCCGGTGGTCGCCCATCTGTTCCCCGCCGAGCGCGGATCGTGACGCGCGCCGCGAGGCAGCCGGCCGACGGGGCGACTCCCTTGCCGCTCCCGGAGGCAGGTGTCATCGTTGACGGCAGCACATCCGGCGCGTGCCAGGCCGTCGTGGTGAAGGCCCCCGGCTCGCGGCTCACATGCACCCGCCCACGCGCCCATCAGGGATGCCCATGACTCTTGTTACCGGCAGGACGGTCCCGGTCCAGGCGCGACGCACGCGTCCGTCGCTCGGAGCCAAGATCGCCAAGGTCATCACGACCACGGACCACAAGACGATCGGGTTGCTCTACCTGTGCACCTCGTTCGGGTTCTTCCTTTTCTCGGGTGCGCTGGCGATGATCATGCGTGCCGAGCTGGCCCGTCCCGGGCTCCAGATCGTGTCCAACGAGCAGTACAACCAGCTCGTCACGATGCACGGCGCGATCATGATGTTCCTGTTTGCTCCGCCGGCCGCGTTCGGCTTCACGAACTTCATCATGCCGCTGCAGATCGGCGCGCCGGACATGTCTTTCCCGCGCCTGAACGCCATGTCCTACTGGCTGTACCTGTTCGGCGGCCTGACGGTGATCTCCGGCTTCCTCACGCCCCAGGGCGCCGCCGACTTCGGCTGGTTCGCCTACGCGCCCCTCAGTGACAGCGTGCACTCACCGCAGATCGGTGCCGACCTGTGGATCATCGGACTGATCACGTCCGGTCTCGGCACGATCCTCGGGTCGGTCAACTTCGTCACGACGATCATCACGCTGCGCGCGCCCGGCATGACGATGTTCCGGATGCCGATCTTCACCTGGAACATGCTCGCCACGTCGATCCTCGCCCTGATGGCGTTCCCGGTGCTCACGGCCGCGTGGCTGGCCCTGGAAGCGGACCGACATCTGGGCGCGCATGTCTACGACGCCGTGAACGGGGGTCCGATCCTCTACGAGCACCTGTTCTGGTTCTTCGGCCATCCCGAGGTCTACATCGTCGCGCTGCCGTTCTTCGGGATCGTGACCGAGATCCTGCCGGTGTTCAGCCGCAAGCCGCTGTTCGGCTACAAGGGGCTGGTGTTCGCCACCGTGGGCATCGGGGCGCTGTCCATGACGGTGTGGGCCCACCACATGTTCACGACCGGCGCCGTGCTCCTGCCGTTCTTCTCCTTCATGTCCTTCCTCATCGCGGTCCCCACGGGGGTGAAGTTCTTCAACTGGATCGGGACGATGTGGCGCGGCCAGCTGAGCTTCGAGACCGCCATGCTGTTCGCAGTGGGCTTTCTCGTGACGTTCCTGCTCGGCGGCCTGACCGGGGTGATGCTCGCGAGCCCGCCGATCGACTTCCACGTGAGCGACACGTACTTCCTGATCGCGCACTTCCACTACGTGCTGTTCGGGACGGCGGTGTTCGGCTTCTTCGGCGGCGTCTACTACTGGTTCCCCAAGCTGACCGGCCGGATGCTCAACGAACGCATCGGCAGGGTGCACTTCTGGACCCTGTTCCTCGGCTTCCACATGACGTTCCTCGTCCAGCACTGGCTCGGGGACATGGGCATGCCGCGCCGCTACGCCGACTACAGCGCCAGGGACGGGTTCACGACGCTCAACACGGTCTCGTCGATCGGCGCGTTCATCCTCGGCGCCTCGACGCTGCCGTTCCTCTACAACGTCTGGATCTCCTTCCACTCCGGCGAGCGAGCCGTCGGCGACGACCCCTGGGGTTTCGGCAACTCGCTGGAGTGGGCGACCTCGTGTCCGCCGCCACGGCACAATTTCGTGACCATCCCCCGCATCCGGTCCGAACGCCCCGCCTTCGACCTGCACTATCCGGAGGCGGCCGGGCGGGTCGACTTCCACTCCCGGGCGCAAGCCGGCGTGTCCGGCAACAGCCCATGACCAGCCCTGTGAACACCGCATCCCACCCTATGTACCGGGTCGAGACCCTCCTCATGGGGTTGTCGATGGTGCTGTTCGTGCTTGCCCCGACGAGCGCGCTGTTCGGTCTACCCGCCGTCGTGGCGATTCTCGGAGCCGCCTGGCTGGCCGTCACAGTGGCCCTGTGCGCCGCCGGCGCAAAGCGGCGGCGGGTGACCGCTGACAGCTGCACCTGCGCCCGGTGCACGGCGATGCCGGAGGCCGCCGTACCGGAGCCGGTGGAGAGTCTGGCGCGACGCGGCATCGCCGAGATCGAACGCTGGCTGGCCCACCGGACGCCCAGCTCCTGACGGACCGGGCCCTCAGTCCGGCGGCTCGCCGCGGGTCCAGCCGTGCCGCTCGGCCCGGCCGGCCAGCGGACCGGGGTCGACCTCCCACCACGGCCGGGTCCGCTCCCCGAGCGGCACGTCTGGATCCGGCACGCCTTCGTCCAGCTCCCGGTCGATCCGCGCCGCGTGGACCGCATCCTCCCGGATCCAGGCCCGCAGCAGCAGCACGACCATGGGCAGCGCGACGACCTCCGACAGTGTCAGCATCAGCGCGCCGGCGATCGTCTGGTCCCAGGCCGGCGCCGGGCCCCAGGACCGCTGCACGCGGCCGTACCAGCCGCCGGCCAGCAGCGGGCCGGTGGTCATGACCGCGATGCCGGGGAACGCGTCAACGAGCCCGTCGATGAGGGCGAAGGTCAGGCGCAGCGGCTGCGTGCACCAGGCCGGCAGCAGGTCCGCGCTGAGCAGCGGGACGGCGAACAGGCATCCCGTGACGACGGTCTGCAGGTAGAGCAGGTCCATGACGGCCGGGTGGCGCAGGGCCGCCGTCAGGTAGCCGGTGAAGAACACCGCGAACTGGGCGGCCATCGCGAGCAGCCCTGCGACCGCCGGGAAACCCAGCACCCGGAGAAGCCACCTGCCGGGGAGACGATGCGGCCGGCGGCCGCCGGTCAGGGGGCGAGCTGCAGCGGCCAGCCCGACCGGGTCGCCGAGAGCCAGGCCGAGCGGCACGACGGTGAGCAGCGCGGTCAGCTGTACGGCCAGCGGCCACAGCAGGACCCGGTCGTACACGGCCAGGGACGACATCGTGCAGACGGCGGCGCAGCCGACCCCGAGCAGGAACGCCGCGGTCCGCCACCACAGCCACCGCACGCCCCGGCGGGCAGCGGCGCCGACACCCACGACGTACGCCGTCACGGCCCCGATCAGCAGCACCGTCGCGGGCACGTCGAGGCGCCAGGCGGTGAGGAAGCGGGTGCCGACGAGCGGAAGCAGCTGCACCTCTCCAGGATGCCCAACGGACGGCGAGCGGTCAGGCCCGAATGCCTCAGATCTTCATGTATAGCAAGGGAAATCGCTACCGGCCGTGGCGCTCCGGTCACGCCTCGCACTGCTCCTGCCGAAAGGGGCGACCGCCTTGTCGAAGGAGCGTTCTTTCTTATAAGGCACATTCCTTCTGTTGGGAGAGCCCATGTACCCGGACCTGAAACTGCTCACCATCGATGCAGCCGCCGGCGACCGGACCGCCTGGGAGGAGCTGGTGGACGTCTACGCCGGGGCGGTGTGGGACCTTGCGCGCGCCGGGGCCGAGCGGGAGCAGGCGGCGGACGCCTGCGAGCTGGCCTGGCTCCGGGCTGCTCAGGCCGTCCACGCCTGCCCTCGGATCGGGCGCGGCGTCTGGGACATCCTGCAGGCCGCGGTGCTCCGCGAGGTGAGCGGGGGTGATCTGCCGCCTGCCGTCAGCGACCGGCATGCGGCGCAGCGGATCACTTTGGCGCTGCCGGCGCACCGCATCGCCCCAGGCGCGGTCGTCGCGGTGACATCACCGGATGGGCTCCACCGGCGGTTCCGGCTGCCCGACGATGCGGCTCCGGGTGCGGTGGTCGTCCTGTCCGGCGAGGACGGCGGCATGGAGATCGTCATCGGCCTGCGTGCCGGCTTGCCCCCGCTGCCGGTACAGGCAGTCACCGAGCCGGTGGCCGCTGACCCCAGGCCGAAATCATCGGCGCTGTAGCGAGGTCGAGCCGGCCGCTGTCGACGTTGACCAGGTGCCGGTCGATCTCCTCGTCCGTGGCCAGGCCTCCGGCAACCAGGAGCCCGCGCACCTGCTCCACGGTGGCCCGCTCCAGCACGGAGCAGGCGGGGCCCGTGACCGGGAAGTACGCATCCGCTTCGACGTCCGACAGGCCTGCTTCCCTGAGCAGCCGGGGCAACGTCCGGCCGTAGGCCAGATCGGCACCCCGCTCGGCCAGCAGGGTGCGGAAGCCGCGGCGCAGCCTGTTGGCCAGCTCCTGCTCCGCGCCGTACGCATCGGGGCAGATCAGCGGTTGCAACGCCGGATCGGCGTCCTCCAGCAGCAGCCATCCGCCGGGGCGGAGCACGGACACCAGCGACTGCAGCGCCTCCTGCCGTCGGCTGACGTGCACGAGGACCAGTCGGGCGTGCACGAGGTCGAAGGTCTCCGCGGGCGGCTCGTCCGTGCCCACGGCGTGTCGCCGCACCTCGTAGCCGGGGGCGCCATGCCCCGCCATCCAGGACACGTCGACGTCGGTGGCCAGCACCCGGCCCTCAGGGCCGACACGTGCGGCGAGCCAGGTGGGGACCGTACGACCACCGGCCCCCACCTCCCAGCAGCGCCAGCCGGGGGCGATACCCAGAGCGTCGAGGTGGCGGAAGGTGGACGGGTCGAAGAGCGACGACAGAGCACCGAAGCGGACACCGGCTTCGGTCTGCTCGTTGTCCAGCAGGTAGCCCTCGTCGCGTGTCATGCGACGAGTCTGCCGTCAGTCCATGAGGCGCAGGTTGCTCGCCGCGCCGCCGGCCGCACGTACGGCGTCGATGATCTTCTGCGGGTCCGCGGCGAACCGGTCCGCCGGAGTCGAGACGGTGTAGCACGCGACGACGGTGCCGCCCTCGATGATCGGCGCGCTCACGCACTCGACGCCCTCGTAGAACTCGCCCCGGTCGTAGGCCAGCCCCTCCTCGCGGATGCGCTCGAACTCCGCATCGAGCAGGCTCCGGTCGGTGATGGTGGCAGGCGTGAGCCGGCGCAGCGTCGGACCGTTGAGCAGCCGGTCCCGGTCCGCCGGCGAGGCGAACGCGAGCAGCAGTTTCCCGCTGGCCCGCGCGTGCTCGTTGTCCCGGTAGCCGGCGGACAGTCCGGCCACCCGTACGGCGTGGGCACCCTCGACGGTGCTGAGGACGGTGATCGCGCCGCTGCGCCAGGCGCTGAGGTAGGCGGTCTCGCCCGTCCGGGCGGCGAGGTCGCGCAGCGGCGCGACGTAGTACTCGGGCGCGCGGTTGTCCCGGTTCACGGCAGCGGCGATGACGCCGGCCCGCGGCCCGAGGACGTATCGCCTCCGGGAGTCCTTGGCCAGCAACCCTTCGGCCACCAGGGTCGTGAGCAGGTGGTACGTCGTCGGCAACGACAGGCCGAGCTGTTCCGCGGCCGCCTTGGCGGCCAGCCCGTCCGGTTCAGCCGCAACGGCGAACAGCAGGCGGGACGCACGACTGACCGACTGGATCGTGGTCCTGCTGAGCTCCGGGGCGGGCTGCGTCACGAGATCGAGGGTAGGTCGTCGAGGGCCACGCGACGGCGCAGCCGGGCCGGTCATGCCGGATCGTTCGGATGCTCGTCCAGCGG
>JAOPWV010000090.1 GCA_025965475.1 Frankiales bacterium | reverse complement strand
TAGCGTGCGACAAGAAGACCTCCGGGGTTCGGGTAGGTGCGTCAGACACACCGACCTCACCCGGAGGTCTTCTTCGTGATCAAGCAGGCGCGCCGCGCCCCGTCAACAACGTCCTTGGTCAGGACAGCTAGCGCGAGATCGCAAGGGGCGGCCCGCGCGGGTCGTCCCTTCCGTGATCGTGTGCCGGCGCGCCGGCGTTCAACACGCAGACGGGCCCGGGTGGCTCAGACGGAGTCGCCGACGCGGACCCGCGGCGGGGGCAGCCGGAACCGGCGGAACTGGGCGGTCCGGACGGTGCCGTAGGCGATGTGGCCGCCGAGCTTGCCCTCGTCCGGGAAGTCGGACCGGATCCGGCGCCGCACGACGAATCCGGTGAGCACGAAGTCGAAGATCGCGGTGACCAGGGTGGCGAGCCACAGGGTGGTTGCCATCGCCAGCAGCCGCTGGCTGTGGGTCAGCTGGGCGGCCACCGGCAGAACCGCTGCGGGCAGCAGGAGTACGCCGACATGACGCCGGGAGTCGACGAGGTCGCGCACCAGCTGCCGGACCGGCCCCGCGTCGCGGGCCATCAGGTAGCGCTGGTCGCCGGCCTTGGTACCGGCCTTGACCTGGCGGCGCCGCACGGCGCCCTCGGCGCGCATGCGCTTTGCCGCTTCGCGGCGGGTCGCGGGGGGCGGAGTGACCGGGCCACCCCGGCGGGGCGTGGCGTCGCGCCGCTTGGGCGTGGGCCGCCCCTTCCCGGAGGAGGACTTGTCGTCGAGCGGGCTGTCGGTCACGTCCGCAAGGTTACGGGTCACGGCAGCGCGAGCATCTGGTCGAGGGCGACGCGCGCATGCCGGGCGGTCTCCGGCTCCACGGTGATCCGGTTCGGGACCGTGCCGGCGACCAGCTGCTCGAGCGACCACACCAGGTGCGGGAGGTCGATCCGGTTCATGGTGGAGCAGTAACAGACCGTCTTGTCGAGGAACGTCACGGTCTTGTCGGGGTGCTCGGCCGCGAGCCGCTTGACCAGGTTGAGTTCGGTACCGATGGCCCACGCGCTGCCCGCCGACGCCTGCTCGAGCGTGCGGATGATGAACTCGGTGGAGCCCACGAGGTCGGCGGCGGTGACCACCTCGTGCCGGCACTCCGGGTGGGCGAGGACCTGGACGCCCGGGATCCGCTCGCGGACGTCGTCGACCGAGGCCCGCGTGAAGCGGCCGTGGACTGAGCAGTGCCCCTTCCACAGGATCATCCGCGCGTCCCGCAGCTGCTGGGGGGTGAGCCCGCCGCCGGGCTTGTGCGGGTCGTAGAGCACGCAGTCGTCGAGGCTCATGCCCATCTCGAGCACGGCCGTGTTGCGGCCCAGGTGCTGGTCGGGCAGGAACAGGACCTTGTCGCCCTGCGCGAAGGCCCAGTCCAGGGCGCGCTTGGCGTTGCTGGACGTGCAGATCGTGCCGCTGTGCCGGCCGGTGAACGCCTTGATGGCCGCGGACGAGTTCATGTAGCTGACCGGGACGGTCCGCTCGGCGATGCCGGCGTCGGCGAGAACCGCCCAGCACTCCTCGACCTGGTCGAACGTCGCCATGTCGGCCATCGAGCACCCCGCGGCGAGGTCGGGCAGGACGACCGCCTGGCCCGGTCCGGTGAGGATGTCGGCCGACTCGGCCATGAAGTGCACGCCGCAGAAGACGATGAACTCGGCCTCGGGCCGGGCTGCCGCCTGCTGGGCCAGCTTGAAGGAGTCCCCCGTCACGTCGGCGAAGGCGATGACCTCGTCGCGCTGGTAGTGGTGCCCGAGGATGAACACCCGGTCGCCGAGCGCCGCCTTGGCGGCGCGGGCCCGCTCCACCAGCGCGGCGTCGGAGGCGGCGGGCAGGTCCCCGGGGCAGTCGACACCACGCTCGGAGGCGGGATCTGCCTGCTTGCCGAGCAGGAGCAGCGCCAGCGGCGTCAGCTCGACGCCCGCAGGCAGACCGAGGTCGGTCGTGGTCACAGCGTCTCCTCGGAGCGGCGGCGGAACCCGGATAGCGTCTCACAGACGACAACTACCGGCCGCACGTCCCGCTTCCCGCGCGGCACACTGCAGCCGTGAGAGTCCTGGTGGCACCGGACGGGTTCGGCGGCACGCTGACGGCCGTCGAGGCGGCGGCCGCCATCACCCGCGGCTGGGTGGCCGCCGCCCCCTGGGACCAGCTCGACCTGGCGCCGCTGTCCGACGGTGGCCCCGGCTTCGTCGACGTCCTCGGCGCGTCGCTGCCGCAGGCCCGGCAGGTGACGCTCACCGTCGAGGACCCGCTCGCCCGCCCGGTCACCGCGTCGTTCCTCCTCGACGGGACGACGGCGTACGTCGAGTCCGCGCAGGCCTGCGGGCTGCACCTGCTGCGGCCGGAGGAGCGCGATCCGCTGGCGACGACGACGTACGGCGTCGGGCAGCTCATCTGGGCAGCGCTCGAAGCGGGTGCCCGGCGGATCGTGGTGGGGCTGGGCGGTTCGGCGACCAACGACGGCGGCGCCGGGCTGCTCGCCGCGCTCGGTGTCAGCCGCCACGCCCCGGACGGCACCCGCCTCGCACCCGGCGGCGGTGCGCTGCGGGACGTCAGCAGCCTGGCGGGGCGGCCGGACCCGCGGCTGGCGGAGATCGAGCTGGTGGCCGCGACGGACGTGGACGCGCCGCTGCTCGGGCCGTACGGCGCCTCCGAGGTGTTCGGACCGCAGAAGGGGGCGTCCCGGGCAGACGTGGCGCTGCTCGACGGCGCCCTCACCCGCTGGGCGGCCGCGCTGGAGCAGCACCAGGGGGTGGCCGTCCGTGACCTGCCCGGTGCCGGGGCGGCCGGCGGGCTCGGCGCCGCCCTGTTCGCCCTCGGCGCCGTCCGGGAGCCCGGGATCGCCCTCGTGCAGCGGCTGGTCGGCCTGGCCGGCCGGATCGCCCGGGCCGAGCTGGTGGTGACGGGGGAGGGGACCTTCGACGGGCCGTCTCTCCGCGGCAAGGTCGTCTCGGGAGTGGCGGCGAGCGCGGCCGCCGAGGGGCTGCCCTGTCTGGTGCTCGCCGGCCAGGTCGCCGTCGGGCGGCGGGAGGCTGCCGCGGCGGGCGTCGAGGCGGCGTACGCGATCGCCGACGCCGTCGGGCTGTCCGCCGCGCTGGCTCGTCCGGCCGAGGAGCTGGAGGCTCTCGCCGTGCGTGTCGCCCAGGAGTGGTCCCGCCGCCCTTGACGGGGGAACATAGGCTGGTGCACGCAGGGAAGGGCACGGTCGGCCTTCGTGTTGCACCGTGTGAAGACCCCGAGACTCCTGGAGACGTTGCCCCATGACCGCCGAGACCACTGACGCCGCGACCGAGGTCGCCACGAGCACCACGACCGGCGTCGTCCTCACCGACCCGGCCGCCGACAAGGTCCGCTCGTTGCTGGCCCAGGAAGGCCGCGACGACCTCGCCCTGCGTGTCGCCGTGCAGCCGGGCGGCTGCTCCGGCCTGCGCTACCAGCTCTTCTTCGACGAGCGCTCCCTCGACGGCGACGCCGTCCAGGAGTACGCCGACGGCACCGTCAAGGTCGTCGTCGACCGCATGAGCGTTCCGTACCTCGCGGGCGCCAAGATCGACTTCGTGGACACGATCGAGAAGCAGGGCTTCACGATCGACAACCCCAACGCCGGCGGCTCGTGCGCCTGCGGGGAGTCGTTCCACTAGGTCTCACCGCTCACTGCCTGACGGCGCCGTACCTTTCGGGGTTGCGGCGCCGTCGTGCTGCCCAGGCATGAGCAGGCACCAGCGGGCACCAGCGGGCACGGTTGTCCCCGCGTAGCCTCGCGGCATGACCGAGGTCTTTCTCGTTGGCGGGGTGCGGACCCCGGTGGGGCGGTACGGCGGGGCGCTGGCCGGTGTGCGGGCCGACGACCTGGCTGCGCTGGTCGTCGGGGAGGCGGTACGCCGGGCCGGGCTGGACCCCGACGTGATCGACGAGGTGATCCTCGGCGCGGCGAACCAGGCGGGCGAGGACAACCGCAACGTGGCCCGGATGGCCGTGCTGCTGGCGGGGCTGCCGTTGACGACCAGCGCGTACACGGTCAACCGGCTGTGCGCGAGCGGTCTGACCGCGATCACGAACGCCGCGCAGGCGGTGCGCGCGGGCGAGGCCGACGTCGTGGTCGCCGGCGGGGTCGAGTCGATGACCCGGGCGCCGTGGGTGATGGCCAAGCCGGGTACGCCGTGGGCCAAGCCGGGGGAGGTGGCGGACACCGCGCTGGGCTGGCGGTTCGTGAACCCGCGGCACGACCCGGAGCGCACGATCACGCTCGGGGAGACCGCCGAGCGGGTGGCGGCGCTGGACGGGATCGACCGGGAGACCTCGGACGCGTTCGGGTTGCGCAGTCAGGAGCGGGCCGCCAAGGCGATCGCCGATGGCCGGTTCGACGCAGAGCTGGTGGCGGTGGGAACGCCGAAGGGCGAGGTGACCGCGGACGAGACGCCCCGGGCGACCACGATGGACAAGCTGGCCGCGCTCAAGCCGGCGTTCACCCGGGACGGTGTCGTGACCGCCGGGACCAGCAGCCCACTGTCGGACGGGGCCAGTGCGGTGGTGGTGGCCAGCGAGGACGCGGTACGCCGCTACGGCCTGACGCCGCGGGCCCGGATCGTGCGGGGCGCGGCGGCCGGCGTGGAGCCGCAGCTGATGGGGCTGGGCCCGGTGCCGGCGACCGAGAAGGTGCTGGCCGGAGCCGGCTGGTCGGTGGCCGGCCTGGACGCCGTCGAGATCAACGAGGCGTTCGCCGTGCAGGTCATCGCGTCCGCCCGACGGCTGGGGCTGGACATGGAGACGGTCAACGCGGACGGCGGCGCGATCGCGCTCGGCCACCCGCTGGGTTCCAGTGGAGCGCGGCTGGTGGTCACCTTGCTGGGCCGGCTCGAGCGCGAGACCGGCAACAGGGGCCTGGCCACGATGTGCGTCGGCGTCGGCCAGGGCGCCAGCCTGCTGGTGGAGCGGGTCTGAGCTAGCTGCCGTACGCCTCGTAACCGTCGACCGTGGCGGCGGCACCGGCCGGGATCTCGACCGGCAGGTGACCGGCGACGGGACCGCGCGGCGCGGGGATCCGCGTCAGGTCCACGGTCAGATTCGGGCCGAACGGCGCGAGCACGCCGGACACCTCGCGGCAGTCCTCGACCAGGTCGTCCAGCGAGAAGTCCGGTTCGCGGCGGGCGGGGACGGTAGTGGTCGTCATGGCCCGGACGGTAGGCAGTTACCGGTCGGTACCCAAGGCTTACCCATCGGTAACGTCTGTGACCTGGGTCGCGTCCCGGGCCGCGCGGACCCGCCGGTGGCGTCAGTAGGCTCGCCGGATGCGCATCGCCGTCACCGGATCCATCGCCACCGACCACCTGCTCAGCTTCGACGGCCGCTTCGTCGAGCAGTTGCTGCCCGACCAGCTCGCGAAGCTCTCGGTGGTGTTCCTCGCCAGCGACCTGCAGGTCCGCCGCGGCGGCACCGGCGCGAATATCGCGTTCGGCATGGGTGTGCTCGGGCTGCGGCCGCTGCTCGTGGGCAGCGTCGGCAAGGACGCGGCGGAGTACCTGGGCTGGTTGGCCGACCACGGCGTCGACACCTCCGGCGTGCACGTCAGCGAGACCCTCGCCAGCCCCCGGTTCACGGTGACCACCGACCAGGACCAGAACCAGATCGGCTCCTTCTACCCGGGTGCCATGGCCGAGGCGGCCGGCATCGAGCTCGCGCCGCTCGGCGCGCTCGACCTCGTCGTCGTGGCTCCCAACGACCCGGGCGCGATGCTGCGCCACACCGCCGAGTGCCGGGACCGAGGCATCGCTTTCGCCGCCGACCCGTCCCAGACGCTGACCTTCCTCGACGGTGCCGCGATCCAGCAGCTCGTCGAGGGCGCGACGTACCTGTTCACCAACGAGTACGAGGCGGGGCTCGTCGCGGACAAGACGGGCTGGTCCGGCGACGACATCCTCGGGCTCGTGCAGACCCGGATCACCACGCACGGCGCGAACGGCATCGTCGTCCAGCGCAAGGGCGAGGACGACATCCGCGTCGCCGTCGCCCCGGCCGAGCAGATCGCCGAGCCGACCGGCGTGGGCGACGCGTTCCGGGCCGGGTTCCTCTCCGCCACCTCCTGGGGCCTGGCCCTGGAGCGGTCCTGCCAGGTCGGCGCCCTGCTCGCCACGCACGTCGTCGAGACGGTCGGCACGCAGGAGTACACGTACACCGGGGCCCGCTTCCTCGAGCGCCTCGCCGCGGCGTACGGCGACGAGGCCGCGGCCGACGTCCAGCCGCACCTGTCCTAGCGCGCACTTGTCCTGGCGGTCAGCCCGTCCGGCGGACCAGGTAGGCGGCCCCGACCGGTCGAGCCTGCTCGCCCAGCCACTCCTGCCCGCGCATCCTGCACCAGGCCGGGATGTCGTGGCGCGCGGCCGGATCGTCGCTGAGCACCTCGATCACGTCGCCGACGCCGAGTGACGGCAGCGCCTTTGCCAGCTCGATGACCGGGACCGGACACGGCCGGCCGAGGCAGTCGAGGACCCGGTCCGGGGTCACAGCCCCTCGACCCCCGCGTCACGCCGCAGCGCACCGACGACGCGGGGGAGGACGTCGAGGAAGCCCTCGACGTCGGCCTCGGTCGTCCCGCGGTGCAGCGACACCCGCACGTTGCCGTGGGTCAGCACACCCATCGCGACGAGCACGTGGCTCGGCTCCAGGATGTCTGCGGTGCAGCTCGAGCCGCTCGACACGGCGAACCCCTCGCGGTCGAGCGCGGTCAGCAGGGCCTCGCCCTCGGCGTACAGGCACGAGAACGTCACGAGGTGGGGGAGCCGGTCCACCGGGTCGCCCACGATCTCGACATCGGGTACGTCGGCGGCGACGCGGTCACGGATGCGGTCGACCAGCGGACGCAGCCGCGCGTCCTCCGCAGCTGCCTCCGCGTTCGCCGCCTCCAGGCCGACCGCGGCCGCGACGACGGCCGGCAGGTTCACGGGACCGTCCGGCAGCCCGGCGCCGAACCGGGTGCCCGTCCGGACCGCCAGTACCCCCACCCCCGGCGGGCCGCCCCACTTGTGAGCGCTCGCGGTGAGCAGGGACCAGCCCTGCGGCACAGGTGCCCGGCCGACCGTCTGGGCTGCGTCCACGAGCAGCGGGATGCCTCGGGCAGCGCACAGCTCCGCGACCTCCTCGACCGGCTGCACGGTCCCCACCTCGTGGCTCGCGCTGATCAGGCAGGCCAGCGCGGTGTCGGCGCGCAGCGCCGCGTCGTACGCCGCAACGTCCACGCGGCCCTGCCGGTCGACCGGGACCGCGGTCGCGTCCGCCCCGGCCGCGGCATGCAGCACCGCGGAGTGCTCGATCGCGGAGTGCACGACGTGCCCGCCGACCCGCCTGCGGCCGGCCAGGGCACCCGTGACGGCGCAGTGATCGGCCACCGTTCCGCTCGGTGTGAACCGGACCTC
The DNA here is from genome assembly GCA_025965475.1 of Frankiales bacterium. Classification (GTDB taxonomy): domain Bacteria; phylum Actinomycetota; class Actinomycetes; order Mycobacteriales; family SCTD01; genus RYN-124. The sequence continues at coordinate 17,125 of JAOPWV010000090.1, read as the reverse complement.
GTCGGGGCGGGCGCCCAGCGTGGCGGCCACCGACTCGCGCGCGGCGTCCAGGAGCAGTCGCGCCCGCCGGCCGGCGCCGTACAACCGGCCAGGGTCGGCCCAGCCGTCGTCGAGCGCGGCGAGCAGGGCCTCGCGGGCCGCCGGGTGGAGCGGTACGGCGGCCGCCGCATCCAGGTGCACAGTGCTCGCCACGGCAGGGACGCTAGCCCGGTGCCGTGAGATGCGGCACGCGCGCGCCACCCGACCCCCGGCAGGAAGCTGTGAGGCCGCTGGGATACGCTCGCGCCGCGTTCCACACGGGTGCCTGAGGGCTCTCCGGGGCGTCCCCACGTCCACCTCCGAGGAAGGCCCAAGAGGTTGAGTCCGACCCCTTGGCCGGGACGGTCCGGCGCACGCCGCACCGGATCCCGGCTGGCCCTGGCGGCCCTTCTGACCGCCCTGGTCACGAGTGGCTGCGATGCCCGTCACGCCTATGAGCGGGCGTTCAACCTCGGGCTGCCCAAGCCGATCACCGAGCAGGCGGACCGGATCTACGAGCTCTGGCTCGGGTCGGTCGCGGCTGCTGCGGTGGTGGGCCTGTTCGTCTGGGCGCTGATCTTCTACGCGGTCATCCGCTACCGGAAGACGACCAACGAGCTGCCGCGTCAGGTGCGTTACAACCTGCCGATCGAGGTGCTCTACACGGTCGTGCCGTTCGTGATCATCGCGGTGCTCTTCTACTACACCGCGGTCAGCGAGAACTTCGTCAACAAGGCGGAGAAGAAGCCGGACCTGGTCGTGAACATCGTCGGGTTCCAGTGGAACTGGCAGTTCGCGTATCCCGCGGCGAACGTGCAGATCACCGGTTCGCCGACGCAGCAGGCCGAGATGGTCCTGCCGACCGACCGCCGGATCCGGTTCATCGAGACGTCGCCGGACGTCATCCACTCGTGGTTCGTGCCGAGCTTCCTGTTCAAGCGCGACGTGGTGCCGGGGCGGTTCAACACCTTCGAGGTGAACATCAAGCCGGAGGCAGCCGGCCACACCTTCGTCGGCCGCTGTGCCGAGTTCTGCGGCGAGAAGCACGACCGGATGAACTTCAAGGTCAAGGTCGTCACGCCGCAGGAGTTCGACTCCTTCCTGACCAAGCTCAAGACAGACCCGAATGCGGCCATCGGCACCGGTGCGGCGATCCTCACCGGTGACCAGGGCGCGACAGCGACAAAGCCAGGGAGCCACGAGTGACCCTCCTGACCGGTGCCACCGTCCCGGTGCAGACCCGGCGACCGCGGGTGTCCGCCGGCGCGAAGGTCGTCAAGGTCCTGACCACCACGGACCACAAGACGATCGGCCTGCTCTACATCTGCACGTCGTTCATGTTCTTCCTGGCCGCCGGTTTCATGGCCATGCTCATGCGCGCCGAGCTCGCCCGGCCGGGGCTGCAGTTCCTGTCGAACGAGCAGTACAACCAGCTGTTCACCATGCACGGCTCGATCATGATGTTCCTGTTCGCGCCGGCCGCCGCGTACGGCTTCACGAACTTCATCATGCCGCTGCAGATCGGCGCGCCGGACATGTCTTTCCCGCGCCTGAACGCCTTCTCGTACTGGCTGTACCTGTTCGGCGGCCTCACCGTCGTGGCCGGCTTCCTCACCCCTGAGGGCGCCGCGGACTTCGGCTGGTTCGCCTACGCGCCGCTCAACGACATCATCCACTCGCCGAGCGTCGGCTCGGACCTGTGGATCATCGGCCTGGTGACCGCCGGTCTGGGGACGATCCTCGGTGCCGTCAACTTCATCACGACGATCCTCACACTGCGCGCGCCCGGCATGACGATGTTCCGGATGCCGATCTTCACCTGGAACATGCTCGTCACGTCGATCCTGGCGCTGATGGCCTTCCCGGTCCTGACGGCCGCCTGGCTGGCCCTCGAGGCCGACCGGCACCTGGGTGCGCACATCTACGACGCCAACAACGGCGGCGCGATCCTGTACCAGCACCTGTTCTGGTTCTTCGGGCACCCCGAGGTGTACATCGTGGCGCTGCCGTTCTTCGGCATCGTCACCGAGATCATCCCGGTGTTCAGCCGCAAGCCGGTCTTCGGCTACAAGGGACTGGTCTTCGCGACCTGCGGTATCGGCGCCCTCTCGCTGACCGTGTGGGCGCACCACATGTTCGCTACCGGCGCGGTCCTGCTGCCGTTCTTCGCGTTCATGTCCTTCCTCATCGCGGTCCCGACCGGTGTGAAGTTCTTCAACTGGATCGGCACCATGTGGCGCGGCCAGCTGACGTTCGAGACCCCGATGCTGTTCTGCGTCGGCTTCCTCGTGACGTTCCTGCTGGGCGGTCTGACCGGCGTCATGCTGGCGAGCCCGCCCATCGACTTCCACGTGACGGACACGTACTTCGTCGTGGCGCACTTCCACTACGTGCTCTTCGGCACCGTCGTGTTCGCCTTCTTCGGCGGCGTCTACTACTGGTTCCCCAAGCTCACGGGCCGGATGATGAACGACCGCCTGGGCAAGGTGCACTTCTGGACGCTGTTCCTCGGCTTCCACCTCACCTTCCTGGTCCAGCACTGGCTGGGTGACATGGGTATGCCGCGCCGCTACGCCGACTACCTCGCGAGCGACGGGTTCACGACCCTCAACACGGTCTCCTCGATCGGCGCGTTCATCCTCGGGGCGTCGACCCTGCCGTTCCTCTACAACGTCTGGGTGTCGTTCCGGTCGGGTGAGAAGGCGGTCGGCGACGACCCGTGGGGCTTCGGCAACTCGCTCGAGTGGGCGACGTCCTGCCCGCCGCCGCGGCACAACTTCGTGACCATTCCGCGCATCCGGTCCGAGCGTCCCGCGTTCGACCTGCACTATCCCGAAGCCGCCGGCCGGGTCGACTTCCACGCAACTCCGGAGCTGAGGTAGCCATGAAGGTCGAAGGCGCTCTGTTCGCGTTCCTCGCGCTCTTCTTCGCCGTCGTCACGACGGTCTACTGGTTCCTGTCGTACGACCCGACGGGCACCACGGCGCTGGCTCTCACCGGCGGCCTGGCCTTCATCATCGGCTACTACCTGCTGTTCACGTCCCGCCGCATGGAGGCGCGGCCGGAGGACCGGGTCGACGCCGAGATCGCCGAGGGCGCCGGGGAGATCGGCTTCTTCCCGCCGCACTCCTGGTGGCCGATCGCGACCGCCGCGGCGTTCGCGACCGTCGGCGCCGGCGTGGTGTTCGGGAAGTGGCTGTTCGTCATCGGCTTCGCGGCCATCCTGGTCACGGTCGTGGGCTTCACCTTCGAGTACTACCTGGGCATCAACCGCAGCCAGGGCCGCACGCTGGGCACGCTCGAGGCGGTCGGCGACCAGCCGACCAGCCCGCACAAGTTCCTGGGCGAGTAGCCCGTACGGCGCCTTCACGGGCCGGTCTCCCTCCGGGAGGCCGGCCCGTCGTCGTAGGCGCCCGCTGCTCTTCGCCGAGTGTCGACTCATGACCTGTCTGGGCTCGGAAACCGGTACACAACCCGACACTCGGCGTCGGGCCGGCTCGTCTTCCGCGGAGGACTCGTCCGGCGCGTACGGCGGGCCGCATGACAGCCTTCGGGCATGTGGTGGCAGTTGCTCATCAGCGTGCCGGTCGGGTTGGCGCTGACCTGGCTGGTCCTGGTGGCCGTGCTGTGGCGCGCCAAGCCGGACACGGACCGGCTACGCGAGGCACTGCGGCTGCTGCCCGATGTCGTCCGCCTGATCTCGCGGCTGGCCCGCGACGCCGCGTTGCCGGCCGGCGTGCGGCTCCGGCTCTGGGCCGTGCTCGGCTACCTGGCGCTGCCCGTCGACCTGATTCCGGACTTGCTGCCCGTGATCGGCTACGCCGACGATGCGGTCATCGTCGTGCTGGTTCTGCGGTCGGTCGCGCGGGTCGCCGGCGCCGAGGCCCTCGCCAGGCACTGGCCGGGCACCCCCGACGGTCTGGCGGCGGTGGAGCGCCTTGCCCGCGTCACCCGGACTGCGGCAGGTTAGCGGTGCGCAGGGATGACCCGCCGGTGGCGCTGGGACGGCGCGCCAGGCAGACCGGTGCCCTGCTCCCAGGATGAGGAGACGGGGCCGTCAGCCGCGCATGCGGAACGGCTTGGGGGGAGGCGTGAGCGTGGCGCGGGGACAGTCGGCCAGCGTGTAGCCGCCGAACGACAGCGCCTCGTCGCAGAGCGCCTCGACGTGCCAGCCGAGGTCCCGCCCGTAGGTGGTGATCGTGGCGCGGAAGATGGTGATCGCGTAGCGGGTGGGGACGCCGTACGCCACGTGCATGCTGCCGATGAGGACGGCGTCGCCCGGACCAGTCGCGTCAGGGCCGTTCCAGGGCACGTCGTAGCGCTGCCAGAGCGTCGGGCTGCTCCGCCATGTGCCACCGGCCCGCACGTCGCGCATGGCGAGCTCGACGAGGACCTCGCGAGCCGCGGATTCGGGGAGCACCGCCGCCGGCCGGATGACCTCCGTGACGGCGACGTCCTCGTAGACCTGCGCGGCGAGCAGCTCGAAGGGGTCGTCCATGCCTCGGCTATCGGCCACGGGCAGCCCGTTCCCAAGGACTCCACCGGGTGAATCGCGAAAGGCCCCGTTCCCGGTGGGGGAGCGGGGCCTGTCGCGGCATAGGGGAGGAGCTACTCGGGGCGGCGGACCTGGCCGGTCGACTCGAGTTCGGGGGCCGTGGCCTCCGGGCGCTGGCCCTTCTCCGGCCTGGGGGCGCTCTTGTCGCGGAAGAACCCGCGGGGCTTCGGCTGGCCGTCGACCACCATGTGGTCCTCGGGCAGCGCCACCGCGTGCTCGTCGCCGAGCCCGTCGGCGGCGTGGGCCGCCCCGTGCAGGGCCGGACGCGCGGTCGGGTCCGAACCCGTGATCGTGATCTGGTACGGCACGGGCAGGCCGACCGTCTCCTCGATGAACTCACCGGACGGCAGCCGGCGGATCGTGCCGCTCTCGATGCCGTGGTGGAGGAGCTCGCGGTCGCTGTGCTGCAGGCCCAGGCAGATGCGCTTGGTGATGACGTACACCAGCGGCGGGATCACGAACAGGCCGATGCGCAGCGTCCACGTGATCGTCTGCACGCTGAACGTGAAGATCGAGGCGATCAGGTCGTTACCACCGGCGAGCAGCAGGATGATGTAGAAGCTGAGCGCCATCGCGCCGAGCCCTGTACGGACTGGCTTGTCACGAGGCCGGTCGAGCAGGTTGTGGTAGCCGCGGTCCTTCGTGAACCGCGCCTCGAGCCACGGGTACATGCCCAGCAGCGTGAACAGGATGCCCGGGAGGATGACCGTCGGCACCAGGATGTTGAACGGGATGGTGTGGCCGAGGCCGCGGAACTCCCAGTTCGGCATCAGACGGGTCGAACCGTCGAGGAAGCCCATGTACCAGTCCGGCTGCGAGCCGGCCGAGACCTGTGACGGGTTGTACGGCCCGTACAGCCAGATCGGGTTGATCTGCGCGAGGCCGCCCAGGAGGGCCAGCACGGCGAAGACCAGGAAGAAGAAGCCGCCGGCCTTGGCCGAGTACACCGGGTAGAAACGGCTGCCGACGACGTTGTCCTCGGTGCGGCCGGGCCCGGCGAACTGGGTGTGCTTCTGGTACCAGATCATCATCATGTGGAAGGTGATCAGGCCGAGGATCGCGAGAGGGATCAGCAGGATGTGCACGGAGTAGAGCCGGCCGACGATGACGTGGCCGGGGAACTCGCCGCCGAACAGCAGGAAGCCGACCCACGTACCCACCACGGGGATGGACTCGACGATGCCGTACGCGATGCGCAGCCCGGTTCCGGAGAGCAGGTCGTCCGGCAGCGAGTAGCCGGCGAAGCCCTCGAGGATGCCCGTGACGAGCAGCCCGGTGCCGATGACCCAGTTCAGCTCACGCGGCTTGCGGAAGGCGCCGGTGAAGAACACGCGCATGAGGTGCACGACGATCGACGCGAGGAACAGCAGCGCCGCCCAGTGGTGGATCTGGCGCATCAGCAGGCCACCGCGGACGTCGAACGAGATGTTCAGCGTCGAGGCGTAGGCCTCCGACATCGTGACGCCCTTGAGCGGCACGTAGCTGCCGTTGTAGACGACCTCGTGCATCGAGGCGTCGAAGAAAAAGGTGAGGTACGTGCCGGTGAGCAGCAGGATGATGAACGAGTAGAGCGCGATCTCACCCAGCATGAACGACCAGTGGTCCGGAAAGACCTTGTTCAGGCTGCGCCGGACGAAGTTCGACGAGCCGAGCCGCTCGTCGATCCAGACGGCGACGCCCTCTGCGGGCTTCTTGCGGCTCATGGCTTGCGCTCCCAATAGCTGGGTCCGACGGGCTCGTGGTAGTCGCCCTGGGCGATGAAGTATCCGTCCGCATCCACACTGATCGCCAGTTGGGGGAGCGGGCGCGCAGCCGGGCCGAACAGCACCTTGGCGCCGTTGCTGGCGTCGAAGGTGGACTGGTGGCACGGGCAGAACAGGTGGTGCGTCTGCTGCTCGTACAGCTTCACCGGGCAGCCCAGGTGGGTGCAGATCACGGAGTACGCGACGTGGCCGTCGACCGACCAGTCCTCGCGGCCCTTGACCGGCTTGAACTCGCCCGGCTGCATGCGGATCAGCATGGTGGGCGCGTCCGCCATCATGTTGCCGCCGGGCACGTCGGGAAAGACGATGTCGATGGAGCCGAGCCCGAGGTCACCGATGCGCACCGGGGTGCCGTTCTCGCGGACGAGGCGCATGCCCTTCTTCCACGCCGTCGTCGCCAGGCCCCGCTCCTTGTGCGCGTACGGGCCGAGGTCGAACAGCAGGGGGAGGGGCAGCAGGGCGAGCGCGCCGCCGCTGAGCAGCAGCGTGTTGCGCAGCAGCGAGCGCCGGCCGAGCTGCGACTCCTGGGCGCCCGCGACGAGCAGTTCGGCGGCCGCGGCGCGCTCCTCGGGCGGGGAGCCGAACGGGTGGCGCTCCTGCACCGTCTCCTCGTGACCCATGAGGTTCTTGGCCCACATCACCGTGCCGGCGCCGATGCCACCGAGGGCGATGCCCATCAGGACGGCGAGCGTCGGGGTGAAGTAGATGTTGTTGGGTTCGGTGAACTTGAACGGCGCCAGGAAGTAGACGAAGAAGAACGCGATGACCGAGGCGAACGACGCCAGGAACAGGCCGGCGATCTTGCGTTCGGCCGCGCGGGCCTTGGCCTCCTCGAGCGCCGGGTCGAGCGGCGCATGGGCGTGCGTGACCGGCGTGGCGTGCGGGACGCCCTGCTGGCCCTCGTCGTGTCCGCGCGCGTGCAGCGCGCCGCGGCTGTCGGTCTGCTGGAAGCCGGCGTCCGTGAGGTCCGAGTGGCGGCTGTCGCCACCGCTGTTCGCCTCGGAGCTCGGCACCGGCGACTGCAGACGGTCGCGGATGGAGCCCTTGTCTGAAGGGTCTGCGGGGTTGGTCATGCGCGTGCACCGATCCAGAGCGTGAGTCCGACGAGAGCGCCGATGCCGACGAGCCAGATGACCAGGCCCTCCGGGACCGGCCCGTAGCGGCCGAGGTCGTTGCCGCCGGGCTGGGGGGCCTTGGTGATGAATTCCACGTACTTGGTGATGGCCTTCTTCTCGTCCGGCGTGAGCTGGTTGTCCGTGAACCGCGGCATGCTCTCCGGCCCGGTCTGCATGGCCGTGTAGATGACACGGGCGCTGGACGGGCTGAGCGGCGGTGCGTACTTGCCGTAGGTCAGGGCCCCGCCGGCGCCGGCGAAGTTGTGGCAGCTGGCGCAGTTGGTACGGAACAGGTCCCCGCCCATCTGGAGCTGGCCGTCGTTGAGCGCGCCCTTCGGCAGCGAGGGACCGCCACCGATCGACCCGACGTACGCGGCCAGCTGGTCGATCTCGGCGATCGAGTACTTGGCCTTCTTGCGCGGCGCCTGCACGGTCCCGGCGTACAGCGGCATGCGGCCGCTCTCGACCTGGAAGATGACCGCCGACTCGCCGACGCCGATCAGGCTCGGCCCGCCGGCGCCGCCCTGCAGGTTCAGGCCGTGGCAGGTCGAGCAGCCCTGGAGGAACAGCTCCCGGCCCGCCTTCACGGCCATCGACTGCTCGCTGGAGGTGCTGTCCGCCGCGTTGCTCTTGGGCGCCGCGAAGGCGGTGTAGAGCCCGCCCACCAGGGCGAGGGCGAGCAGGACGACGGCGTAGCCGGACAGCCGCTGGAAGCGCGACGGTCCGGTCTTGGTGGAGGTCACGGCACGGCCTTCGGTCATGGCGGGTCGGCTCACTTGATGATGTAGATCGTGGCGTAGAGCCCGATCCAGACGACGTCGACGAAGTGCCAGTAGTAGGACACGACGATCGCGCTGGTGGCCTTCTCGGGCGTGTAACGGCCCACGAGAGAACGGCCGAGGACGATGAGGAACGCGAACAGGCCGCCGATGACATGCAGCCCGTGGAAGCCGGTGGTCAGGTAGAAGACCGAGCCGTAGCCGTCCGTGGAGATCTTCATCCCCTCGGAGTACTGCACGCGGTACTCGTTCGCCTGGCCCAGCACGAAGACCAGGCCCATGAGGAACGTGAGCGTGAACCACCGGCGCAGCGCGTACACGTCTCCGCGCTCAGCCGCGAACACGCCGATCTGGCAGGTGACCGACGACAGCACCAGGATCGTGGTGAAGATCGCCGAGTAGCCCACTGCCAGGTGGACGTGCTCCGGGGGCCAGTTGTCGGCGCCCTGGACAGAGCGGATCGTGAAGTACATCGCGAACAGACCCGCGAAGAACATCAACTCGGACGACAGCCAGACGATCGTCCCGATCGACACCATGTTGGGTCGGGTCAGGGAACCGTGCGCCGGCGCACTTTCCAGCACGGATGCAGAAGCCACACGGGCATCCTGCCAGTTGGCTGAGAACTCCTCCACGCGGGGTCCCCCGGCGCGTCGCGGACCTGTCCCGGCCTACGCTGGTGCGGTGGGATCGGTGCTGAACAACCCCCTTGCCGTCCTCGGCGGCGGCGGCGCCCGGCTGCCGGAGTTCGGCTGGGCCAGCATCGTCACGCAGGCGCGCCCCGAGCTCGCCCCCCTGCTCGCGATCGTGGTCATGGCCGGCTTCTACGTGCTCGGTGTGCGCCAGTTGACGGTGCGCGGTGACCACTGGCCGGTCGGCCGCACGGTCAACTTCGCTCTCGGGCTCGCGGTGATCGCGATCGCGACCCTGTCCGGCCTCGGGACGTACGACGACGTGCTGTTCGGCACGCACATGGTCCAGCACATGCTGCTGGCGATGGTGGCGCCGGTCTTCCTCGCGCTCGGGGCACCGGTCACGCTGGCCCTGCGCACGCTGCCGCACCGGGGCCGCGGCTGGCTCCTCGGCCTGCTGCACGCGCGGATCGTCCGGGTGCTGACGTTCCCGCTGATCCCGTGGCTGCTCTTCGTGGGCAGCCCGTTCGCCCTGTACCTGTCCGGCTGGTACCCCGCGACGCTCGACAACCGGGTGCTGCACGAGCTGCTCCACGTGCATTTTCTCGTGGTCGGCAGCCTGTTCTTCTGGCCGCTGGTCGGCGTGGACCCGGTCCCCGGTCGGGTGAGCCACCCGTTCCGGATGCTCATGCTGTTCGCCACCCTGCCCTTCCACGCCTTCCTCGGCATCGCCGTGATGAGCGTGAAGGACGACGGGGAGGGGCTCATCGCGGCCTCGCACTACGTTCCGCTACTGGGGCTGCCCGAGGCCGTCTTCCAGCAGCAGCTCGGCGGCGGGCTGCTGTGGGCGTCCGGCGATCTCGTCGGGCTGCTGTTCCTCGGCGTGGTGCTCACCCAATGGATGCGCGCCAGCGACCGCGAGGCGGCCCGGGAGGACCGGCGGCTCGACCGGCTCGACGCGGCCGCGGAACGCGCGTCTGCTCCGGCTCCCTGACATGGGTCTGCTGGGCATGGGCCTGGTGGGCATGGGACTGCTGCGGCGCAAGCGCGCCGCGCCGATGCCTTCGTACGCCGACGACGACAGCCTCGCCGTGCTCGTGGTCGCACCGGACCCGGCCCGCGCCGACAGCGACGTGCTCAGGGAGGCGGCCGCGGCCGGCGTGGACCTGGAACAGCCGCTGCTGGTGCGCCACCACCTCCTGCTGCCGGGCGACCGGATCGAGGAGGCGCGCGAGCTGCTCGCGCAGGACGGCTACCGCCTGACGGTTATCGGGGAGGGGGTGCGGGCCTGGCGCACGCAGCTGCTCACGGCCCTGTCGGCGAGCCAGGAGCGGTCCCGGATGGCAGGGCTCGCCCAGCGGCTGGGCGGTGACGTCCGTGGGTGGGACGCCCTGGGTCCTCCTGAGGACCCCAGGGCGGACGGCTAGTCCAGCGAGAGGTCGGCAAGCAGCCGCATGCGCGTGGCCCCGATGAGCGGCGTGTCGGCGGAGTACTCCGGGTGGTCGACGACGAGGCGGGCGGGCACCTCGGGGTCGCGGAACGCGTCGCGCTGGGCGTCGGTGAAGCGGAAGCGGACCATGTGCACGCTCACCGTCTCCAGGAACTCCTCGCCGAGCTCGTCCAGGCCGGGCAGCTCCACACCGCGGACCAGCTCGTCGCGGATCTCGATGCCCAGCATGTTCTGGACCCCGGCGAGGCGGGCCAGCTCGCTGCGGACGGTCTTGAGGTCCTCGAGTTCGATGAACAGCGTGGCGCACAGTTCATGGCTGGTCGGGAGCATGCGACCGTAGGCCTGCAGCTCGTGCTCGACGGCGTCGTCCACGTCGATCCCGTCGGCGCCGGCGAGCTCGACGTAGAGCATCTCCTGCACCTGGTACTGCAGCGTCTGCGCGTTCTCGAACTCCAGGGCCAGCTGGTCGCCGAGCGCGACGCGGCGCTCACGGCGGACCGGGATCATCTCTGCCCGGCGGGCCGCGCGGGCTCCGGCGTACGCGCGGAAGTCGAGCTCGAGCCCCTCACGGGACAAGGTCTGCACGGAAAACTCCTCGGGAGACACAGAGGGCCGGTCGCGGGTGGCGACCGGCCCTCCGAGTGACGGCTGTGACTAGTCGACGGAGGCGGCGGGCTCGCCGCTCACCTTGTCGAGGGCCTTCTTGAAGCGGCCGGCGTGGGTCTTCTCGGCGCGCGCCAGCGTGGCCATCCAGTCGGCGATCTCGTCGAAGCCCTCCTCGCGGGCGGTCTTCGCGAAGCCCGGGTACATCGCCGTGAACTCGTAGGTCTCGCCGGCGACGGCCGACGCGAGGTTCTTGGTGGTGTCGCCCATCGGCTCGCCGGTGGCGGGGTCGCCGGCGTCGAGCAGGAAGTCCAGGTGGCCGAACGCGTGCCCGGTCTCACCCTTCGCGGTCTCCTCGAACAGGTCGACCACGTCGGCCAGACCCTCGACCTTCGCCTGACGGGCGAAGTAGAGGTAGCGGCGGTTCGCCTGGCTCTCGCCGGCGAACGCCTCCTTCAAGTTCTCGTGGGTCTGAGTGCCCTCGAGCTTCGGCATGCGGTGTCTCTCCTTGGTTGGGTGGAACTGGGGACGGCGGAACGGGGGAGTCAGGGGGCGGACGGTGCCTGCGACGCACGGCAGGCCGGGCAGAGTCCGTGGAAGACGAGGTCGTACGACAGGCCGGCGTAACCGGTGCGGGCCGCCACGTCGGCGAGCAGCCCGTCGGCCAGCGGCGCATGGATGTCCGCCGCCGCGCCGCAGCTCTGGCACAGCAGGTGGTCGTGCCGCTCGGTGTTCGCGTCGAACCGCGCAGCCGGCTGGCCGTCGAGGGTGAGCTCGAGCGCCTGTCCGGCCGCGACCAGCCGGCCGAGGGTGCGGTAGACGGTGGCCGACCCGATGCCCGGCTGCACCCGGCGGACGCGGTCGAACACCTCGGCCGCGGTCGGGTGGTCGGTGGCCGCCCGGAGCACGTCGAGGACGGCGCGGCGCTGCGGCGTCAGCCGCAGGTCGACGGTCTCGGCGGTCATCAGAGGCCCTTCGGTGTGGATGTGTTGAGAACGGTTCTCAGTATGGCAAACGCCCTCGGCGCACCGTCACCCGGGATCCCCCGATAGCATCGGCAACCATGAGCGCGACCGCCGTCCCTTCCTCCGCAGCAACGTCGACCCGGACCCACACGGTCGTCGTCTACAGCGACGACCCGAAGGTGCGCGACAGCGTCCGCACGGCGGTCGGCCGGCGACCGGCCGGCGACCTCGGGCGCATCGAGTGGATCGACTGCGCGACCGGCCCCGAGGTCCTGCGCGCCCTCGACGCGGGCGACGTCGACCTGGCCATCCTGGACGGCGAGGCGTGGCCGACCGGCGGCCTCGGCCTGGCCAGGCAGTTCAAGGACGAGCTCTCCGACTGCCCGCCCACGCTCGTGCTCATAGGCCGGCGTGACGACGCGTGGCTGGCGACCTGGTCGCTCGCCGACGACGTCGTGCCCCACCCCATCGACGCCCCGGCACTGACCGAGGCGACAGTCGCGCTGCTGCGCAGGCGCGAATCGCGCCTGCCGGTGCGCCGTATCGACCGCTGACGGCCCGGCTCCCGTGACCGCGCAGACCTGGCCGGGGCTGCTGGGCCAGCTGCTGCGCAAGGAGGATCTTGCGAGCACGGACACCGCCTGGGCGATGCGCGAGATCATGACCGGCGAGGCGACTCCCGTGCAGGTCGCCGCGTTCGTGGTCGCCCTGCGCGCCAAGGGCGAGACGCCCGAGGAGGTCGCCGGGCTGGTCGAGACGATGCTCGACGAGGCAGCCCCCGTGACCGTCCCGGGCCGGGTCGTCGACACCTGCGGCACCGGGGGCGACGGCGCCCACACGGTCAACATCTCCACCATGGCCGCCCTCCTCGTGGCCGGCGCCGGCGTGCCGGTCGTCAAGCACGGCAACCGGGCGGCCTCCTCCGCCTGCGGCTCCGCCGACCTGCTGGAGGAGCTCGGCGTCGTCGTCGACCTGCCGCCGGCCGCCATCGGGCCGTGCCTGGCCGACGCGGGCATCGCGTTCTGCTTCGCGCCGGTCTTCCATCCCGGGATGCGCCACGCGGCCATCCCGCGCCGGGAGATCGGCGTGCCGACGGTCTTCAACATCCTCGGCCCGCTGACCAACCCGTCCCGGCCCGCCGCGCAGGCGGTCGGCGTCTCGGATGCCCGGCTCGCACCGGTCCTGGCCGGCGTGCTGGCGGCGCGAGGTGCGGACGCGCTCGTGTTCCGCGGCGACGACGGCCTGGACGAGCTCACGACCACGGCCACCTCCACCGTGTGGGTCGTCGCCGGGGGACAGGTGGCCAGGGAGTCGTTCGACCCGGCTTCCCTCGGGATCGCCAAGGCCACGCCCGACGACCTGCGCGGCGCCGACGCGGCGTACAACGCGACGGTCGCGCGCGACCTGTTCGCCGGGGCCGAGGGGCCGGTCCGCGACGCGGTGCTCCTCAATGCGGCTGCCGCGGTGGCAGCGTACGAAGGCGGCAGCGGCCCGTTGCTCTACCGGCTGCGCGCCGGACTGGAGCGGGCGGAGGCGGCACTCGCCGACGGCCGGGCCGAGGCGGCCCTGGAACGCTGGGTCACCGTCAGCACCGAGCTGCGCCCGTCCTGAGCGGGCGGGACAAGCCGGACAAAGCGGTGGACGCCGCCGCGACACGGGGCGGGTGAGCCTCCCCTCGGCAGCGCGGCCCGTCGACAGATCGCGCCCACGGCGCTGTCCGCGCTGGGCAACGGCCTGACCCTGCCGTTCACGCTGATCCTGCTCCATGAGGTGCGTGGCATCCCGTTGCCCACCACCGGCGTCCTGCTGGCCCTCCCGGGCGTCGTCGGGCTGCTGTCGGTCCCGCTCGCCGGCGTGCTCATCGACCGCCTCGGCCCGCGCCTGGTGCTCTGCGCGTCGCTGTTGCTGCAGGCGGTCGCCGACGTGATGGTCGGCACGGCCACCACCGTGCCGCACGCCGCGGCGGCGCTGGTCCTGCTCGGTCTCGGCCTCGGCCGTCCTTTCCCGCCCGCGAGCGCGCTGCTCACCGGGGTCGTGGCGGGCAACGACGCCGAGGCCAGGGCCTTCGGCCTGCAGTTCACGCTGTTGAACGCATCGATCGGTGGGGCGGCGCTGACAGCAGCGGCGGTCGTGGACGTGCACCGGCCCGCCACGTTCGCGGTCCTCTACCTGCCGAACGCCCTCATGGCGAGGTCCCCGGCCCCGGCCCCGGCCCCGGCCCCGGTGGGGGGCGGCCGACCGCCGCTACTGCGGACCTCGGCTGCCTACTCCAGACCGAGGGAGAACGTCGCCTCCAGGTCGTGCCTGCTGTACGCCTGGAACGCGATCAGCGTCTGCGTGGCCAGCACGCCGGGGATCTTGTTCAGGCGGCCCGCGATGACCTGATGGAGGTCCTCGTGGCGGCGCACCCGGACCATGGCCACCAGGTCCACGTCACCGGCGACGGAGTAGACCTCGCTGACCCCGTCCAGGTCGGCGATCACCTGGGCGACCTCCGGGATCCGGTCGACAGCGGCGTTGATGTTGACGATCGCAGTGATCACAGCGCCGAGCCTAAGGGCTACCGTCGTTTTCGGGAGGTCTGCCGTGTGCCGGAGCATCAAGACCCTGCGTCCGCCGTACGCCGACGAGGTCACCGACGAGGATGTGCGCGCCGCCGCACTGCAGTACGTGCGCAAGCTGGCGGGGATGCGTGCCCCCGCGGCGGCCAACCAGGAGGTGTTCGCGCGAGCCGTCGACGAGGTGGCGGAGGCGACCGGACGCCTGCTGGCGGGCCTGGTCGTGCGCGGGCAGTCCGGCGCCTCGAAGGCCGTCTCGAAGATCTAGGCGCTCGCCCGGGCTGGGCGGGCCACCGGACGTAGGCCGCGCCGGTCGTCGAACGGACGCGCCGCCGCCCGGCTCTCGTCGGCCACGTCCAGCCAGGAGCGGTGGCTGCCGGCGCCGAAGGCGGGCGAGGCCCAGGTCCCGTCGAGCCGCACCAGCCGGGTGCCCGGCTGCTCGAGCCAGCGCAGGATGCATTCGACCTCCTCCGCCGTGGCGGCCGGGAGCGGCCCCACGCCGGGAAGCACGGTCTCGGCGGTGGCGACGAGCGCGTCGACGTACGGCAGCGGGTGCGCCCCGCGGGGCACGATGCCGGCCGCGGCCAGCCGGCCGTGGCGGATGACGCTGATGTCCCAGCCGAGGTCCGCCGTCGACCGGGCGGCGACGAGCTGAGGCACCCGGGTGAGGGCGGCGAGCCGCTGCAGCTTGGCAACGGTGCGGACGAAGGCCGCCAGTCGGTCGCGCTGCGCGGCGGCGTCCTCGAACCGCTCGTCCTTGGCCAGCGCCCGGATGCGGCCGGTCAGGGTGGCCACGACCGCGGACGGGTCGCCCTCGACCGCGGACCGGTAGGCGAGTGCGTGGACGGCGTACTCCTCCTGGGTCTCCCCGCCCTGGCAGGGCGCGCCGCAGCGGCCCATCTCGGCGAGCACACAGGCCGGGGACAGCAGCCGGACGCTGAGTCGCTTGGTGCACTGGCGCAGCGGCAGCGCCTCGTGCACCGCGGCCATGGCCAGCTCGGCGGTGCGGCTGCTGCCGAACGGGCCGAGGTAGGACGCGCCGTCGTCGAGCACCTTGCGCACCAGGCTCAGCCGCGGGAACGGCTCGACGGTCAGCTTGATCCAGGCCATCCGCTCGGGGAACTTCGACCGGCGGTTGTAGCGGGGCCGGTGCTCGGCGATCAGCCGCAGTTCGCGGACGTCGGCCTCGAGCGGGGTGGCGCAGACGACCGGGTCCACGCGCTCGGCGAGGCCGACCATCTCGGCCATCCGGGTGCGCATCTCGCTGGCCGTGAAGTACTGCCGGACGCGGGTGCGCAGATTGCGGCTCTTGCCGACGTAGAGCACCCGGTCCTGGGCGTCCTTGAACAGGTAGACGCCCGGCTCGGTCGGCAGCGCGTCCGCGAGGTGGCGCTTGCGGCGCTGCGCCGGGCTGACCTGCGCGGAGAAGGTGCTCAGCTCCTCGAGACTGTGCACCCCGAGGTTGCCGAGCCGGCCCATGAGGCCGTGCAGGACGTCGACCGTCGCCTGCGCGTCGGCCAGCGCCCGGTGGTTCGGCGTCGTACCGGCCCGGAACAGCTGGGCCAGCGTGGACAGCTTGCAGTCGGGCGCCTCGTCGCGGTGCAGCACGCGCCGCGCGAGCCGGGCGGTGTCGAGGTGCTCGTACGCCGGCCAGGCGAGCCCGAGCCGGTCGCAGGCGGCCCGCAGGAACCCGAGGTCGAAGGGCGCATTGTGCGCGACGAGCACCGCGCCGCGGCTGAACTCCAGGAAGGCCGGCACCGCGGTCTCGGTGCCGGGCGCGCCGGCCACCATCGCGTCGGTGATGCCGGTGAGCACCGCGATGAACGGCGGGATCGCGAGGTGCGGGTTGACCAGCGTCTGGAACTCGCCGAGCACCTCGCCGCCGCGGACCTTCACGGCGCCGATCTCGGTGATCGAGCAGCTCGCGGGGGAGCCGCCGGTGGTCTCGAGGTCGACCACCACGAACGTCACGTCACGCAGCGGCCGGCCGAGCTCGTCGAAGGTCCCCTGCACCGGCAGCCGCTCGCCGGACGACCGGGGCTGGAGGGGGATCTGGAGCGGCACGGGCCGGACGTTACGGGCGGGCTCGGACAGAACGGCGCTGCCACGCCGCGGTCCGCGACCCCATCCGCGTGACGCCGCGCGCCGTCAACCCCTAGGGAGGGGGCCGGTCGTTACGGCGATCAGTAGGCTCGCGTCGTGCCCCAGCTGCCGCCCGGTCCCGACACCCGCTGGCGCTGCACCGTGTGCGGCAACCTCACCCGGTTCGACGTCCTGCGGTCGACGCGGGCCCGTGAGTACGTGCACGCCGACCTGTCCGGCACGCACGCGGTCGAGGAGCGCGAGCTGCTCGAGGACGTCGTCGAGCACGTGACCTGCCGCTGGTGCAACGCCGTCGACCAGGTCGAACTCGTCCCACGACCCGGCTGACCTCTCCGACCCTTCACCGGTTCTGTCGGACCCCGTCCCTAGCGTCCTCCCTGCCGGCGCGCCCGCCGGCTCTTCTTCCCCGGAGGGTGCTGTGCTCATCGACTGTGACGGGTGCGCGATGCGCGACCTCGCCTGCGGCGACTGCGTCGTGACGGTTCTGCTCGGCGCGCCACCGGGCGCGGTCGAGATGGACGAGGGGGAGCAGCGCGCCCTCGACGTGCTCGCCGACAGCGGGCTGGTGCCCCGGCTCCAACTCG
>JAOPWV010000042.1 GCA_025965475.1 Frankiales bacterium | reverse complement strand
GCTCCCTGCCCGGGACATGGCGCGTGGCTCGTCCCACCGGCCTGGATCCTGGCGGCGTTCGTGCGCACGGTGTGCCAGGACCAGCCGCGTCCGGTCGTCATGAAACGGCAGTTCCAGCCACCGGCGGACAGCCAGGGGCGTGGGACCACGGTGTGGACGCAGCTTCGAGGCTCAGAGCCCCTGCGACGCGCCCGGCGCGGTCAGGATCTCGGGCCCGGCGTCCGTGACCGCCACGGTGTGCTCGACGTGGGCCGCCCGCCTGCCGTCGGTCGTGACGATCGACCAGCCGTCCTTCTTGGTTCGGTACCTGCTGGTCCTGGTCCCGGCGTGCAGCATCGGCTCGATCGCGATGGTGTTGCCGGCCCGCAGGCGGTGCCGGCCGGCGTCCGGGGTGGGCTCGTTGGGCACGAACGGCGCCTCGTGCATGGCGCGCCCGATCCCGTGCCCGCCGTGGTCGGGCAGGTGCGCGTAGCCGTGCGCGCGTGCGACGTCGTCCACAGCGGTCGCCACGTCGAGCAGCGTGGCGCCGGGGACGGCCGCTGCGATCCCCGCCGCCAGCGCGAGCTCGGTGGCCTGCAGCAGCCGCGCGTCGTCCTCGAGCACCTCGCCGACGTGGACGGTCAAGGCGGCGTCGCCGTGCCAGCCGTCGACGATCGCGCCACAGTCGATGCTGAGCAGGTCCCCGTCCTGCAGCCTGCGGCCGGTGGGGCGGCCGTGGACCACCACCTCGTTCGGCGACAGGCAGAGCGCGCCGTTGAAGGGAGTCGGCGCCCATGCTGGGCGGTAGCCGAGGAAGGAGGGCAGCGCCCCGGCCTCCCTGATGGCGGTCTGCGCCAGCTCGTCGAGCTCGCGAAGGCGGACGCCGGGCACGGCCGCGGCCTGCACCGCGAGCAGGGTCTGCGCCACCACGCGGCCGGCGGCCCGCATGGCGTCCAGCTCGGTCGGCGTGCGTACGGGGAGAGTGTGCACACGAAGACGGTACAACTATCCCGGGACAGCTGTCCCGCCCGGAGGTAGCCTGTCCGCATGGTTCGCCTTGCCCACACCGAGCAGGAGCGCGCCCGCGGCATCCTGCTCGGGGCAGCGCTCCGCCGCGCTCGCGGCACCAGACCGGTCCGGGAGATCGCCGCGGCCGCAGGCGTCGCCGAGGAGACCGTGCGCAAGATCGAGCGGGGAGCGGTGCCCACACCCGCGCTCTTCACCGTCGCCGCCATCGCCCAGGTGCTCGGCCTCGCGCTCGACGACCTTATCCACGAGGTCGGCCACGCAAGCCAGGCCACCGCGGTCGCCTGAGACAGGCCCAGCCGGGCCCCAACAGCTAGTAGGCAGGCCTCTGTCAGTGTGAACGGCCGGAGCCATCGCCGCCTCCAGCGTCCGGAACGGTGATCCCCGATCGGCGCAGCTCCAGACACCGCGGAAGTGGTGCCTTCCGCTATGGCCGCGTGCTGCCCCGCCCGCGCGAGCACCGCTCCGCACCAGGTTGGCCCGGGCAAGAAGTGTAAGAACCGGCGCTGAGATGTGTAAGAGCCAGCCGGGCGGCGTCGCATTGCGCGCAGGGGCTGCGCTCAGTGGACCGCGGCGTCCCGCCGTGGCAGGGACGGCCGGAGCAGCTCCGGGAACAGACCCTCGACGGCCATCAGGAAGGCAGCCGGCACGTGCCGCACCGGCGCGGCCGCAGCCGCGGCGACGGCCTGCTCCTGGGCCCGTCGACGTGCGGTGAGGGCGACGAGGGTGTCGCTGTCGCGGACGACGGTGAGCATCGGGCCTCCGGCTGAGGGGTGGGTGCCGTGAAGCCACTGTGACCTCGGACGCCGGACCCGACCATCACCTGTACTGACCGTTTCGCCCGACTCGCCGGACTAGTCCGTAGTACTCATCCGGTAGCCGAGCGGGTGAGCTCGGCGGCAGCCGCCAGCACGGCCTCGGCGTGCAGCCGGCCGGGGGAGCGGGTCAGGCGCTCCAGGGGTCCGGAGACGCTGACGGCGGCGATCACCCGGCCCTCCGGGCCCAGGACGGGGGCGGAGACGGACGCCACACCCTGCTCGCGCTCGCCGACGGAATGCGCCCAGCCACGGCGGCGTACGTCTGACAGCGTGCGTGGCGTGAAGGCCGCCCGGCCGAGCAGCGGGTCGTCGGTCCAGGCCAGCAGGACCTGGGCCGCGGAGCCCGCGGTCAGGGGGAGCGCCGTTCCCACCGGGACCGTGTCGCGCAGGCCGCTGCCGCGTTCGGCGGCGGCGACGCACAACCGGCGGTCGCCCTGGCGGCGGTAGAGCTGGGCGCTCTCGCCCGTGACGTCGCGCAGCCGGGCGAGCACCGGACCGGCCCGGTCGAGCAGGCGGTCACTGCCGCCGCCGGCCAGCTCGCCGGCGCGCGGGCCCACCTGCCAGCGGCCCTCGGCGTCGCGCGAGAGCAGCCGGTGCACCTCGAGGGCGACAGCGAGCCGGTGGGCGGTCGCCCGGGACAGCCCGGTCCGCTCCGTGAGGGCGGCAAGGGAAGTCGCACCCTGCTGGACGGCATCAAGGACGAGAACGGCCTTGTCAAGGACGCCGACTCCGCTAGTGTGTTCCACGTACTGATACTGCCATCCCAACATCCGAGATGACAAGGGAACGCCACGATGGGTCGCACGCTCGCGGAGAAGGTCTGGGACGCACACGTCGTCCGACGCGCAGACGGAGAGCCCGATCTCGTCTACATCGATCTGCACCTCGTGCATGAGGTCACGAGTCCGCAGGCCTTCGACGGGCTGCGCCTCGCCGACCGGGCCGTGCGCCGGCCGGACCTGACCCTCGCGACCGAGGACCACAACGTCCCGACGGACGTCCTGACGATCGAGGACCCGGTCAGCCTCAAGCAGGTCGAGGCGCTGCGCCGCAACTGCGCGGAGTTCGGCATCCAGCTGCACCCGATGGGTGACGCGGGCCAGGGCATCGTGCACGTCATCGGCCCGCAGATGGGGGTGACCCAGCCCGGCATGACGATCGTGTGCGGCGACAGCCACACGAGCACGCACGGTGCCTTCGGTGCCCTGGCATTCGGGATCGGCACCAGCGAGGTCGAGCACGTCCTCGCGACCCAGACACTCCCGCTGGTCCAGCCGAAGACGATGGTGGTCGAGGTCGAGGGTTCCCTCCCGGCCGGTGCGACGCCGAAGGACCTCGTGCTCGCGCTCATCGCGCAGGTGGGCACCGGCGGCGGCCAGGGGCATGTCGTGGAGTACCGCGGCGAGGCGATCCGCGCTCTGTCGATGGAGGGCCGCATGACGGTCTGCAACATGTCCATCGAGTGGGGCGCCCGGGCCGGCATGATCGCCCCTGACGAGACGACCTACACCTACCTCAAGGGCCGGCCCAGTGCGCCCGCCGGCGCTGACTGGGACGCCGCCGTGGCGGCCTGGGACAAGCTGGGCACCGACGCCGATGCGGTCTTCGACAAGACGGTCGTCCTCGACGCCACGAAGGTGACCCCGTTCGTCACGTGGGGAACCAACCCCGGCCAGGGCGTGGCCCTGTCGGACAACGTGCCCGACCCGCAGGCGCTGCCCGCCGGCGGTCCGCGCGAGTCCGCGGAGCGCGCGCTGGCCTACATGGGTCTGACCGCCGGCACCCCCATGCGCGACATCGCCGTCGACACGGTCTTCCTCGGTTCCTGCACCAACGGGCGCATGGAGGACCTGCGGGCCGCCGCGGAGGTCTTCAAGGGCCGCAAGGTGGCCGCCGGTGTCCGCGCCCTCATCGTCCCGGGCTCGATGCTCGTGAAGCTGCAGGCCGAGCAGGAGGGCCTGGACAAGGTCTTCACCGACGCTGGTGCGGAATGGCGCAACGCCGGTTGCTCGATGTGCCTGGGCATGAATCCCGACACGCTTGCGCCCGGGGAGCGCAGCGCGTCGACCTCCAACCGCAACTTCGAGGGCCGGCAGGGCCGCGGTGGTCGTACCCACCTCGTCTCGCCGGCCGTCGCGGCCGCCACCGCCGTGGCCGGTCACCTCGCCGCCCCTGCCGACCTGGAGGTCTGACATGGACCCGTTCATCACACACGTCGGCACCGGCGTCCCGCTGCGCCGTACGGACGTCGACACCGACCAGATCATCCCGAGCGACTGGCTCAAGCGGGTCGAGCGGACCGGCTTCGGGGCCGGGCTGTTCAGCGAGTGGCGTGAGGACCCGGCCTTCGTCCTCAACCGCCCGGAGTACCGGGCGGCCACCGTCCTCGTCGCGGGTGAGAACTTCGGCACCGGTTCGTCGCGGGAGCACGCCGTCTGGGCTCTGCAGGACTACGGCTTCCGTGCCGTCGTCAGCTCCCGCTTCGGCGACATCTTCCGCAACAACTCCCTGAAGGGCGGGCTGCTGCCTCTGCAGCTGCCGGCCGAGACGGTCGAGCGGCTGATGGCCATCGTGGAGGCCGACCCGTCGGCCGAGGTGACGGTCGACCTCGAGGCCCGCGAGGTCCGCGCCGGCACCGGGGATGGAGCCGTCATCGCCTCCTTCGAGGTCGACGACTTCACCCGCTGGCGTCTCATGGAGGGGCTCGACGACATCGGGCTGACCCTGCGGCACGCCGAGAACATCACGACGTTCGAGGCATCCCGGCCAGGTTGGCTACCCGCCTCGCGGTGAGCGGCGATCTGGCTGCGGAGCTGGCGACCCGGCTTGTCGACGCGCATCGGCGAGTGAGAACCTTGAGCGTCGGGAATGACGAAAAAGCCCGTGCTACAAGGAGATTGCTCGCAATCAGCGACGCCTCAAAGCACGACGTGAAGCGTGCTGCCGACCGTTTGGGCGCGTTTCTTCGCGACCTCGATGCGGGCCGCATTGCCGCGTCGGACACCCCGGAAGAGGGTTCTCCGAGGTAGAAAGGCTTGCGACACAAGAGAAGTTCGTGCCCGAGGTGCTTTGTGTAGCGCCTTCTCGCCCGTACCTTTCCGCGCAGAGAGGCAACACTGCCTCGTCCGTTCTGGAAGGGACACTCGTGAACAAGGCCGAGCTGATCGAGGCCATCACCGAGCGCGTCGGTGACAAGAGGACCGCAAGCAGTGCAGTCGAGGCCATCGTGGACGCCATCACCCGCGCCGTGTCCAAGGGCGAGAAGGTCGCCATCACCGGATTCGGCGTCTTCGAGAAGGTGGACCGCGCCGCGCGTACCGCCCGCAACCCTGCGACCGGCGCAACGGTCAAGCTGAAGAAGACCTCCGTCCCGAAGTTCCGTGCTGGCCAGGGCTTCAAGGACGTCGTGAGCGGCGCGAAGAAGCTCCCCGCCCCGGCGAAGGCACCCGCCAGGGCCGCCACGTCCAGGGCCACCGCGGCCAAGGCCACCACGGCACCCGCCAAGCGCGCCACCACCGCGGCGAAGGCCGCTCCGGCCAAGGCCGCCGCCAAGGCGGCTCCCGCGAAGCGGGCGACCGCGGCGAAGGCCGCTCCGGCCAAGGCCGCCACCAAGGCGACTCCCGCGAAGCGGGCGACCGCGGCGAAGGCCGCTCCGGCCAAGGCCGCCACCAAGGCGGCTCCCGCGAAGCGCGCGACGGCCACCAAGGCCGCTCCCGCGAAGCGCGCGACGGCCACTGCCGCCAAGGCTCCGGCCAAGCGCGCCACTGCCGCCGCGGCCAAGGCTCCGGCCAAGCGGGCCACCGCCGCGGCCACCAAGGCGCCGGCCAAGCGGGCCAGCCGCTAGCAACCCCAGTTCGGCACGAAGGCCCCGGCGATCTGCCGGGGCCTTCGTCGTTCTGGGGTTCGTCGTTCTGGGGCAGGTCGTTCTACTGCAGGTCCACCTCGCCGGCCTCCAGCACGGCCCCGTCGTGCAGGACGACGGACCAGACGCTGCCCTTGCGGACGCGGGCCTCGCCGAGATCGGGGGCCAGCGCCTGGAGTACGGGCTGCAGGACGGCGGCCTGGCTGCAGACCACGACGGTTTCCCCAGCCACCGCAAGGCTGACGAGGTGCACCACCGGGCGCGGCGGCGCGTTGTCCTCACCGATCAGCGGGTCCGGTTCCACCGGCAGGCCGAGCTGTTGGGCCAGCGGGCGCACCGTGTCCACGCAGCGCAAGGGCGGCGCCGTCACGATCCGGACCGGCCGATAGCAGGCGAGGACCCGGGTGATCAGCTCGGTCTGCGCGCGACCGTTGCTGTCGAGCGGACGCAGTTCGTCCGGCCCGTCCCAGTTCGAGGAGTCCCCGGCGGTCGCGTGCCGGACCAGCAGGAGTTGTGCGCTGTCCACGGGCACCGAGGCCCACCGGCGCAGGGGTTCTGCGCCGTCCAGCAGGTCGAGGGCGGCTTCCGGTGTGAGCCAGCGCAGCTCGTCCACCTCGTCGTTCGGCATGAAGGCGCCTGCGTCCGCGCGCACCGCCCACCAGCGCACGGTCTTCGGTACCGTCTCCCCGCGGTCCCGGGTGGCGTAGGACGTCTCGCCCAGCGACCAGCCCGCCCGGCCCGTGTAGCCGGTCTCCTCCCGGATCTCGCGCAGGGCGGCCACGAGATGCGGCTCGTCCTTGTTCAGCTTTCCCTTCGGCAGCGACCAGTCGTCGTACTTCGGCCGGTGGACGACCGCGACCTCGGGTCCGCCGTCGGCAGGGCGCCACAGGACCCCGCCGGCCGCCCGGACGAGCCGGTTCACGCCGTACTGCGTTCGCGGGTGCGCCTCATCAGTTCGAGCTGCAGGTCCTGCCCGGGTCGGTCCGCCGGCATCCTCGTCCAGGTGCCGTCGGGGCCGAGATCCCAGCGGAAGATGTCCGGCGCCATCGCGCGGTCGAGGACCCAGGCGAGTTGGGCCTGGACCGCCGGGTCCTGCACGCGGACAAGAGTCTCGACCCGGCGGTCGAGGTTGCGGTGCATGAGGTCCGCACTTCCCAGCCAGTACTCGGGAGTTCCGCCACCGGCGAAGGCCATCACCCTGCTGTGCTCGAGGAATCGGCCGACGATGCTGCGGACACGGATCGACTCGGACAAGCCCGGTACGCCGGGGCGCAGGGCGCAGATCCCTCGGACGACAAGGTCGATCGGGACGCCGGCGCGACTGGCGTGGTACAGCCGGTCGATGATCTGCTCGTCCACGATGCTGTTCGCCTTCATGTGGATCCACGACGGCTCGCCCGCCCACGCCCGCTCGGCCTCGGCGTCGATGCGCTGCAACAGCCCGGCCCGTACGCCGTGCGGCGCGACCATCAGGGTGCGGTAGGAGGTCTGCCGGCTGTACCCGGTCAACGTGTTGAACAGGTCGGTGAGGTCGGCGCCGACCTCGGGGTCGGCGGTCAGGAGACCGAGATCCTCATACGTGCGGGCGGTCTTGGGGTTGTAGTTGCCGGTCCCGATGTGGGCGTACCTACGCAAGGCGCCCTTCTCCTGCCGCACCACCAGCAACGTCTTGCAGTGCGTCTTGAGCCCCACCAGCCCGTAGACCACGTGGCACCCGGCACGTTCGAGTGCCCGCGCCCACTTGATGTTGGCCTGCTCGTCGAACCGGGCGGTGATCTCGACGAGCACCACGACCTGCTTGCCGGCCTCCGCCGCGTCGATGAGCGCGTCGACGACGGGAGAGTCACCGCTGGTCCGGTAGAGCGTCTGCTTGATGGCGAGCACCTGCGGGTCCGCCGCCGCCTGTTCGATGAAGCGCTGCACGCTCGTGGCGAACGAGTCGTACGGGTGGTGCACGAGCACGTCGCCCTCCCGGAGCGCCGCGAAGATGTCGGCCGCCTGCTCGCCCTCGATCAGTCGCGGGTGGGTGGCCGGCACGAACGGCTCGTCCTTGAGTTCCGGCCGGTCCTCGTCGTACAGCTGCCACAGCGAGGACAGGTCGAGCAGGCCGGGCACCTGCACCACGTCGTCGTCGGTGACGTCGAGCTCGCGCACCAGCAGGTCGAGAACGTGCGGGTCGACGTCGGTCCCGACCTCGAGCCGGACGGCCGGTCCGAACCGCCGGCGGGCCAGCTCCCGCTCCAGGGCCTGCAGCAGGTCCTCGTCGCGGTCCTCCTCGACCTCGACGTCGGCGTTGCGCGTCACCCGGAACGCGTGGTGACCCGTCACCTCCTGCCCGGGGAACAGTTGCTGCAGGTGCGCGCCGATGAGCTCCTCGAGCGGGAGGTACGTCGTCGCGTCGTCGCCGGACTGGACCGGGACGAACCGCTTGACGTTGTTCGGGACCTTGACGCGGGCGAAGTGCTCGGCGCCGCTGACCGGATCGCGCACGAGAACGGCCAGGTTGAGCGACAACCCGCTGATGTACGGGAACGGGTGGGCCGGGTCGACGGCCAGCGGCGTCAGGACCGGGAAGACCTGGGAGCGGAAGTACTCGTGCAGCGGTGTCCTCTGCTCGGTCGTCAGATCCCGCCACAGGGCGATCCGGATGCCCTCCTCGGCCAGCGCCGGACGCACCTGCTCCAGGAACACGCGGGAGTGTGCGGCGGCCAGTTCCCGCGACCGGCGGGTGATGCGGGCGAGTTGCTCGCGGGGACCCAGGCCGTCCGGGCTGCGTACGCCCAGTCCCATGCTCTGCCGGCGCTTGAGCCCGGCGACCCGCACCATGAAGAACTCGTCGAGGTTGCTCGCGAAGATCGCCAGGAACTTCGCCCGCTCCAGCAGCGGCGCGGCCGGGTCCTCCGCGAGGGCCAGCACCCGTGCGTTGAAGTCCAGCCAGGACAGCTCCCGGTTGAGGAAGCGGTCCTCAGGCAGGTCGCTGCCGCCGGGGACCACCGTGACGGTGACCGGCTCGAGAAGCGTCTCGTCGATCTCCACTGGCGGTACCTCGCGCTGCAGTTCGGTCATGCCGACATGGTGCACCCCTCAGGCGAACGGCAGGGTGCTCAGGGTGACGGCAACGACCCGGTCGCCGTCCTTGCGCAGCTGGACGCGCTGCCCCGATCGCAGTGCCCGGACCTGGACCGCGTCACCCGGGAACGACAGTTCGCTGCCGTCGTCCAGCAGGACGCTCCCGCCCCGCGTCTCAGGGTCCCAGTGCTTCACGGTCGCCTGCATCAGGGGGCTCCCAGTCGGGCGGCGACGGCAGCGGTGGCCGCCCCGACGCCGAGACGCAGCGCCTCGCGCAGGTCGTCCGGCGTGTCCACGTCGAGGCGCAGACCCGGTGCCGCGGGCAGCTCGGTGCCCCCCGACGCGGCGTGCGCGGCCCTGGACCCCGGCCCGTACGCCGGCGCCAGCTCGACGCCCGGCGGAGCGGCGAGCAGCGTCGTACCTGTCCCGCCGGCGTCCGCCACGAAGCCCCGCCGGCCGGGGCGTAGGGCGGCCAGCGCGGCCGCGAGGTCCGCCGGGCGCAGCGCGGGCAGGTCGGCGGACAGGGCGGCCACGCCGAGGTCGCGGCCGGCCCGGAGGAGCTCGGCCCCGTGGCTCAGCGCGGGGTTCAGCCCGGCATCCGGGTCGTCCGGCTCGACCCGCGCTCCCAGGGCCGACAGGACCGCGGCAGCCCGCGGATCGTCGGTGACGACCAGCAGCTCGGCGACAGCGGGACAGGCGAGGGCGGCGGTCACGACGTCCGTCGCGAAGGCCAACGCCAACTCCGCGCGCAGCACGTCGCCGTACGACCGGAGGCGGGTCTTGGCCAGGGCGAGCCGCTTGACCGGCACGACGAGGCCCCAGGCGACAGGGGGCACGACATACGAGTCTCGCAGGGTGCCGGCGAGGGTGCCTCGACAGCCGACGGCAGGGCAGGAAAGACTGCTGCCCGGCAGGCGACGGACAGGAGCGACGGTGCAGCGACGGGTGGGGCTTCGCCGGCTCGGCTTCTGGTACGGACTGGCGGCCTGCATCCTCAAGCCGTTGTGCTGGGCCTTCATGAAGAAGGACTGGCGCGGAATGGAGCACGTACCGCAGACCGGTGGCGTGATCCTCGCGGCCAACCACATCTCCCACGCCGACCCGGTCGCGCTGGCCGACTACGTCGTCTACGGGACCGGCCGCGTCGCCCGCTTCCTGGCCAAGAGCACGCTTTTCGAGGGCGGCGGTCTGGTGGCCCGGGTGATGCGCGGCGCCCAACAGATCCCTGTCCACCGGCACACCGCTGACGCCTCGCTGGCGCTGACGGACGCCGTGGCGGCGCTGCACCGTGGCGAGTGCATCACGATCTACCCCGAGGGCACGGTCAGTCGCGATCCGGAGAAGTGGCCCATGGTCGGCAAGACGGGAGTCGCCCGGCTGGCCCTGCTGTCGGGTGCGCCGGTCGTCCCGGTCGCGCAGTGGGGCTCGGAGCAGATCCTGGACAGCTACCGGACCAAGGGGCTGCACCTGCTTCCGCGGCACACGATGCACCTGCTGGCGGGCCCGCCCGTCGACCTGTCGCCGTACGCCGGCCAGGAGCTCACCGCCGAGGTGCTCCGGGCGGCCACCGAGGACGTCATGCGCGCCATCACCCGGCTCCTGGAGGAGCTCCGCGGCGAGCCCGCCGCCGGCATCCCGCTGGAGTGGCGCGGCGCCCGCGTGCAGGACGAGCGGAGGTCGGCGTGACCCGTGCCGCGGTCCTGGGCACCGGCTCGTGGGGCACCGCCTTCGGCAAGGTCCTCGCCGACGCCGGCAACGACGTCGTGCTGTGGGCCAGGCGGCCGGAACTGGCCCGCGCCGTCCGCGACAGCCACGAGAACCCCGACTACCTGCCGGGCGTCGTCCTGCCCGGCAACCTGACGGCCACGGCGGACGCGGCCGAGGCCGTCGCCGGCGCCGACTTCGTGATCCTCGCGGTGCCGTCGCAGAGCCTGCGGGAGAACCTCGGCGCGGTGGCCGGCGTGCTCGCGCCGGGCACGCTGCTCGTCAGCCTCATGAAGGGCGTCGAGCTGGGCACCACGAAACGGATGAGCGAGGTCATCGGGGAGGTGGCCGACGTGCCCACCGACCGGGTCGTCGTCGTGAGCGGCCCCAACCTGGCCAGGGAGATCGCGTCCGGCCAGCCCGCCGCCAGCGTGGTGGCGTGCACCGACATGGCGGCGGCCGAGCGGCTGCAGGCGGCGTGCACCACGGCGTACTTCCGTCCCTACACGAACATCGACGTCGTGGGCTGCGAGCTCGGCGGGGCCGTGAAGAACGTCATCGCGCTGGCCACCGGGATGGCGGAGGGGATGGGCTTCGGCGACAACACCAAGGCGTCGCTGATCACCCGTGGGCTGGCCGAGACCGCCCGGCTGGGCGTGGCGCTCGGTGCCGACCCGATGACCTTCGCAGGGCTCGCCGGGCTCGGCGACCTGGTGGCGACGTGCACGTCGCCGCTGTCGCGGAACCGGACGTTCGGCGAGAAGCTCGGCCGGGGGCAGCAGGTCCAGGAGTTGCTCGCCCAGAAGCAGCAGACAGCCGAGGGGGTGAAGTCCTGCCGGTCCATCCTGGACCTCGCCCACAAGCACGACGTGTCCATGCCGATCACCGAGCAGGTCGTCGCCGTCGTGCACGAGGGGCGGAGCCCCGGCGACATGCTGCGCGCCTTCATGAGTCGCGAGACGAGGAGTGAGTAGGCGCCTAGCCTGTCGCCCATGACGCCAGGCGAGAACACGCGCGCTGTCCATACGCCGGCGCCTCCGGTGCCCGAGCAACAGCCGCTGGGGCTGCCCGTCCACCGCACGGCGGCCTGGTCGTTCGGCTCCGCCGCGGAGTACCGCGACGTGCTGGGCGGCCTGCAGCCCGGCTACTCGTACAGCCGGGTCGACAACCCGACCGCCGACGCGTTCGCGCAGGGGGTCGCGGCGCTCGAGGGTGCCCACGTGGACGGCGAGGTCGTCGGCCAGCCGTTCGCGTCCGGCATGGCGGCCATCTCGACCGTGCTCATGGCGCTCACCCGGGCCGGCGCGCACGTCGTGGCCCCCTGGGAGGTGTACGGCGGGACGTACGGCCTGCTGACCACGGTCCTGGAGCGGTTCGGCGTGGCGACGACGTTCGTCGACCTGGCCGACCTCGACGCGGTGCGTGCGGCCATCCGCCCGGAGACGACGGTCCTGTGGGGCGAGACCCTCGCCAACCCGACGATGAGCGTCGCCGACCTGCCGGCGCTGTCGGCGATCGCACGGGACGCCGGCCTGACCTTCGTCGTCGACTCGACCTTCGCGTCGCCGGCCGTGGTCCGCCCGCTCGAGCACGGCGTGGACCTCGTCGTGCACTCGGCGACCAAGTACATCGGGGGCCACAGCGACGTCACCGGCGGTGTGGCCGTGGGCCGGCCCGACGTTCTCTCCCGCGTCCGGCACGACCGCATCGACCTCGGCGGATCGCTCGCGCCGGACGAGGCCTACCTGCTGCACCGCGGGCTGGCGACCCTGCCGCTGCGGGTCACCCGGCACTGCAGCAGCGCGCTGGCGGTGGCCACCGCGCTGGCCGACCACCCGGTCGTCGAGCGCATCGACTACCCCGGGCTGCCGGGCCACCGCGACCACGACCTGGCCGTGAAGCTGTTCGACGAGGGCCGGTTCGGTGGGGTCGTCACGATCACGCCGCGCGGCGGCCGGGACGCCGGCCTCGCGCTGTGCGACCGGCTGCGGCTGGTCATGAGGGCGACCTCCCTCGGCGGCACCCACTCGGTGGTCAGCCACGTCGCAAGTACGACGCACCGCCAGTTCGACGACGCCGCGCTCGCCGCGGCCGGCATCGGCCCCGCGGCCGTCCGCCTGAGCGTCGGGCTCGAGGACCCCGAGGACCTGGTGGCCGACCTCGCGCAGGCCCTGGACCCCCTGTAGACCTCCCCGTCGATCTCGCGCGGGCGAGCGGGTGCTGTTGCGGCTGGACGCCGTCGGCCCGCGCCGAAGGTGTGGCCGCCCCCTCCTGAGGTGATGACAGGGACATGGAGACCTCCGACGTCGTCGTGCTCGGTGCGGGATCAGGGGGCGAGAACGTCGCCCGGACGCTCGCCGAGGCGGGCCGGTCGGTGGCCCTCGTCGAAGCGCTGCGGGTGGGCGGGGAGTGCCCGTACGTCGCCTGCATCCCGAGCAAGGCGATGCTGCGCAGCGCGGCGGCGCGCCATGACGCGGCCCGGCTCCCCGAGTTCGGTGGCGCCTCTGTCACACCGGACCTCGACGAGCCCGCCGAGGCCTACCGCGCGGCGGCCCGGCGGCGGGACGACCTCAGTGAGCACCGGGACGACACGGAGGCCGCCAAGGGCATCGAGGCGGCCGGCGTCACCCTGGTGCGGGGCCGTGGACGGGTCGCCCGGCCCGGTCTGGTCGAGGTCGACGGGCGTGAGCTGGCGTACACCGATCTGGTCGTCGCCACCGGCTCGGCGCCGGTCGTACCGGACCTGGACGGCCTCGACAGCGTCCCGACCTGGACCAGCGACGAGGCGCTCGCCGCGCCGGACCGCCCGGCGACACTGCTCGTGCTCGGCGGGGGAGCGGTCGGTTGCGAGCTCTCCCAGCTGCATGTGCGCTTCGGCACGACGGTCACGCTGGTCGAGGCCGGTCCCCAGCTGGCGGGCAAGGAGGAGCCGAGCCTCGCCGCCCTCCTGGCCCAGGCCCTCCGAGAGGACGGCATCGACGTCCGGACCTCCGTCGAGGCCGAGCGCTTCGAACGGACCGCCGACGGCCGGGCCCGGGCCCACCTGTCCGACGGCACCGCGGTCGAGGCGGACCGGGTTCTCGTCGCGACCGGCCGCGCGCCCCGCACCCGCGATCTCGGTCTCGACCTGCTCGGCGTGCAGCCGGGCGACGACGGCGCCCTCCGCGTCGACGACCACTGCCGGGTGGCCGGCCAGCAGCACGTCTGGGCGGTCGGTGACGTGACGGGCATCGCGCCGTACACGCACGCCGCGAACTACCAGGCCCGCATCGTCGCCGCCAACCTGCTCGGCGGCGACCGCACCGCCGACTACCTGGCGATCCCGCGGGCGGTCTACACCGAACCGGCCGTGGCCAGCGTCGGGATGGCGGAGGCGCAGGCCCGGGACGAGGGCGTCGACGCCGTCACGGCGGTCATGGACCTGGCCGACGTGGCCCGTTCGAGCACCGACGGAACGGGCGGCGGCCGGCTGGTCCTCACCGCCGATCGGACTGCAGGCGTGCTGATCGGGGCCGCCGCCATCGGAGCGCGGGCGGACGAGTGGCTGGCCGAGGCGACGCTGGCGATCCGCGCCCGCGTGCCGCTGTCCGTGCTCGCGGACGTGGTGCACGCCTTCCCGACCTTCGGAGAGGCCTACGAGCCGCCGCTGCGGGAGCTCTCCGGCGGCTAGGGTCGCCTCGTGAAGCGCACCCGGGTCGCCGTCGTCTTCGGCGGCCGCAGCACCGAACACACGATCTCCTGCGTCTCGGCGGGCAGCGTGCTGGCCGCGCTCGACCGGACCGTGTACGACGTCGTCGCGGTCGGCATCACGCCCGAGGGGCGCTGGGTCCTCGCGCCCGACGACCCGGCCCAGCTGGCCATCAGCGGTCGCGAGCTGCCCGCCGTGAAGGACGGCGCCGCCGTCGTGCTGCCGGGCGACCCGACGGCCGGCGGGCTGATCCCGCTCGAGGGCGGGCCCGCCGTGCTCGGCGCCGTCGACGTGGTCTTCCCGGTCCTGCACGGGCCGTACGGCGAGGACGGCACCATCCAGGGGCTCCTGGAGATGGCCGACGTGCCGTACGTGGGCTCCGGCGTGCTCGCCAGTGCGGCGGCCATGGACAAGGCGGTCGCGCGCGTCCTGCTCGCCGCCGCCGGCATCCCGGTGACGGCTGCGGTCGTCGTACGCCGGGGCGACTGGGACGAGCACACCGTCGCGGTCGAACGCCGGGTGCGTGAACTCGGCCTGCCGGTCTTCGTCAAGCCCGCGCGCGGTGGCTCCAGCATCGGCATCAGCAAGGTGACCGAATGGGACCAGCTGCCGGCCGCGATGGACGAGGCCCTGCGGTGCGACCCGAAGGTGCTCGTCGAGGCCGCGGTCGTCGGTCGCGAGGTCGAATGCGGGATCCTCGAGGACGAGTACGGCCGGCCGGCGGCAAGCGTCCCGGCCGAGGTCCGCCTGGTCGGCGACTACGCGTTCTACGACTTCGAGGCCAAGTACCTCGACGCCGCCACCGAGCTGGACTGCCCGGCGAACCTGCCGGACGGCGTCACCGAGCGGCTGCAGGACCTGGCCCGGCGCGCGTTCGTCGCGCTGGACTGCGCCGGGCTGGCGCGGGTGGACTTCTTCGTCGGCCCGGACGGCGCGCTGACGCTGAACGAGGTCAACACCATGCCGGGCTTCACGCCGAGCTCGATGTTCCCGCGGATGTGGGCGGCCACCGGCGTCGACTACCCGGCGCTGGTCGACCGGCTCGTGAAGACGGCCCTACGCCGCGGCACCGGCCTGCGCTGACCGCTCAGGCGCCGGGGGCCGGTGCGGGGAGCGGCAGGGCCTTCTCGATCGGCTTGACCAGGGGAAGGACGAGCAGGGCCTGGTTCTCGTACGGCGTGGGGACGACGAGCGACACGTTCACCGCCCGGCCCTGCGTCGTGTAGGTGACCCGGCCGGCCCGCTGGGTGGTCACGAAGGCCAGGTCGTCGACGACGAGCGGCGTCGCGGTCTGGTCCGGCAGGGCGACACCGCACTGCAGGGTGATCGCCGGGTCGCCCCAGGCGGCGGTACGCGCAGGGTCGCCGGTCACCGGCCGCCGCTCCACGCCCTTGTCGAGCTGCTGGGGGAGGGAGCCGAGCAGGTTCTTGCAGGCCGAGACGACCAGCGGGGCGGACGCCGACGGCACCGGGACGGCGACCGGCCCGGTCGCGGCCGGGCGGGGGGCGGGACTCGAGGTGCAGGCGCCCGCGGCCAGCAGGCCGGCGGCGGCGAGGAGCGCGCGCCTCAGAGGTGGACGACGGGGCACGTCAGGGTGCGGGTGATGCCTTCGACGCTCTGGATGCGGGCGACCACGAGCTTGCCGAGTTCGTCCACGTTGCGGGCCTCGGCGCGCACGATCACGTCGTACGGGCCCGTGACGTCCTCGGCCTGTGCGACACCCGCGATCTCGGCGATCGCCTTGGCGACGGCAGCGGCCTTGCCGACCTCGGTCTGGATGAGGATGTAGGCCTGAACCACGGTGACGAACTCCTTCTGGAAGGCTGGAGCGTGTGGCGGACGCTACCGCACGGGATCTGGGTGAGTTCGGGCTGATCGCCCGGGTCCTGGAGCGGCTCGGGACGTCCCCGGCCGTCCTGCTGGGGCCCGGGGACGATGCTGCCGTGGTGGCCGTGCCGGACGGCCGGGTGGTCGCCACGACGGACGTCCTCGTGGAGGGCGTGCACTTCCGGCGGGACTGGTCGAGCGCGTACGACGTGGGCCGCAAGGCGGCCGCCGCGAACCTGGCCGACGTCGCGGCGATGGGCGGCCGCGGCACCGCCCTGCTGGTCGGGCTGGCCGCTCCCGCCGACCTGCCGGTGGACTGGGCGGTCGGCCTGGCCGACGGGCTGCGCGACGAGGCGGCCCTCGTCGGGGCAGTCGTCGTCGGCGGGGACACCGTGCGGTCCGAGGTACTCGTCGTCAGTGTCACGGCCCTGGGCGACCTGCAGGGCCGGGCCCCGGTGACCCGGGCCGGCGCCCGGCCGGGTGACGTGGTGGTGCTGGCCGGCGAGCTCGGTCGCAGCGCCGCCGGGCTCGCGCTGCTGCGGGAGGGGACGATGTCCGGCCCGCTCGTCGACGCGCACCGGCGGCCGACGCCGCCGTACGACCTGGGGCCGGTCCTCGCCGACGCGGGCGCGACCGCCATGTGCGACGTCAGCGACGGGTTGCTCGCCGACCTCGGACACATCGCCGTGGCCAGCGCGGTGCACGTCGACGTCGACCCCGCCGACGAGCTGTTCCTGACCGGCGGCGAGGACCACGCCCTGGTCGCGACGCTGCCGGCGGACGCCGAGGTGCCGGCCGGCTGCCGGGTGATCGGCCGGGTGCTCGACGGGCCGGCCCAGGTGACCGTCGCCGGCCGTCCGCGCACCGGCGGCTGGGACCATTACGCGTGATCCCGCAGATCACCCCTGAGCGCCTCGACGGGCCCAGCGGGCAGCTTCTCGTCGCCCTCGTCCAGCAGGAGTACGTCCGCCGCTACGGCGGCCCCGACGCGACGCCGATGGGCGCCGACGACGTCGTCCCGCCGCGCGGGATGTTCCTGGTGGCGTACCTCGGCACCCGGCCGGTCGGCTGCGGGGGAGTCCGCGCCGGCTGACGTGACGGGCGAGATCAAACGGATGTACGCGCCGATCCCCGGGTTCGGTATGTACGCCGACAGGCCGGGCAACCTGTGCTTCGGCAAGGAGCTGCCGGGGAGCGCGGCCTAGGTGCGCTCGCCGCGCTCCTCCCACGCCTCGTCCTTCGCGTCCTGCTCCTTGTTGCGTTCCGCGACGTTGGACAGGGCATGGGAGGCGGCCTCCTCGGTGGGGTACGGCCCGAGCCGCACCTCCGCCCGGCAGCCGCTGTCGCCCTCGACGGTGTTGTGGTCGGTGCACCACCAGTAGGCCATGGCCGCACCGTACCCACCGGATGCGACGATGCCACCTCGCCACCCCTCGAGACCGACCGGAGGAACTCCCTTGGCCGTCTACGCCCTCGGTGACCGGGTACCGCAGATCCACGCGGACGCGTACGTCCATCCCGACGCCACCGTGATCGGTGACGTGACGCTGGGCGCCGGCGCCACCGTCTGGCCCGGCGCCGTCCTGCGCGGCGACTACGGGACCATCACGGTGGGTGAGCGCACGTCCATCCAGGACGGCACCGTGGTGCACGCGACGAGCGAGAAGGCCACGACGGTCGGCAGTGACTGCGTCGTCGGGCACCTCGTCCATCTGGAGGGCTGCACGATCGAGGACCGCTGCCTGGTCGGGTCCGGTTCGGTGGTCCTGCACGACGTCGTCGTACGCAGCGGTGCCCTCGTCGGGGCCGGCGCGGTCGTCAGCAACGGGACCGAGGTACCGGCCAGGGCGATGGCCCTCGGGATCCCGGCCAAGATGCGGCTCGAGGCGGTGCCCGAGGGGTCGTTCGAGGCGGCCGTCGCGCTCTACACGTGGAACGGCCGGCGCTACAAGGACGAGCTCAAGCGGCTGGACTGATCCGGGCGGGCGGGGCAGGTCGGAACGGGCCCTGGACGCACGAACGCCCGCAGCGCGAGCTGCGGGCGTTGCGGTGCGGTCGAGCCGGAACTAGGCGCGGACGACCTTGCCGGCCTTGATGCAGGAGGTGCACACGTCGAGCTTCTTGGGGGTCTTGCCCACAAGCGCTCGGACGGTCTGGATGTTCGGGTTCCAGCGGCGGCGGGTCCGGCGGTGGGAGTGGCTGACCGACATGCCGAAGCCCGGCTTCTTGCCACAGACGGCGCAGGTCGCAGACACGGAGAACTCCCAGGAAGAAGACGAACGGGGGGTCCGGGGCGTCCCGGACAACCCACGAAGAGTAGCAGGCGGCTAATCTCGCCTCCCAGATCCGCCCGGATCAGACGGAAAGGACAGCGTGCTGCAGGTTCTCGACGCCGCCGCCGTACGACGCTGGTGCGCCACCGGCCTCGACGCGCTCACGGCCGCGCGGGCCGAGATCGACGCCCTCAACGTCTACCCGGTCCCGGACGGTGACACCGGCACCAACCTGCAGCTGACCATGACCGCGGTGGTCGAGGCCCTGCAGGCGGCGCCCGCCGACATGGCCGCCACCGTGGACGCGATGGCCCAGGGCGCGCTCATGGGGGCGCGCGGCAACTCCGGCGTGATCCTGTCCCAGCTGCTGCGCGGGCTGGCGGACGTCCTGGCGGAGCAGTCCGAGGCCACCTCGGAGAGCGTGCAGCGCGGGCTGATCCGCGCGGTCGAGCTGGCCTACCGCGCCGTCTCCGCCCCGGTCGAGGGAACCGTGCTCACCGTGGCGCGCGAGGCCGCGGCCGCCGCGGCCGAGCTCGGGCCGGCCGACCTCGCCGCGGTCGTCAGGGCAGCCTCCGCCGGCGCGAGGAGCGCGCTGGCCGGCACCACCGCGCTGCTGCCGCAGCTCGCCGCCGCCGGGGTCGTCGACGCGGGCGGCCGTGGGCTGTGCGTGCTGCTGGACGCGCTCGAGCAGGTCGTCACCGGGCTCGCGCAGGTGCCGGCCGCTGCGGAGCCGCTGGTCGTCCCCCGGGACCGCAGCGGGCTCGCGGTCGCGCGTGAGGGGGGCAGCGAGGAGTACGGGTACGAGGTGCAGTACCTCCTGCACGACACCACCGGCCCGGCGGTCGACCGGCTCCGGGAGGTGCTGGTCGGGCTCGGCGACTCGGTGGTCGTCGTCGGGACCGACCACCTCCACAACGTGCACGCGCACGTCAACGACGTCGGAGCCGCCATCGAGGCCGGCGTCGAGGCGGGCCGGCCGTCCCGCATCACGGTGACCCGGTTCGCCGACCAGATTGCCGCCGACACCCTTCCGGTGATGAACGAGCGCCCTGTCGGGCGAGGCGTGGTGGCCGTCACGCCGGGGGCGGGGCTGGCCGCGCTGTTCGAGCAGGCCGGCGCCGTGGTGGTCGACGGGGGCCCCAGCGCCAACCCCTCCACCGGCGAGCTGCTGGCGGCGATCCGCCGGGCCGGGCGGTGCGAGGTCGTCCTGCTGCCCAACGACAGGGACGTCGTGGCGGTCGCGTCGGCGGCTGCCGAGACCGCGCGGGAGGAGGGCTTCTCCGTCGCCGTCGTCCCCACCAGGTCCGTGGTGCAGGGGCTGGCGGCGACGGCCGTCGCGGACGAGACCCGGCCGTTCGCGGACGACGTCGCCTCCATGGCCGAGGCGGCCGGCTCGACGCGCTGGGCCGAGGTCACCACCGCCGTCCGCGAGGCGGCGACAATGGCAGGCATCTGCCGCCCCGGCGACGTGCTGGGGCTGATCGAGGGGGACGTCGTACTCATCGGGGCTGACGTCGAGGACGTGGCGCACCAGCTCGTCGACCGGATGCTGGCCGGCGGCGGCGAGCTCGTCACCGTGGTCACCGGTGGGGACGCCGCGGACGGGCTGGGCGAGCGCCTGGCGACGTACGTCGAGAAGACGCACCCGGCTGCCGAGGCGGTCGCCTACGAGGGCGGCCAGCCGCACTACCCGGTCCTGCTCGGCGTCGAGTAGTGGCGGGACTCGACACCCGGCTCGGCACGCTGCTCGGGGACAAGACGGCGAAGCCGATGGAGGCGACGCTCGGTCTGCGGACGGCCGGCGACCTGCTGCGGCACTACCCCCGGCGGTACCAGGAGCGCGGGCAGCTCACCGGCTTCGGGGAGTTGCAGGTCGGCGAGCACGCCACCGTGTTCGCCGAGGTGACCAAGGTCAGTGCCCGCGACATCCGGCCGAAGCTCCACAAGACCGACGTCACGGTCAAGGACGACGAGGGCCGGACCATGACGATGGCGATCTTCAACCGCCGGTGGGCGGCGAAAGAGCTGCGCGCCGGGCGCCGGGCGTTCTTCGCCGGCAAGGTCGAGGTCTTCAACAACCGGGTGCAGCTGGCCAACCCGGAGTACCAGCTCGTGGACGACGAGGAGGGCGTCATCAGCGCCGACTTCGCCGGCCAGCTCGTCCCGATCTACCCGGCCAGCGCGAAGGTCTCGACGTTCGTGGTGCAGCGCTCGGTGCGCCACGTCCTCGAGATGGTCGACTTCGGCGCCGACCCGCTGCCGCCGGACGTCCGCGACGGCCGCCGGCTGGTCGGCCTCGAGCCCGCGCTGCGGGCGATCCACGTGCCCGGCGGCTGGCCGGACGTCCAGCGGGCCAAGCAGCGGCTCACCTGGGACGAGGCGTTCGTCCTGCAGGTGACCCTCGCCCAGCGCAGGGCCGCCGCCCGGGCCAGCCCCGGCGTGCCGCGGATACCCCGGCCCGACGGCCTGCTCGCGGCGTTCGACGCCGCGATGCCGTTCACGCTGACCGACGGGCAGCGTGAGATCGGCGAACTGCTCGCCGCGGAGCTGGCCGAGCCACACCCCATGCACCGTCTCCTCCAGGGAGAGGTCGGGTCCGGCAAGACCCTCGTCGCGCTGCGCGCCATGCTCTCGGTCGTCGACGCCGGGGGACAGGCGGCCCTGCTGGCGCCCACCGAAGTCCTTGCGCAGCAGCACTTCCGGTCCATCCGCTCCCTGCTCGGGCCGCTCGCGCAGGCCGGTGAGCTCGGCGGCGCCGACGTGGCGACCCGGGTCGCGCTGCTGACCGGCTCGCAGGGCGCGGCGGCCCGGCGCACCGCCCTCTCGGAGGCCGCCTCGGGGGAGGCCGGGCTGGTCGTGGGCACGCACGCGCTGCTGAGTGAGGGGGTCGAGTTCGCCGACCTCGGCCTCGTCGTGGTCGACGAGCAGCACCGGTTCGGCGTCGAGCAGCGGGACGCCCTGCGCGCCAAGGGCGGGTCCCCGCCGCACGTGCTCGTCATGACGGCGACGCCGATCCCGCGCACGGTCGCGATGACCGTCTACGGCGACCTCGAGGTGTCGACCCTGACCGAGCTCCCGAAGGGCCGCTCGCCGATCAAGACGGCGTTGGTGCCGGTGGCCGAGAAGCCCGCGTGGCTCGACGCGGCTTGGACCCGGATCCGCGAGCACGTCGCCGAGGGCCGGCAGGCCTTCGTGGTCTGCCCGCGCATCGGCGACAGCCTCGGTGACGACGAGGCGCCGGACGTCGGCGCCGCCCCGGACGCCGAGGGCAGGCGGCCCGCGGTCGCGGTGCTCGACCTCGCGCCGATGCTCGCAGAGGGCCCGCTGCACGGGCTGCGGATCGAGGCCCTGCACGGGCGGATGCAGCCGGACGCCAAGGACGACGTGATGCGGCGGTTCGCCGCCGGGCAGGTCGACGTGCTCGTCGCCACCACGGTGATCGAGGTCGGCGTCGACGTGCCGAACGCCACCGTGATGGTCGTCATGGACGCCGACCGGTTCGGTGTCTCCCAGCTGCACCAGCTGCGCGGCCGGGTCGGCCGGGGCGCGCACGCCGCGCTGTGCCTGCTGGTCAGCGAGGCCGAGCGGGGCACACCGGCCCGGGACCGGCTCGAGGCGGTGGCCGCGACCACGGACGGGTTCGAGCTGTCCCGGGTCGACCTCGAACAGCGCCGTGAGGGCGACGTCCTGGGCTCGTCGCAGTCCGGGAAGCGGTCCTCGCTGCGGATGCTCCAGCTGCTCCGCGACGAGGACGTCATCCGCGAGGCGCGCGAGGAGGCGGTCGCGCTCATCGCGGGCGACCCCGAGCTCGCCCGGCATCCGGCGCTCGCACAGGCGGTGCGCGACCTGGTGGACGAGGAGCGGGCGGAGTACCTCGAGAAGGCGTGACAACCGGACGGGCACTCGCGCGTCCTGAAGGCATGACCGTCACCACGGGAGGGGTCGCCGTGACCGCCAGCGACGCCCTGCCCCGCGACGCCGACGAGGGCGTCACGGCCCTGTTCCGGGCGCACGCCACCGGGCTCCGCCGCCTGGCCCGGCTGCTGGTGGACGACGAGGCCACCGCCGAGGACGTCGTCCAGGACGCCTTTCTGCGCCTGC
This sequence comes from Frankiales bacterium, assembly GCA_025965475.1. Classification (GTDB taxonomy): domain Bacteria; phylum Actinomycetota; class Actinomycetes; order Mycobacteriales; family SCTD01; genus RYN-124. The sequence continues at coordinate 509 of JAOPWV010000042.1, read as the reverse complement.
ACCGGCGGTGGTTCCTGCTGCGGGACCGCGACAAGGCGCTGGCCTACCTGCGCACCTCGGTCCTCAACGGGGCGCGGTCCCGGCTGCGCCGCCGGCGCACGGAGCGCGGCTACGCCCCGCCGTACGAGGAGCAGCCGTCGGCCGAGCTGACCGTCCTGGCGGTCGACGACCGGCGCGCCGTGGTCGAAGGGCTGGCCGGGCTGCCGCGCCGGCAGCGCGAGGTGCTCGTGCTGCGCTACTACCTGGACCTGTCGGAGGCGGAGATCGCCGCCGCGCTCGGCATCTCCCGTGGCTCGGTCAAGTCGCACGCCTCGCGCGGCGTCGCCGCCCTGGCCGCCCGGATGGAGAGCAGGACATGACCCCTGAGGACCGGATCTCCGGCGCGCTGCACGCGTACGCCGACGGCTCGCCGCTCCCCGCCGACGCGGAGCTGCGGCTGGCCGAGAACCTGCGTCGCGAGCACCGGCGCCGCCGGGTGGGCGGCGCCCTGCTCGCCGCCGCGTCGACGG
>JAOPWV010000069.1 GCA_025965475.1 Frankiales bacterium | reverse complement strand
CGGATCGCGTGTCGTTCCAGAGCAGCGCGTCGCGGACGACCGCCCCCTGCTCGTCGAGGCAGACCATGCCGTGCTGCTGGCCGCCGATCGAGATGGCGGCGACGTCGTCGAGGCCGCCCGCGTCGGCGACGGCGGCGAGGAGCGCGTCCCACCAGTGCGCGGGATCCACCTCCGTGCCGTCGGGGTGGGACGCGCGCCCGGAGCGCACCAGGGCGCCCGTGTCGAGGTCGCGGACGACCACCTTGCAGCTCTGCGTGGAGGAGTCGATTCCGGCGACCAGCGTCATTGCGGTTCCTTTCGAGAAAACGGTCGAAACACCGGAAATCGGCGTCGGCACCAGTCTGCGGACTGGCGCCGACGCCGACGACCGGCGGTGAAGCGGTGGCGACTAGCCGCGAGCGCCCATCAGGTGCTCGACGGCCAGCTGCTGCAGGTGCACGAATGCGAACGACTTGCCGCCGAAGTACGGGTCGGTGTCGAAGTCCTCGTAGGCCGAGCGGTCGGCGAGCAGGTCGTCGTACGACTCACCCTCGTTGAGGGTGGGCACGGCCAGTTCGGCGACCTTCGAGGCGGCGAGAGCCTCCTGCACCTCGGGGTCGGCGCGGAACGCCTCGGCGCGCTCTTTCAGGAGCAGGTACATGCGCATGTTGGCAGCGGCCGAGGTCCAGACCCCGTCGACGCCGTCGGTGCGCGACGGCTTGTAGTCGAAGTGGCGGGGGCCGGTGTAGGCGGGCACGCCGCCGGGGCCGCCGTGCTCGAGGAGGTCGACGAGCGAGAACGCGTTCTGCAGGTCGCCGTGGCCGAACACGAGGTCCTGGTCGTACTTGATGCCGCGCTGGCCGTTGAGGTCGATGTGGAACAGCTTGCCGTGGTAGAGCGCCTGGGCGATGCCGGCAGCGAAGTTCAGCCCGGCCATCTGCTCGTGGCCGACCTCGGGGTTCACGCCGACGAGCTCGGGGCGCTCGAGCGAGTTGATGAACGCGAGCGCGTGGCCGAGGGTCGGCAGCAGGATGTCGCCGCGGGGCTCGTTCGGCTTGGGCTCGATGGCGAAGCGCAGCCCGTACCCGCGGTCGATCGAGTACTGCGCCAGCAGGTCCAGTCCCTCGCGGTAGCGCTCGAGCGCGCTGCGGACGTCCTTGGCGGCGTCGGTCTCGGCGCCCTCGCGGCCCCCCCAGAAGACGTAGGTGCTCGCGCCCAGCTCGGCGGCGAGGTCCATGTTGCGCATGACCTTGCGCAGCGCGTACCGGCGTACCTCGCGGTCGTTGCTCGTGAAGCCGCCGTCCTTGAAGACCGGGTGCGTGAACAGGTTCGTCGTCACCATCGGGACGACGACGCCGGTCTCGTCCAGCGCGGCGCGGAAGCGCTTGATGTGCTCCTGGCGGGTCTGCTCGTCGGCGCCGAACGGCGACACGTCGTCGTCGTGGAACGTGACGCCCCAGGCGCCGAGCTCGGCGAGCCGGTGGACGGACTCGACCGGGTCCAGCGCAGGCCGGGTCGCGTCCCCGAACGGGTCGCGGGCCTGCCAGCCGACGGTCCAGAGGCCGAACGAGAACTGGTCCTCACCGCTGGGCACGAGCGTCATGACTGCTCCTCGGGAATTTGTTGAGGGGTTGAACTTATGCGTGGCTCGTGCCAACGTCAAGGGCATGAGCGACCAGGAGAGCGCCGGACCCGCCCCTTCGGCGACCGGCGGATTCGGCCGCGCCGGCCGTCCCGTCCGGCAGGGCGCGCTCCGCGGGCACAACCTCGGACTGGCGCTCCGGATCGTCGCGGAGGCGGCCACGCCGGTGTCCCGCGCGCGCATCGCCGCCATCACGGGTCTGACCCGGGCCACGGCGTCCACGCTGGTCGACACCCTGCTCGCGGGCCGGCTGGTCCGCGAGGTCGAGCTGCCCAGGACCTCACGCAGCGGCCGTCCCGCGGTCGGCCTCGTCCTCGCCCCGGGCGGCCCGGGCGGCCTCGGACTGGAGCTCAACGTCGACTATGTCGCCGCGACCGTCGTCGACCTCACCGGCAGCGTCGTGTTCCACGAGGTCGTCGCCGCCGACCAGCGGCTGCTCGATCCGCCCGAGGCGCTGTCGCGTACGGCCGCCCTCGCCTGTGCAGGGCTCGACGCGGCCGCGGCCAAGGGGGTCGAGGTGTGTGGCGTCGCGCTGGCCCTCCCGGGTCTGGTGGAGCCCGGCAGGGGCCGGCTGCTGCTCGCCCCGAACCTCGGCTGGCGGGACGTCGACGTGGCCGGCCTCCTGCGCCGCGAGCCGCGGTTGGCCGCGCTGCCCGTCTCGCTGGACAACGAGGCCAACTATGCGGCGCTCGCCGAGCTGGCCAGCGGGCCCCAGGAGGACGCCCCTGACTTCGTCCACCTGTCCGGAGAGGTCGGGATCGGGGCCGGGATCGTGCTCGGCGGCCGGCTCTTCCGGGGCAGTCGCGGCTGGGGTGGGGAGATCGGCCACGTCACCGTCGACCCGGCCGGCCCGCCGTGCAGTTGCGGCGCCCGGGGCTGCCTGGAGCAGTACGCCGGGCAGGAGGCGATCCTGCGGCGGGCCGGCCTGAGTGGCAGCGCGGCCACCTCGCTGGGCGGCGAGCCGACGATCCGGCTGCTGGTGCAGCGGGCGGCCGACGGTGACGCCGATCTGCTCGCCGCCCTCGCCGACGCGGCGAACGCCCTCGGCGTCGTCGTGGCCGGCATGGTCAACCTCCTGGACGTCGGCACCGTGGTGCTCGGCGGCATCTACGGTCCGCTGGCCCCCTGGATCCAGCCCGCCGTGGAGGCGGAGCTGGCCGCCCGCGTCCTGTGGTCGGCCTGGGCGCCCCCGCGGGTCCGGATCGCGACGAAGGGGCCCGAGTCCGCGGTCCTCGGCGCCGCCACGTCCGTGGTGTCCGGGGTCCTCGCCGATCCCGCGACCTGGCTCGGCCGGGGGACGTTGCGTGCGTGATGCGGTCACCGTCACGTAATCGTTACGCCGGTGGGCTCAAGCAACAGGCCTGAAACCCTTGTCGGGCGCACCGATCATGCATAAGTTGCGGGCCACAACAAATGGGTGTGCGGACCGTCGGTGCGCCTGCCCCGCACGGATGCTCAGCCATAGTCGGGGGCCAGCCAGCAGGGCCTGCCCGGTGCACGACTCCAGCCACGAAAGGACCAGCATGCGCAAGCAGTCCCTGTGGGGGATCGCCGCAGTCGCCGCGATCGCCCTCGCCGTCACCGGGTGCGGCGGTTCGAGCTCCAGCTCGACGACGGCCGGCGCGACCGGTGGCGCCAGCAGCGCCGCCGCCGCGACCGGAAAGGTCGGCGTGATCCTCCCCGACGCCGCCACGTCGCCGCGCTGGGAGGCCAACGACCGGCCCCTGCTCGCGGCCGCGTTCCAGGCCGCCGGCGTCGGCGCCGACATCCAGAACGCCAACGGCGACAAGTCGAAGTTCGGCACCATCTGCGACGGCATGATCAACGCCGGTGTCAAGGTCCTGCTCATCGTCAACCTCGACTCCGACTCCGGTTCCGCCTGCCTCAAGAAGGCCCAGGGCGCCGGCATCAAGACGATCGACTACGACCGCCTGACCCTCGGCGGCGGTGCGTCCTACTACGTGTCGTTCGACAACGTGGCGGTCGGCAAGCTCATGGGTGAGGGCCTGCAGAAGTGCCTCACGGACATGGGCAAGACGTCCAACGTCAACTACGTCCAGATCAACGGCGACCCGACCGACAACAACGCCGCTCTGTTCAAGCAGGGCTACGTCGAGGCCCTCAAGCCCCTCGACGGCAAGTACAAGCTCGTGGGTGACCAGACCGGCAAGTGGGACGCGAAGATCGCGGGCACCGCGTTCGAGCAGCTGTACACCCAGAACAACGGCAAGGTCGACGGTGTCGTGTCCGCCAACGACACGATGGCCGGCGGCATCATCGCCCGCCTCAAGGCCAACAAGCTGAACGGCAAGGTGCCCGTCACCGGCCAGGACGCGAGCGTCGCCGGGCTGCAGGCCATCCTCTCGGGTGACCAGTGCATGACCGTCTACAAGGCCATCAAGAAGGAGGCCGACGCGGCCTCCCAGCTCGCGATCGCCCTCATCCAGGGCAAGGATGCCTCGAGCATCGCGACCGGCAAGGTCACCGACACCGTCCTGAAGAAGGACGTCCCGTCGGCGCTCGAGATCCCGCAGGCCATCTACAAGGCGAACGTCAAGGACGTCATCACCGATGGCTTCTGGAAGGCGTCGGACATCTGCACCGCCGACTACGCCGCCGCCTGTAAGGCTGCAGGAATCCAGTAACCAGGCAGGCTGGCGGCCCGCGCTCTCTGAGCCGGGCCGCCAGCCCGACCCTGTTCGATCCCCACACCACACCGGCGCCACCTGCGAGGTCCCCATGACGATGCCGAGTACGACCGATGCCCCGTCCGCCGACCCGGCACCTGAGGCGCTGCTGCAGTTGCGCGGCGTCAACAAGAGTTTCGGGGCGGTGCACGTCCTGCAGGACGTCGACTTCGACACCTACGCCGGGCAGGTGACCGCGCTCGTCGGGGACAACGGCGCCGGCAAGAGCACCCTCATCAAGGGCATCGCCGGCATCTACGGGTTCGACTCCGGGATGTACACCTTCGACGGTCACCGCGTCACGGTGACCAACCCGAAGCAGGCCAACGCGCTGGGCATCGAGGTCGTCTACCAGGACCTCGCGCTCTGCGACAACCTCGACATCGTGCACAACCTCTTCCTGGGCCGGGAGATCACGAAGGGCGGCCGCCTCGACGAGGCGGCGATGGAACGCCGCGCCGCCGAGACGCTGGCCGGCCTGTCCGTGCGCACCGTGAAGTCGATCCGGCAGCTGGTCGCGAGTCTGTCCGGCGGCCAGCGCCAGACGGTCGCGATCGCCCGGTCCGTCATCTGGAACTCCCGGGTGGTCATCCTCGACGAGCCGACCGCCGCGCTGGGTGTCGCCCAGACCGAACAGGTCCTGAAACTGGTACGCCGGCTCGCGGACAACGGGCTCGCCGTGGTCCTCATCAGCCACAACCTCAACGACGTGTTCGAGGTCGCCGACAACATCTCGGTGCTCTATCTGGGCCGCATGGCTGCGCAGGTGCGCTCCGCGGACGTCACGCGGAACCAGGTCGTCGAACTGATCACCTCGGGCCGGTCCGGCGCCCTCGGCCTGGGCGCCGCGGCCCTGACCGCCGGACCCGCCGACGGCACCGAACCCACCGGCCCGCTGACCAATGCGGAGGCATCATGACCTCGAGCACACTCGCGCCCGAGGCCCCCGCGGCTGACGAGGGGCGCCCCCGTCCCGGGCTGGGAACCGCGATCCGTGCGTACGTCTCGGCCGTACGCGGTGGCGACGTCGGCGCGCTACCGGCCGTCCTCGGGCTGGTCGTCCTGACCCTGGTCTTCTCGATCCTGCGTCCGTCGACGTTCACCAACGCCTTCAACTTCGCGAACCTCATCAACCAGAGCGCCGCCCTGATCGTCATCGCGATGGGGCTGGTCTTCGTCCTGCTGCTCGGTGAGATCGACCTGTCCGCGGGCTTCTCGGCAGGCACCGCGGCATCGATCATGGGCATCGTGCTGACCCGCCAGGGACATCCCTGGTGGCTCGCCATCATCGCCGGACTGGTGACGGGAGCCGTCATCGGAACGTGCATCGGCATGCTCGTCGCGCGGCTCGGGATCCCGTCGTTCGTCGTCACCCTGGCGGCCTTCCTGGGGCTGCAGGGCGTTCTGCTCAAGCTCATCGGGGAGGGTGGCACCATCTCGGTCCGCGACCCGGTGCTGCTCGCGCTCAACAACAACAACCTGCCGGTCTGGCTGGGCTGGGTGCTCTTCGCGGTCGTCGTCGGGGCGTACGCCTACGTGTCGCTGCGGCGTGCCGCGGCCCGTCGGGCCGACGGGCTGCACGCCGACGCGATCGAGGTCGTGCTGGCGAAGGTGGCGGTGCTGGCGGTCCTGCTGGGTGCGGCGACCTGGTACCTGAGCACCGAGCGCAGCCGCAACCCCGCCGTGACGTCGATCAAGGGCGTCCCGGAGGTCATCGTGCTGCTCGTCGCCCTGCTGGTGCTGCTGAACTTCCTGCTCGGCAGGACGGCCTTCGGCCGGCACGTCTATGCGGTCGGCGGCAACGCCGAGGCGGCCCGCCGCGCGGGCATCAACGTGCAGCGCGTCAAGCTGCTGTGCTTCGTGCTCTGCTCGACGCTGGCGGCGATCGGCGGCTTCCTGCTGGCCAGCCGCGACAACTCCATCTCCCCGACGACCGGTGGCGCCGAGACGCTGCTGTACGCCGTCGGCGCTGCCGTCATCGGCGGGACCAGCCTGTTCGGCGGCAAGGGCAAGATGATGGACGCCGTGCTCGGTGGCCTCGTGATCGCGATCATCATCAACGGGATGGGGCTGCTCAACCAACCGTCCAGCGTCGTCTACATGGTCACCGGCGTCGTCCTGCTCGTCGCGGCCAGCGTGGATGCGATCTCGCGTCGTCGCGCGGCCGCCACCGGGCGCGTCTGAGCGGGACCCAGACCTCCACGTGGACAGACGGTCTGCCGCGACGCAGGACGAGGTTCGCCGCCACAACCTCGGCAGCCTGCTGCGGCTGGTGCATGTCCACGGGGCGACGTCGCGTTCGGATCTCACGGCCCTCACCGGCCTGAACCGCAGCACGATCAAGGCCCTCACCGCCGACCTGGTGCAGGCCGGCCTGGTCCGTGAGGCAGCACCGGTGGGCCGGGGCGGCGCCGGCGCCGGTCGCCCCTCCATCACGGTGGAGCCGGAGTCCGAGCGCTTCTACGTGCTCGCGCTCGATGTCGGCGTCGAGCACCTGACCGCGGTCCGGGTGGGTCTCGGTGGTGTCGTTCTGGACCGCACCGACCTCGGCCAGTCCCTCGGCGACTACGACGTCGCGCGCACGCTCGGGCGGCTCGACGCGCTCGCCGGCGCCATGTTCGCCGGGGCTCCGCCGTACGCGGTCTGCGTCGGGATCGGCGTCGGCGTCTGCGGCGTGGTGAGCTCGGACGACGGCGCGGTGCGCTTCGCGCCCAACCTGGGCTGGGTGGACGTGCCGCTGCGGGAGTTGCTGGCCGAACGGCTCGGGACCTCGCTGCAGATCGACGTCGGCAACGACGGCGACCTGGGTGCTATGGCCGAGCACCGGCGTGGTGCCGGTGTCGGGTTGTCCGACATGGTCTACATCTCCGGCGAGGTGGGCATCGGCGGCGGCTTCATCCTCGAAGGCCGGCCTATGCGGGGTTCCGGCGGGTACGGCGGCGAGATCGGGCACATGAGCATCGACCCGCGGGGCCGGCTGTGCCGCTGCGGCCGGCGCGGGTGCTGGGAGACCGAGGTCGGCGACCAGGCGGTCCTGCTGGCGACGGGGGCACCGGCCGGCATGACCCTGGCCGGAGTCCTCGAGGCGTACGCCGCGGGGGAGCGGTGGCCGCAGGCCGGGATGCGGCGGGTAGGCCGGTCACTCGGAGTGGGGGTGGCGAACCTGGTCAACGTTTTCAACCCTGAGCTGATCCTGTTCGGCGGGGTCAGCCGGCACATCTTCACGGCGACGGAGCCGTTGGTCCGGGAGGCGCTGGGGGGAGCGCTGGCCGCGCCGCGCGAGCACGTGCGGCTCGAGCTCCCCGGCCTGGGCGACGACTCGATCGCGGTCGGGGCCGCCGAACTCGCCTTTGCACCGTTGCTCGACGATCCGCTCGGTGCCCTCGCCCGCCTGGCACCGGCCCTCCAGAAAGCTGGCGCATGACCCTCGTTGCCGGGATCGACTCCTCGACGCAGTCCACGAAGATCGTCGTCTGTGACGCGGCGACGGGTGAGGTGGTACGCCGCGGGCAGGCGCCCCATCCGGACGGGACTGAGGTGGACCCGGGGGCCTGGTGGCAGGCCCTGCAGCAGGCGGCTTCCGGCGGGCTGCTCGACGGCGTGTCCGCCATGGCCGTCGCCGGACAGCAGCACGGCATGGTCGTCCTGGATGCGGACCGCTCCGTCGTCCGGCCGGCTCTGCTCTGGAACGACGTGCGCTCGGCAGGTGCCGCGCGCGACCTGATCGCGGAGCGCGGCGGTGCGGCCGCCTGGGCCGAGGCCGTCGGCAGCGTCCCGGTGGCCAGCTTCACGGTCACCAAGCTGCGCTGGCTGGCCGAGCACGAGCCGGATTCGGCGGGCCGGGTGCAGAGCGTGCTCCTGCCGCATGACTGGCTGACGTCGCGGTTGCTGGAGCGGCCGACCGGGTCGGCCGCCGACCTCGTCACGGACCGCGGCGACGCGTCCGGAACCGGCTACTGGGCGCCCTCGACCGGGACGTACCGCCAGGACCTGCTGGCGCTGGCCTTCGGCCGCGCGATCGAGACCCCCCGGGTGCTCGGCCCTGACGAGCGCGCCGGCGAGACCGCCGACGGCGTCGTGGTGGCAGCGGGTACCGGCGACAACATGGGCGCGGCGCTGGGTCTGGGCGCCGTGGCCGGGGACGTGATCGTGTCGCTGGGGACGAGCGGCACGGCGTTCGCGGTGCACGACGCCCCCGTCGGCGACGCGACCGGGACCGTCGCGGGCTTCGCCGACGCAACGGGACGCTTCCTGCCGCTCGTGGCCACGCTCAACGCCGCGCGCGTCCTCACCGCCACCGCGCAGCTGCTGGGCACCGACCTGGCCGGCCTTGACGCGCTCGCCCTGAAGGGCGAGCCGGGTGCCGGCGGACTGGTGCTGCTGCCGTACCTCGACGGGGAGCGCACGCCGGACCTGCCGGACGCGACCGGCAGCCTGTCCGGGCTCACCCGGGCGTCGATGACGCCGGCGAATCTCGCCCGCGCCGCGGTCGAGGGGATGCTCTGCGGGCTGGCCGACGCGGTCGAGGCACTCACCCGACAGGGCGTCGCCCCGCGGCGGCTGCTGCTCATCGGTGGCGCCGCCCGGTCGGGCGCGGTACGCACTGTCGCCCCGTCGCTGTTCGGCACCCAGGTGGCCGTGCCGGAGCCGGAGGAGTACGTCGCCCGGGGCGCCGCCCGGCAGGCCGCGTGGGTCCTGGCGGGCGGCGCGGCCCCGCCGGACTGGACGCTGCCGGGACTGGTCGTGCTGGAGCCCACGGACGTCGCGTCCGGGCAGCGGGTCCGGGCGGCGTACGGCGAGGCGCGCGACGTCGCGCTACGCACCGCAGGCCGAGGCGTCCCCGGCTGACGCTCAGGTGGACGCGGAGCGGGGAGGACGGACTGGTGCTGCTCATCGACGCCGCCAACGTGGTCGGCTCGCGCCCCACCGGCTGGTGGCGGGACCGTCCTGGCGCCGCGCGGGCCCTGTACGACCGGGTACGCGCGGCCGCGCGGGACGGCAGCCTGCCGTTGCCTGTGGTGCTGGTCCTGGAGGGGCAGGCGCGTAGAGGCGTCGAGGAGAGCACCGAGGACGGGGTGCGCGTCGTACACGCCAGGGGGGAAGGCGACGACACCCTCGCCGCCGTCGCCGCTGAGGCCGACGAGCCCGTCACGCTCGTGTCGGCCGACCGGGGCCTCGGGGAGCGGGTGCGGGGCACCGGCGGGTCGGTCGTCGGGCCGGGGTGGTTGCTGGGCCGGTTGCCGGCTCAGCCGGCCTGATCCTGGCCGCGCACCATCAGGACGGCGCACGGCGCGGTGCGGACCACGTCGCGTTCGGTGCTGCCGAGGACCAACTCCCCGAGGGATGGGTGCGGTCGCGCACCGATGACGAGCGCGCGGCTGTCCTGCTCGCGCGCGATCCGCACCAGGGTCTCGGCGACGGTGCGGTCGTCCGCGACGGCCAGGCCGTCCGCCTCCAGGCCGGCCTCCCGGGCCCGGTCCGCGGCCCGCGCGGCCAGTTCCTGGACCCGCTCCGCCTCCTTCTGCTGGACCTCCAGGGCTGCGCGGATGTCGAGCGGCGCCAGTGGGATGCCGGCGGTCGCCGCCGGCCAGGCCATGACCTCGAAGACCCGATCCGGTTCCCACACGACGACGACCAGGGCCTGCCGCGGGGCCATCAACGCCGCTGCCTGCAGCAGCGCCTGCTCGGCAGTCGCCGTGCCGTCGTACCCGATGACGATGGGACCGCTTCCCATGGCGCGCCGCTACCCGGCAGGGGCCGACGGAACCGCCTGCCGCAGCCCAACATCATCGGTGTCGGGACTACCGTGGCTGCGGGGGATGACGCTCGGTGAATGAGGGAGTGCTGTCCGTGTTGAGTGACGATTTCGAGCGCTGGCTGGGCGAGGTGCCGACGCTGCACCGGGTCCTGCCGGTCGCCCAGGAGCGCCCGGCGACCGAGGGCGGCCGCCTCGTGGTGGCGTCCGTCGAACTGTGGGGCGACCGCATCAAGTGGAACCTCGCGCAGTTCCCCCCGCCGCCGCGCCCCGTGGTCGGGCGCGCGTTGCCCGTCTTCAGCATGGTCGACGATGCCGACACGCCGTACCGCCTGATGGGTGGCGGTTCCGGCGGTGACGGCCGCTGGTGGACGCAGTACCTGACCTTCGGGCCCGCGCCGTCCCAGAACGCCACCGGCCTGCGGCTGGTCGGCGGCACCCTCGCGGACGGCAGCAGCGTCTACGTCCCGCTGGCGGCCTAGACGGTTTCGCGTCAGGACGTGAGGGCCAGCTTGGCGCGTACGTCGTCGATGTCGGTCAGCAGTCCGTGCACCGGCATGCCGGGCTGGAGCCGCCAACTGTCGGCGAGCGCTCCGGCGTCGACCGGATCGAAGCCGAGGTCGACCAGGATGTCGGACACGACGGCCTTGGCCTTCGGATCGTCCCCGGCCGCGGGCACAGCAGGTCGAGGTACGTCACCTGCGAGCAGGCCGGTCTCGCCGAGGGTCAGCAGGTTCAGCGTGTTGAGCGCCTTCACGACCCTGGCTCCGGCCAGGTGGCGGGCCAGCAGCTGGCTGGACGGTGTCGCCTCCAGCTCCGGCATGGGTCCGTCGTCAGCCGCGTCGTAGTCCGTGGCGTCGACCACGACCTTGCCGGCGAAGGTCTCGGCGGGCAGGTCCCGGAACCGCCCGAACGGGATCGCGAGGAACACCACGTCAGCCCCCGCGACCGCCTCGTCCAGCGGCTCCGCCTCCGCCCCCGCGTCGACAGCGAGGCCGGCCGGTGGCTCCTGTCCGGGCAGCTCTGTGACGACGACGTCGTAGCCCGCCCGCTTCAGCCGGACGACGAGGCTGCGGGCGAGCCGGCCGGTGCCGACGACGGCGACGCGCATGACCGACCTCCGTGCCGGCAGCGGGGCCGGCAACCGTGCTGTGCCCGCTCGTACCCCGCTGACGCCTGACCGCCGGATCAGAAGCGGGCAGCGATCTCGTTGATGCGGCCGGCCAGCTCGAGGTCGCGCCGGGTGACCTCGTCGCGGGTGTGGGTCCACAGCGTGAGGGTCAGGCGGCCGGGCTCCTCGGCGATCACCGCATGATGATCGAGCTCACGCTGGACCTCGCGGATCGCGTCGAGCATCGTCTGCTGCCGGTCCGCCGGCACCTCGAGCGTGCGGCTCAGGCGCCGGGCGTCGCCGGTCCAGCCGGGCAGTTGTTCCAGCGCCCGCGCCACCTCCTCGTCCGTCATGCGCATCCCGTACCCCAGCTGTGCGCGCGCACCCGTGGGGCGTTTGCGCCAGGTGCGCAAGGGCAGCGCGTGAGTGGTGCCGGGATGTCCGTGCTGTTCAAGGATCGGAGCAGTGCCGGCCGGGAGCTGGCGGCCCGGCTGGCCGATGTGCTGTCCGATGCGGCGCCGCCCGAGGCCGACCTCGTCGTCCTCGGTCTGGCACGGGGCGGTGTGCCCGTCGCCGCCGAGGTGGCGGTCGCGTTGGGCGCGCCGCTGGACGTGGCCGTGGTGCGCAAATTGGGTGCCCCAGGACAGCCCGAGCTGGCGATGGGCGCGATCGCGAGCGGCCGTGTGCGCGTCCTGAACGGGGCCGTCGTACGCCGCTTCCGCATCTCCCCGGCGGAGATCGAGGCCGTGGCGGTCAGGGAGGGCCGCGAACTGACCCGCCGGGAGCGCGAGTGCCGGGGCGACCGGCCGGCGCAGGACCTGACGGGCCGCACCGTGGTCCTCGTCGACGACGGGCTGGCCACCGGCATGTCCATGCGGGCCGCCGTCGAGGCGGCGCGCGCGTCCGGCGCAGGCCGCGTCGTGGTCGCCGTACCGGTCGGTGCCCCCGACAGCTGCCGCGCGCTCGACGAGGTGGCCGACCTCGTGCTGTGCCTTCATGCGCCGGACGGGTTCGGTGCGGTGAGCAGGTACTACGCCGACTTCAAGCAGACGACGACCGGCCAGGTACGCAGGCTGCTCGACCGCTGACCGCCGGTAACGGGCATCACTCCGGCCAGCCGGACGTGAAGACGAGGCTGTACTCCTCGAGCGCGCGGATCGAGCCGTCCGCCGCGGCGACCACCTCCGCGCGTACTCCGGCTGCGGCGCCCCGGCTCGCGCTGAGGGCCACCGGATCCCGCCAGTAGGTCTGCCGGATTCCCCGGCCGGTCGCCCGGTCCTCGTAGAGCGTCGCGCCACAGAAGCCGTCGGTATCCGTCAACCACGGCAGGGCGATGTCCTCGTAGGCCGTAGCGATCCGGTCGACGGCCTTGGCATCGCCCTCCACCCTGGTCAGGCGGACCCCTGCACCCGCCTCGGGCCGTCGTGTGCGGGTCGAGCTGGCGACGACGAATCGCTCGACGGAGACCGTGGCGGCCCCACGGCGGACCGCCTGGGCCCGGCTGGCCGCGACGCTGTGCTCGCTCTCCCGCATCGCGTCGCCGGAGAACCAGTACGACTCGACGATGGCGATGCCCAGCGGATCGTTCACCAGCAGGGACATGCCCATGTTCCCCGGCCGGCCTTCCAGCATCGCGCGCACGTCGTGCCGGACGTAGTCCACGACGTCGTAGAGCTTGGCCGGGTCGGCCGTCACGAGATTGAGGCGGACGTGCACTGCGCCTCCTTGGAGGCCCTCGGGGCTCCGAGGGTTCCGGTCCTCTCAGGTGCGACGGTCCTTTCCCGGCCTCGGTGGCGTCAACCCGCCGGTCAGCCGCCGCCTGAACCCGGTCTCGCCGCCATCAGCTCGTCGAGCATCCCGTGCAGGTGGGCGGCGGCGACCTGGATGTCCGCGTGCTTGTACTGCCCCGCGCGGACCTCGGCGGCGAGCACGCCGCACCGGTGCACCGCTTCGAAGTCCCCGTACGGGAAGCGGTACCGCGCCTTGGTGTCCTCGGCGGCGGCGTCGTCGACGCCCAGGTGCCACCTGCCGTACGCCGCGAAGCCGTGCTCCTCGAGGTAGGCGTTCTCCTGAGCGGCGGTCGGCTGATGCTCGCTCCATGCATCCCTGTCGTCGAGCACCACCCGGCCCGCAGCGATCACCCGCCGGGCATGGTCGTACCCGGGCCGGTGCAGCGTCACCGCCATCACGGACTCCGGGCTCGAGGCCGGGTGCCGGGCCCTGCTCAGCGGGCCGCGCGCGCCCTGAGGTCCGGCTGCGCCGGGACGGGCGGCCCGGCGGGCACGTCCTCCGTCTGCACCCACGCGCGGACGTCCGCGATGGCTCCGATGAGCAGAGCCCGCAGGAGTTCGTCCGGCTCGGGCACACACGCCTGCGCGATGCCCTCGACGGCGTAGTGCGCGATCGTCGGCGCGGAGACGCGGCGGAACACCACGGGAGAGGTTCTGATCTCGAACGTGAAGTCCCGCGCCCAGCGGGCGGCCTGCGGCACCTGTGCCAGCGCCGTGCGGCCCCGCTCCTCGATGGCGGCCGAGGTCCGCCCGTCGAGGTCGGCGAGCACGCGCATCGCCCCGAGGACGGCGGCGGCCATGATCCGCTGGCGCTCGGCCGCGACGACGGGCAGTGCCGTCGTCGCGCAGCGCAGAGCGATCGCGGCGTCGACATGCAGGTCGTTGCTGGTGAGGCCGATCACCGACGGGATCAGCTCCACGAGCCGTTGACGGCCTTCATCGGTGGTCCGGTCGTTGACGTGACGTGCGACCGCACCGAGCAGCGGATGCGTACACGCCGGATGATCGCTCCAGCGCTCACCGGCGAGGTACGAGGCCATCTCCATGAAGCACGCCCCCTTGCGGGGATTGCGATGCTTGCCTCGCGAGAGGATCGGGACCAGCTCGGGCGGGTGGATGTCGTAGCTCGACATGGGGCGCCCCCACAGCGGCGGATTTTGGTGCGTCCGAGTATGCGCCGTGATGGTCCGTCACACCAGCGGTTACGCGCACGGACCGTCCGGCCGCGCGGTGGAGCGGCGCCGCGTGGGGTCCAGGAAGACCAGCTTGATCCCCGGGTACCGGCTGGTGAACTGCCGTTCGGCCTCGTCGGCGACCCGCTCGATGTCGTCCGCCGTGAGGTGGTCGGCGAACTCGACCTTCGCCCCGACCATCAGCTGTTCGGGTCCCAGCACACTGGTCAGGAGCAGCGGGACGCTGAGGACCTCGGGCAGCGCCTCCAGGTCCGCCCGCAGGGCCTGTTCGATCTGGGGCAGCGCGGATCGCCCGACCAGCAGTGCCGAGTTCGCCATGACCAGCGCCACGGCGACGACGACGAGCAGCAGCCCGATCCCGATGGAGGCCAGGCCGTCCCACACGGGGCTGCCGGTCGCGTGGGTCAGGGACAGGCCGGCGGCCGCCAGCAGGAGACCGACCAGAGCCGCGCTGTCCTCGAAGGCGACGGCCTTGACCGTGGTGTCCGTCGTCACCCGCAGGTACGTCAACGGGCTCATCCGCCAGCGCCTCGATCTGCGGCGGATCTGCGTCACCGCCTGGGTCAGGGACACGCTCTCGATGACGAAGGCAACCGCGAGGACGACGAACGCGATCGTCGGGTCGCCGGCCTCGGCGTGCTCCCTCAGCTTCGCGATGCCCTGGGATATCGAGACCCCGGCGCCCAAGGTGAAGGTGGCCAAGGCGGCCAGCAGCGCCCACAGGTACGCCTCCCGGCCGTGGCCGAGGGGGTGCCGGTCATCGGCGGGCCGATGCCCCCGGCGCAGGGCGACGTACAGCAGTATCTCGGTCACCGTGTCCGCCAGCGAGTGCGCCGCCTCCGACAGCATCGCCGCCGAGCCGCTGATGACGGCGGCGATCATCTTCGCCACAGCGATGGCCAGGTTGGCCGCGCCGGCGACGATGATCGTGCGGCTGCTCGCGGCCTGCAGGTCGGGCGGAGCGTCCCGGCCGTCGTCGTCCACGGTCACACGCTAGGCCTGTGATCACGCCTCGGACAGCGCCGGTTGTGTCACGTCGACGGGGGTAGCGCCGGAGGACGGAGGTGCGGCGTGGGCGTTCGGGAGTGGGTCGAGCGGTGGCCGGTCTACCGGCAGCTCACCTCACCCGACCCACTGGCCCGCGGACGGGCAGTGCAGTCGCCGCGCTACGCCGGGGTGCGGCCCCGCATCGCGACCGCGGACATCGAGGCCGGCTCCGTCTGCCCGTACTGCGCGGTCGGCTGCGCCCAGCGGGTCTTCGTCCGGGACGAGCAGGTCATCCAGATCGAGGGCAACCCCGAGAGCCCGATCTCCCGCGGGCGCCTGTGCCCGAAGGGCTCGGCGAGCAAGCAGCTGGTGACCGGCCCGCAGCGCGAGCAGAAAGTGCTGTACCGGCCGCCGTACGGCACTTCCTGGCGCGAACTCGGTCTCGACGACGCCATGGGCATGGTCGCCGACCGGGTCCTCGACGCCCGGCGCAAGGGGTGGCAGGACATCGACGAGCACGGCCACCGGGTGCGCCGGACGATGGGCATAGCCAGCCTCGGCGGAGCCACCCTGGACAACGAGGAGAACTACCTCATCAAGAAGTTGTTCACCGCGCTGGGCGCCGTGCAGATCGAGAACCAGGCGCGCATATGACACTCCGCCACCGTGCCCGGTCTGGGCACCTCGTTCGGGCGCGGCGGCGCCACCGACTACCAGCAGGACCTGTCGAAGTCCGACTGCATCATCATCATGGGCTCGAACATGGCCGAGGCGCACCCGGTCGGCTTCCAGTGGGTCGTGGAGGCGAAGAACCGCGGCGCCACCGTCATCCACATCGATCCGCGGTTCACCCGTACCAGCGCACTGGCCCATCAGTTCGTCCCGCTGCGCGCCGGCACCGACATCGCGTTCCTCGGCGGGGTGATCAACCACATCCTGACCAACGACCTCGCCTTCCGCGAGTACGTGCTGCCGTACACGAACGCGTCGTTCCTGCTGAACGAGGACTACCGGGACACCGAGGATCTCGACGGGCTGTTCAGCGGCTTCGATCCGCAGACGAGGGCGTACGACACGGCGACCTGGCAGTACGCGGGCGTCCCGGCAGCGGACGTCGGGGACACCTCGCCGGAGGAGGCGCGGGAGCTGGCCACCGGCCACCAGCACGGAGCCGGCGGACCGGTGCTGGAGGACGTGACCGGCGACATTCCGGCCGATCCGACGCTGCAGGATCCACGCTGCGTCTACCAGGTGCTCAAGCGGCACTTCGCGCGGTACACGCCCGAGGTGGTGGAGCAGATCTGCGGCACGCCTCCGGAATTGTTCGCCCAGGTCTGTGAGGCGTGGACCCGCAACTCGGGGCGGGAGCGGACGTCGGCGGTCGTGTACGCGGTGGGCTGGACGCAGCACAGCCTGGGTGCGCAGTTCATCCGCGCCGCGTCGATCATCCAACTGCTCCTCGGGCAGATCGGCCGGCCGGGCGGCGGGATCATGGCGATGCGCGGCCACGCCAGCATCCAGGGCTCCACGGACATTCCGACGCTCTACAACCTGCTGCCCGGGTATCTGCCGATGCCGGTCGGGACGTCGCACAGGGACCTCACCAGCTACATCGACAGCATCCGTGCGGACAAGCAGAAGGGGTTCTGGCGCAACGCCGACACCTACATCGTCTCCCTGCTCAAGGAGTACTGGGGGGATGCCGCGACCAAGGACAACGACTTCTGCTTCGACTACCTCCCGAAGATCACCGGCGACCACGGGACGTACCGGACCGCGATGGACATGGTCGACGGGACGGTCTACGGCTACTTCCTGCTCGGGCAGAACCCGGCTGTCGGCTCGGCGAACGGCCGGCTCCAGCGGCTCGGCATGGCGAACCTCGACTGGCTCGTGGTGCGCGATCTCGCGATGATCGAGAGCGCGGAGTTCTGGAAGGACGGGCCCGAGGTGGAGACCGGCGAGCTTGTGCCGGAGCAGTGCCGCACCGAGGTCTTCTTCTTCCCGGCTGCCTCGCACGTCGAGAAAGAGGGCACGTTCACCAACACGCAGCGGATGCTGCAGTGGCGGGACAAGGCGCTCGAGCCCAAGGGGGACCAGCGCTCGGAGCTGTGGTTCTTCTACCACCTGGGACGGCTCCTGAAGGATCGGCTGGCCGCCTCGACGGACGACCGCGACCGTCCGCTGCTCGACCTCGCCTGGGACTACGAGGTGGACGGGGACGAGCCCTCCGGGCAGGACGTCCTGCGGCACATCAACGGTTCGGACCTCACCACGGGCCGGCTCGTCGACGGCTACATGGACCTCAAGGCGGACGGGTCGACCTCGTGCGGATGCTGGATCTACAGCGGCGTCTACGCCGGCGGGGTCAACCAGGCGGCACGGCGCCGGCCACGCGACGAGCAGACCTTCTACGCCCTCGAGTGGGGGTGGGTCTGGCCGTACAACCGACGGATCCTCTACAACCGGGCCTCGGCGGACCCGCAGGGCAGGCCGTGGAGTGAGGGCAAGGCCTGCGTCTGGTGGGACGAGGAGCGCGGGGAGTGGACCGGGGAGGACGTGCCGGACTTCGAGCGCACCAAGCCGCCGACGTACGTACCGCCCCCGGACGCCGTGGGGCCGGCGGCGCTGCGGGGCGACGACCCGTTCATCATGCAGGCGGACGGCAAGGGCTGGCTGTTCGCGCCGCGAGGCCTGCTGGACGGACCGATGCCGACGCACTACGAGCCGCACGAGTCGCCGGTCCGTAACCTCCTCTACGGACAGCAGAGCAACCCGACGCGCATCGTCTACCCCCGGCCGGACAACCCGTCGAACCCGTCGCCGCCCGAGCCGTTCGGGGATGTCTTCCCCTACGTGATGACGACCTCCCGGCTGACCGAGCACCACACGGCAGGCGGGATGAGCCGGTGGCTGCCGTACCTGTCGGAGCTCCAGCCGCAGCTGTTCATGGAGGTCTCGCCCGAACTGGCCGCGGAGCGGGGGCTGCAGCACCTGGGCTGGGGCCATGTGGTGACGAGCCGGACCGCGGTGGAGGCGCGCGTGGTCGTCACCGACCGCCTCGTGCCGCTGCGGGTGCAGGACCGGGTCGTGCACCAGATCTGGATGCCGTACCACTGGGGCCACACCGGCCTGGTGACCGGCGACGTCGTCAACGACCTGTTCGGGATCGCGCTCGAGCCGAACGTGCTGATCCAGGACACCAAGGTCCTCACCTGTGACGTCCGGCCCGGCCGTCGTCCCCGTGGCCCGGCGCTCCTGGAGTACGTCGCCGGCTATCGCCGTCGCGCCCACGTCACGCTGGCGACGGGGGTGCCCGCGGGTGCCGCGGACCCGCAGGGGTCCTGAGCCGGCCGCATCAACTCTTCGCGGCGTCCCGCCTCACGAACTTGTTGAACCGGCTTATCTGACCGTCGGCCGTCCGCTCCTGATACAGGAACGCCAGCTGCTTCTCGTCGAACTCCTTGAAGAACTCGTCCCACGAGATCGGGTCCAGGGACTCCTCCTCGGCGCCCACCCCGGGGAAGTCGATCCGCAGGATGCCCACGTCGTCGCCGCCGCGGTCGGTGCCCTTCACCCGTGCCGGTCGGCCGCCCCGCTCCTCGACCCAGCGGCGGATCTCGTCGTGGTCGGTCGTCGTCTTGCTCGTGCCGTTGTCTGCCATGTCAGCCGGTTACCCGCCGGAGGTCCACCGAACAGCGGAGGGCCGACGTGCCGAAACCGGCGTCCAGCTGCTGCCGACCGGCATCAAGGCTGGAGAGCGTCCATGGCGTGCAGGTGGGCTCGGTCGCCGTCGTGGTCGAGGATCGTGAGTATCTCCACCGGACCGTCGTGAGCTCCGATGGTGTGCGGGACCATGGTCGAGAACTCGGCCGCGTCGCCCGGCCGGACCAGGATGGTCCGCTCGCCCAGGTGCAGGCGCGCTGTGCCGGACAGAACGGTGAACCAGTCACGGCCGGGGTGCACCCCCCGCTGTTCCGGTCCGGTCGGTCGTTCGGCGGTGATGCGCATCTTCGCCACGGTCACGCCATGGACAGCGCCTTCGCGAGACAGGAGCCAGGTCGTCAGCCCCCGCATGTGCTCGGGCTGCGGCCGGATCACCACGTCCTCGTCGTCGGCCGACTCGACGAGTTGATCGAGCGTGGTGCCGAGGGCCCGGGCGATGGGGACCAGCTGATCGAGAGCGATCCTGCGGTGCCCGGTCTCGATGCGGCTCAGAGTGGAAGCGCTGAGAAAGCAGCGGGCGGCCAGCGACTCCAGCGACCAGCCGCGAGCCAGGCGCAACCCGCGGATGCGCTGGCGGATCAGGCTGTCCAGGGCGAGTTCTTGCGTCATGCGCAAGAGTCTATGTCTTGTACGCATGGAAGGCCTAGCGTGGCGGCATGACAGAGCACCCGCACCACGGCGCGCAGGCACACCAGGACGAGGCGGTGCTGGTGGAGCTGCTGGACCTCGACGCTGAGGTGCTCGGCTCGTACCTGGACCAGATGACCGGGTGGGCCGCGGAGCACGCTCGGGTCGTTCCGCGCACGGTCGTCGACGTGGGCGCGGGAACGGGGACCGGCAGCCGCGCGCTCGCGCGTCGGTTCCCGGCCTCCGACGTGGTCGCGATCGACCGGTCGGCGTTGATGCTCGAGCGCATCCGGGCGGCAGCGCTCGAGCAGGGGCTGGCTGACCGGCTGCGCGTCGTGCAGGCCGACCTGGACGACGCATGGCCCGAGATCGGCCCGGTGGACGGTGGGGTGGACATCGTGTGGGCGGCGCTGTCGTTGCACGAGGTCACCGACCCGGACCGCGTGTTCCGCGACATCTACGCCGCGCTCGATCCAGGCGGCCTGCTGGTGGTCATCGAGATGGACGCCCTCCCACGCTTCCTGCCCGACGACGTCGGGCTGGGCCGACCCGGCCTGGAGTCACGTCTCCATGGGGCCGCGGGGCAGGCGAACGGGAACGTGCACCCGGACTGGCGGCCGCACCTGGAGCGAGCCGGGTTCGCGATCGTGGAGCAGCGCACCTTCGCCCTCGAGGTGAGCCCGGCGCCGAGCACCGGGCGCTACGCGCATGCCTACCTGAGTCACCTGCGCTCCGCCCTCGACGGCCGGCTGACCGCCGAGGACCGGATCACCCTCGACCACCTCCTGGCGGACGACAACCAGGACGGCCTCATGCGCCGCCGCGACCTGACGGTCCGCGGCAGCCGGACCGCCTGGGCGGCGCGTCGCCCCTGACGCCCGGTGAGCCTCACCGGTTGCATCGGAACGCCCTAGGCGGTCGTGATCGCGGGCGCCTCGGCCAACCGGCGTTCCTCCACCGCGACCGCGTGGCCGACCTGTTCCGGACTCATCGCGACGCTGACGGCGTAGTAGAAGATGACGACGGCGAACACGACGACGACGACGAGGTCGATCCAGTTCGGCAGGACGTGCTCCGAGCCGCGGCCGTACCGGCCGATGAGGCCGATCAGCATCAGGCCGATGAGCCACGGCCAGATCCAGGACGCCGCGCGCCAGTCGACGTCCTTGCGCCGCACGTCATGCTGCTGGTGCAGCGCGATCTCGAAAAGGACCCGTCCGACGAAGATGGCGGCCAGGATCTTCCAGGTGGCCTCGAAGCCGCTCCAGTAGATGATCAGGTTCGCCGAGACGAAGCCCACCGGCGCCAGGACCCGGGGGAAGGGCATCCGGTAGGGACGCGGCCGGTCCGGGTCGCGCAGGTTCAGGGCGGCCAGGGAGACCGGGGCGAAGGCATACATGATCGCGGTCGCGGAGGTGACGAGGCCGACCAGGGACTGCCAGCTGGGGAACGGCAGGAAGGCGAGTTCGCCGACGACGAAGGCCAGCAGGATCGAGTACACCGGGACGCCGCGCCTGTTGAGCTTGGTCAGTGCTTCCGGGAGAACCTCCTCCTCGCCGAGGGCGTAGGAGAGGCGGGCCGACGTGCCGACGTAGACCAGGCCCGTCCCGGCGGGCGAGATGAAGGCGTCGATGTAGAGCAGGCTGGCCAACCAGGCCGCACCGGCCGCGGCGGCGATGGTGGCGTACGGGCCGAAGTCGCCGGGCTGAACGGGGTTCGCCCACCCGTGGGTGAGGTTCGCCGGCGAGAGGCCGGCGATGAACGCCACCTCGAGCAGGATGTAGATGGCGGTGCCGATCAGCATGGCGCTGATGACCGCCCGGGAGATGTCGCGCTGGGGGTTGCGTGCCTCGCCGCCCATCTGGATGGCCTGCTCGAAGCCCTGGAGGGCGAAGACCACGCCGGCCGGAAGGGCCGCGAAGATCCCGTGCGCACCATAGGGAGCGAACCCGCCGCCCGCGTGGAAGTTCGAGGCGTGGAATGACAGGGTCAGCAGCACCACGATGGTGAGGACCGGCACCGCGGTCTTCCAGATGACCATCGCCGCGTTGCTGTCGGACAGCAGCTTGGCGCCGGCCAGGTTGATGATCGTGAACAGCAGCATGAGCACGGTGGCGACGAGCAGGCCGGTCAGGTTCAGGGTGCCGTTGGGGTGCAGCATCACCAGATGCTGCTTCGCCCAGCTCGTGTTGCTGAGATACTGGATGCTCGCCTCGACCTCGATCGGTGCGATCGTCACGGCCTGGAGCCATGCGGCCCAGCCCGCGGTGAAACCGGCCAGGGCGCCGAAGGCGAAGTACGGGAACCGCGCCGTACCGCCCGCCACCGGGTACGCCGCCCCGAGCTCGGCATGGATGAGAGCGAGTACCCCGAGCATGGCGCCGGCGAGTAGCCAGGAGAGCAGGGAGGCCGGTCCCGCGGACTTGGCCGCCCCGAGGGCACCCAGCAGCCAGCCGGAGCCGATGATCGAGCCGAGTGAGACGAACATCAGGCCCCAGAGGCCGATGCTTCTGCGCAGCCCGGTTTCGTCGCTGGACGTGCCGGCGCGAGTCGCTGCTGTCATCGGCGTCCCTACCTCAGCCGGGTTCCGCACGGGAGCGGACGCGACGGGGCCCGCACTGAAAGTACGGCGGGAGACCCCGTGTGTCATCGCTCCGCTTCCTGGCGTTCCTGGCCAGGTGGGACGTCGTCAGCAGGCGCCGGTCAGCCGGCCACCGTGCCGCGCTTAGTGCAGGACGGTGCGCCCGCGACTGGCCGTGATGCCGAACGTCGCGCGGCCGACCCGGCTGCGCAGCCCGATGTCCTCCAGCTGGCGCCGGGCCATCCGGCCCAGCAGGCCCACGGTAGGACTCCCGCCACCCGCGGCCAGGTCCTGCCAGCAGCGATCCACCAGCTGTGCCACCTCGTCAGAGCTGAAGCGGTCGGCGTACTCGGCGGTGAGGCGGTCGGTCACCTCGTCGCGAGCGTGGGTCGGCAAGAGTCCTCCAAGGTCGGATCACACGAAGTCGTTGCTTTCGCTAACCATTCTACGGCCGCCTTCGGTCCCGCCCGGACCCGGGTCGCCCCCCGGGATCAACGCTCGGGCGGTGGCGCTGGTGTCCTGCGTGAATGCGGTGGCGCAAGCCGGTCGGGACCTGCCAGCATCGTCAGCGCCGGCGGAGGAGATCACCGTGGACCGCACGTCACCCGGGATCTCCGCGGAAGGCATCGCCCTGCGTCCGGGGCTGCCCGCGGACGCCGCCGCCCCGCAGACGATCCGCGGCGAGGGTGACGAGGTCGTGCTCCGGGCGTACGAGAGCGTGGGCTTCCGGCGGGTGGGGGTGCTGCCCCGGTACGAGCGGGCGCCCGACGGCAGCTGCCGGAGGGTAGGCAGAGCGCCGCGGCGGTCGTACCGTCCCGTCGAGGCTTTCCTCGAGTCGTGGCCCGCCGGAGCCGGCGGCTCCGTCGACTGCGGCTCTGCCGGTCCTGGACGGTGGCCACGATGGACAGCAACTCGTTCGGGCCGGACGGGGACGACGTGGCGCTGACTGAGCTGGTGGGGTTGCTCCTGAGCACGTCCGGCGTCGAGGGCTTCCTTCATGAGCTCACGGTCGCGGCGGCGGGCATGGGTGTGCAGCCGGCCTCGTGTGGGGTCACGGTGCGCGAGGTCGGCGGCTCGTTGACGGTGGCCAGCAGTGACGCCTTCGCCGCGGCGGTCGACGAGGTGCAGTACCAAGCGGGGGATGGGCCCTGCCTCCAGGCGCTGAAGAGCGGCCGGGAGGTCGCGGTGCCCGATGTCGCGGCCGAGACCCGCTGGGGCGGCTACCCGACCTTCGCGGAGGATCGCGGTGTCCGAAGCTCGCTCTCCCTGCCCTTGACGGTGGACGGGCGCACGCTGGGGGCGATGAACCACTACAGCGTCCGTCCGCACGCCTTCGACGAGGCCGACACGCTGAGCCGGGCCCGCGGCCTGGCCCGCTTCGCCGCGAAATTGCTCGACATCGTGATGCGTCAGGCTCACCAGGCCGAGCTGACCGACCAGTTGCGCCAGGCGCTCAGCACGCGCAGCGTCATCGATCAGGCCATCGGCATCCTCATCGCCCAGGAAGGCTGCACCCCCGCGGCGGCGTTCGCCCTGCTGCGCAAGACGTCACAGGACAGCAACCGCAAGCTCTGGGAGGTCGCGGCGGCGCTCGTGACGGCGACCAGCGGCCAGAAGCCGGTCGCCCCGCCCTTCCGTGATCCGCGTTGACGGGGTCCGCGACAGGGTCCGGCGGATGCGGCCGGTGGGGTTGCCAGGGTCTGGAGCCGGGGTGAGCATGGTGTCGAGGACGGCCTCGCCCGGCCGCTCCCCGCACCGACCCGCGGTCGTGCCGTTGTGCGACCGGTCCGGACCTGGAGGGGGCGGATGGCCGCTCAACTCGCCGTCGCCGATGCCTGCGTGGCCCTCGCCTCGGAGCAGGAAGCGCGGGCCCACGCGGAGGCCCGGGCCCTGAGCCCCACGCCGCACGGCCGTGTCGGGCTGGAGCTGGAGTTCCATCTTGTCGACCTTCAGCGCCCGGGACGGCGCCTTGAATGGCCGGAGGTCAGCGGGCTGCTGGCGAGGGTGCCGGTGATGCCCGGCGGCAGCCGGATCACCGTCGAACCGGGCGGTCAGCTCGAACTCTCCACGTTGCCCATGCCCGACGTGCGCTCGGCCGTACGGGTTCTGCGGGAGGACAGGACGGCCCTGTCCGCCGCGTTGGCCGCGAGCCGGCTCGGTCTGGCGTCGCTGGGCACCGACCCCGCCCGGCCGGCCCAGCGGGTCAACCCGGCGAGCCGGTACGCCGCGATGGAAAGGCACTTCGATGCGGCCGGCTGCGGTACCGCGGCGCGGGCCATGATGTGCGCGACCGCCGCGCTCCAGATCAACGTGGATGCCGGGCCCGCCAGCTGCTGGTCGTCGCGGATGCGGCACCTGAACCGGCTCGGCCCCGTCCTGGTGGCGATCTCGGCGTGCTCCCCGGTCCTGGGTGGCCGCCGGACCGGCTGGCGGTCGATGCGTCAGCAGGTCTGGGGCCAGCTTGATCAGGCGCGGTGCGGCCCGGCCCCTGAGGGCACCGATCCCAGGCAGGACTGGGCGTCCTACGCGATGGCAGCGCCGGTGATGCTGGTGCGCGACCCGGACACCGGTGAGGCCGTGCCGGTGACCGACCGGGTCCCGTTCCTCGCCTGGCTCTCCGAGGAGCGCGCGCTCGCCGGACGGATGCCCACGGTGGCCGACCTGGACTACCACCTGTCGACGCTCTTCCCGCCGGTCCGCCTGCGCGGATTCGTGGAGCTCCGGTGCCTGGACGCCGTGCCCGACCGCTGGTGGCCGGGGCTCGCGGCGCTCACCGTCACCCTGCTCGACGACGCGGTGGTGGCGGACGGGGCGGCTGAAGCGTGCGAACCGCTCGCGGGCGCCTGGTCGGTCGCTGCCCGTGACGGACTGGACGATCCGCGGGTCGCGCGCGCCGCCCGTCGGTGTGTCGAGCTGGCCGCCCAACGCTGCCCCGTGGATCTCCGGCGCGAGGTCGAGGAGTACGCCGAACTGGTGACGCGAGGCCGAAGCCCGGGAGATGAGGTGCGCGAGCAGGCGGACCGGCACGGGCCGCTCGCGGTACTGGAGGCGGCAGCGCATGCGTGGTGAGGAGATCGCGGCGGGTCTGGAGCGGGCCAGGGAACGCACGCTGGGACTGACCTGCTTCGACGAGCCGGAGCTCCTCCGGCAGCACAGCCCGCTGATGAGCCCGCTCGTGTGGGACCTGGCGCACGTCGGTCAGCAGGAGGACCTCTGGCTCTTGCGCCAGGGCGACGCCCGGCGGGAGGGGGTCCTGCCTGCCGAGATCGACGGGCTGTACGACGCCTTCCAGCACCCGCGGGCGGAGCGGCCGTCGCTGCCGCTGCTCTCGCCGACGCAGTCCCGGGGCTTCCTCGCGGAGGTGCGCGGTCGCGTCCTCGACGGTCTGGATCGCGCCGAGGACCTGTTCCCGTACGCGATGGTCGAGCAGCACGAGCAGCAGCACGACGAGACGATGCTCGCGACCCACCAGCTCCGACGCGGTCCGGCGCTGCTCGGCCCGGGCGTGGTTCTGCCGAGCGGCGACGCGACGACCGGCGGTCTGCCCGATGCCCTGCTCGTGCCGGCCGGCGAGTGCCTCGTCGGCGTCGACGGGGCGACCGAACCGTCGTCCCTCGACAACGAGCGACCCGCGCACGTCGTCGACGTACCGGCCTTCCGCATCGGCCGCGTCCCGGTGACCAACGCCCAGTGGCAGGCCTTCGTCGACGACGGCGGCTACGCGAAGCCGCAATGGTGGTCGGCCCGGGGCTGGTGGCACGTCGCGGAGGCGGGTCTGGAGCGCCCCCTGTTCTGGACGCGGGACGGTGCCCGGCTCCGCTTCGGCATCGTCGAGAACATCCCGTGGGACGAGCCGGTGCAGCACGTCTGCTACTTCGAGGCGCAGGCCTTCGCCGCGTGGGCGGGGGCCCGCTTGCCCAGCGAGATCGAATGGGAGAAGGCATGCGCATGGGATCCGGTCGCCGGTCGCCGGCGCCGCTGGCCCTGGGGTGACGGGCCGCCGACGCGGGACCGCGCGAACCTCGGGGGAGACGCCCTGCGGCCCGCCCCGGTCGGTGCCTATCCGGCGGGCCCGTCGGCGTACGGCGTCGAGCAGATGGTCGGCGACGTCTGGGAGTGGACCTCGTCGGAGTTCCGGCCGTGGCCCGGCTTCACACCGATGCTGTACGCCACGTACAGCGCGCCCTTCTTCGGGGGCGACTTCCGGGTGCTCCGGGGCGGGTCGTGGGCCACGGCTGGAGGCGCCGTCCGGCCGTCGTTCCGCAACTGGGACCTGCCGATCCGGCGGCAGATCTTCGCGGGGGTGCGCCTGGCCTGGGACCCGTGACCTCCGAGCGGCCCTGACCTTCTGAGCAAGGAGTCCTGCAGATGCCCGGCCCCGTCGCGACCTACCTGCCCCCGTCCGCGTACACCGAGGCGCTGCGCAGCGACGTGCTGGCCGGCCTCACCCGCTCACCGAAATCGCTCCCCCCGAAGTACTTCTACGACGAGCGCGGCAGCGAGCTGTTCGACGAGATCACCCGCCTGCCGGAGTACTACCCGACGCGCACGGAACGCGGCCTGCTCGCGGCCCACGCCGCCGAGATCGCCGAGCTCACCGGCGGGGAGACGCTGGTGGAGCTCGGCAGCGGGACGTCCGAGAAGACCAGGCTCCTGCTGGACGCCATGCGCGACGCCGGCACTCTGCGCCGGTTCGTGCCCTTCGACGTGGACGGCGCGGTGCTCAGCCGGGCCGGGGCCGCCCTCGCGGACGAGTACCCGGCGCTCGAGGTCAGCCCTGTCGTGGGCGACTTCGAACGGCACCTGGGCATGCTGCCGCGCGACGGCCGGCGGCTCGTGGGGTTTCTCGGCTCGACCATCGGCAACTTCGAACCGGGGGCCCGCGGGCGGTTCCTGGCCGCGGTGCGGGACGCGCTCGAGCCGGGCGACGCGTTCCTGCTCGGCACGGATCTGGTCAAGGACCCGGACCGGCTCATCGCGGCGTACGACGACCCGGCTGGTGTGACGACAGCGTTCAACCGCAACGTGCTGGCCGTGATCAACCGTGAGCTGGGCGCCGACTTCGATCCGGCCGCGTTCGACCATGTGGCGCTGTGGGACGCGGACCGGGCCTGGATCGAGATGCGACTGAGGTCGGTGAAGGCGCAGCGCGTCCAGGTGCCGACGCTGAACCTCGTGGTGCCCTTCGCCGCGGGCGAGGAGATGCGCACGGAGATCTCGGCGAAGTTCCGCCGGGCGGGCGTGGAGGCGGAGCTCGCCGAGGCCGGCCTGCGGATGCTCCGTTGGTGGACGGATCCGGCGGGCGACTTCGCACTGTCGCTGTCCGTGCGCGCCTGAGAACCACCGGGTGCGGTGATTCGTCAGCCGGTGTCCGTATCCCGGTGATCGAGGCTCCCGGACCTCGTTTCACCCCGCAAGCACCCGGGCAGGTGCCCCGCTCGACGCCGCCCGCAGTCCGCGGGGCGGCACGCAGCCTGCCCCGGAGGTCTTGTCCATGTCCTGTGCGCGACGCGGGCTGCTCTACGCCGCCACGGGACTGGCGGCCACCGGGATCGCGGCCACCGGGATCGCGGTGATCGCCGAGGCTGACCGCCCGCGCAAGGCCGATGCGGAATCCAGCCGCACCGCGACGGTCGTCGCGCAGGCGGTCCGGCCCCCTGAGCGCATCGTCGCCGCGACGTTCCCGCCGGCCCCCGCCCGGCCCGGGTCCGTCCGCGCGAGCCGCGACCGTCCCGTGGCCGCACCGGCAGAGGTCGCGCCGCAGGACGTCGCCCGCAGCATGCTCGCCGACTACGACTGGTCGGGGCAGTTCAGCTGCCTCGACGACCTGTGGACCCGCGAGAGCAACTGGTCCGTCACGGCGACGAACACCTCCAGCGGGGCCTACGGGATCCCGCAGGCGCTGCCCGCGTCGAAACTGGCCGAGGTCGGCGCGGACTGGCGCACCAATGCGGGGACGCAGATCCGGTGGGGGCTGCGCTACATCGAGGGCCGCTACGGCTCGCCCTGCGCGGCCTGGGCTCACTCGCAGGCGCACAACTGGTATTGAGCCTCCTTCTGGCCAGACGTTTACCTCACAGGGCGTGTGCGCCCGCTCACTGCAAGGAAGGTGTCTCACGGCAGCGTGTTCGCGCGGCCGATACAGGTAGGGGTGAGCGGTGGGCCGGTCCCAGGCTCTGTTCGGGCGTCCGGAGTTCCTTCGCGCCTTCCACGGCTGGATGACCCTGTCCTGGGGATTGCTGATTCCGGTCACCGTGTTCACCGGGCTCAAGGGCAGCATCATCTGGATCGCCCTGATGTCGGTGTGGGCGAACTTCGTCGGCCACTTCTCCTCCTGGCAGGCTGCCCGGGTGGAGGTCAAGCAGGACGAGCAGGTCCAGGAGGCGACCGAGGACGCGCGCGACGCGTTGTCGGCCACGGCAGACGGCGTCAGCTAAAGGGCGTCTTCGGCGACTGCTGCACGTGCCGGTCGAGGACGAGCTGCACCTTCTCGTTGCGCTCAGGCCGAGGCGGTACGGGCGATCTCGCGGCGCAGGTGCTCGAGCGTCGGTGCCTGCACCGGGAGGAAGGCGGCCTCGCGTACGCGGCGGCTGCTCGCGCTGCCTGCCTGGAAGGCCTTCCCGCCGCCGGCCGCCATCTCGAGGCCGGCCGCTGCATGCGCGACCGACATCGCGTCGACGCGCAACTGCGCCAACCCGCCCGGCCCGGCGGAACCCGGAGCCTCCGCGTAACCGGACAGCGTCGCGGCCACCCGCTGATGGCGGCCGTCCAACTCCGGGCAGTGGGGTGGCACCCGGCTGTCCGCGCCGATGGCGGCCAGGCAGGCGTCGGTCACTCCCACGGCCAGCGCGGTCTGCAGCAGGAGCATGGTGGGCCGGCAGGCGGCCAGGAAACCCGGCAGGTCCCAGCTGAGCACGGCCGCCTCGGCGACCCGCACACCGTCGAGCGTGACCGAGGAGGACCCGGTGCCGTTGAGCGCCAGCAGAGGTGCGGGCGCCGCCACCTGGACACCGGGGGAAGCAAGGCGGAACACCGCGACGATCCGGCCCTCCGCGGTGTCGGCCGGTGTCACCACGACGGCACTGTCGAACAGGTTGCTCGCCCAGCCGATGGTGCCCTTGAGCAGGTAGCCACCACCGGACAGTTCCGCGGACACCGGCAGCGGGGCGGAGTCGCCGACGGCGGGGATCGCCGGGGCCAGGGCGGTGGCTCCCATCACGCGTCCGGACCGCAGCGCCTCGAGGAGCGGCTCGGTCTCGCTGGTGGGCTCGGAGAGGGTCAGGTACTCGAGGACCATGCATTGCGACCAGACCGAGAAGGCGGTCGACAGCGACGCGGCCGCCAGCGCGCGCACCAGGCTCACGAGGTACGGCAGCGGAGCCCGCGCGGCGGTGGCGTCGGGGGACCGCAGGAACCCCTGGCGCCCGAGCCAGTGGATCCCGTCCCGTACGTCCCGGCGCCCGGCGTCCAGGTCGCCGGCCTGGGGGGAGAACTCCTTGAACAGCCGCGCCGGGTCCACCGAGCCTGTGCGCACGCGTGGGTACCTCTCGTCTCCTCAGGGCCGCAGGACCAGGGGGCCGGTGTCAGGCTGTCAGACGCCGGGGAGACTTCTGTGGCCGGGCCGGAGGATGCTGCCGGGATGACCGGTGACGCCGACACCAGCACGCGGGCCGTCACCGTGCAGCCGATGCGGCGCCGTGACTACCCGGGCTGGCGCATGGTCTGGGCCCTGGGTCTGACCGAGGCGGTCGGGTACGGCGTCCTGTACTACAGCTTCGCGGTGTTCCTCGTGCCGATGCGCGAGACCCTGCACGCGAGCACGACTGAGCTGTCCGGCGCGATGTCCCTGGGCATCGCCACGACCGGCGTGGCCGGCGTGTACGCGGGGCGGTGGCTGGACGACCACGGCCCGCGAGCCCTGATGACCGCCGGATCGGTGGTCGGGGCTCTCTCCGTGGTCGGCTGG
The DNA here is from genome assembly GCA_025965475.1 of Frankiales bacterium. Lineage (GTDB taxonomy): Bacteria > Actinomycetota > Actinomycetes > Mycobacteriales > SCTD01 > RYN-124. The sequence continues at coordinate 36,884 of JAOPWV010000069.1, read as the reverse complement.
TCCCAGGTGCGGACCCTGCCGCAGCTGTACCTGGTGTTCGTCGGGGTGGGCCTGGCCGGCGCGGCTGTGTTCTACGAGCCCGCCTTCGCGCTCATCAACAGCTGGTTCGAGCGGGACCGCACCGCGGCGCTGGTCACCCTCACCGTCATCGCCGGCTTCTCCTCGACGATCTTCCTGCCGACGTCGCAGGCCCTCGTCGATGCGCTCGGCTGGCGTTCCGCGCTGCTGGTGCTGGCCGCCCTGCTCGCCTGCTGTGCGGTGCCCCACGCCCTGCTGCTTCGCCGCCACCCCCACGACTTCGGGCTGCCCATCGACGGTCGCCCTTGGGACCAGATGGTGGACGTCGGTCAGGCGGACGTGACAGGGGGAGCCGACCTGAGCGTCCGCGCCGCCTGGCGGCTGCCCGCGGTGCGCTGGCTGACACTGGCGGACGTCCTGGAGTGGCTCGCCATCACCGTCGTCGGCGTGTACCTGCTCGCGTACCTGCGGGACACCGGCGCCGGTGCCACGCTGGCGGCCGTGACGGCTGGGGCGATCGGCGTCCTGCAGGTGATCGGGCGGCTCGTGCTCACGTCACTGGCGTCCCGCGTCGGCCTGGCGCGGCTCACCGCCGCTATGGTGGCCGGCCAGGCAGCCGGCGTCGCCGCTCTGTTCTGGCTGCCCCGGCCCGCGGCACTGCCGGTCTTCGTGGTGCTGTTCGGTGCGGGGTTCGGGGTGATGTCGATCTCCCGCGCCGCGCTGCTCGGCAGCTATGTCCCCGCCAGGGTCTTCGCCTCCGTCTCGGGTGGTCAGGCACTCGCCGTCAACATGGCGCGCGTCGCCACCCCGGTCTCCGCAGGCCTGCTGATCAGTACGGCAGGCTACGGCGCGGCGTTCACGGCCGTCGCCGCCTGCGCCTTGCTCACGGCTTTCTCCCTGCTCGCCGCCGACCGGACCCGCCCGGCGGTGAACGCTCGGCGAGGTCGGTAGGGCACGCCGAGCCTTGGAGGACGAAGGAGACCCGCGATGGCCGACGTCGGTGTTCGTCTCGCCGCCATGCGGGAGGAACTCGAGAGCGAGATGGTGCGGCTCAGCGCCGTCGACCCGAACATCGTCGGCATCGGCATCGGCATCGGCTTCGGCAAGCGGGTCGGGGACGGCACGACCATCGCGGTGGACCGGATGGAGCGGACCGTCTGGAGCTGCTGCCGTCGGCCACCCGGTGCATCGCCTGCGCGAGCCGCGGCTAGAGCGGCGCGGGGGTCTCGGACCAAGATGGTCGTCAGGTCGTCAGGTCGTCAGGTCGTCAGGGCAGTCGCGGCACGGTGCCGGCCAGGACCAGGTCGACCAGTCGCTCGGCGATGCCCTCGTCGAGCGGCTCGCCGCTGACCAGCTGCCGGTAGAACACCGTCCCGGCCAGCACATCCATGAGCAGACCGACGTCGACATCGGCGGGGATGTCACCCCGCGCGATTCCCCGGGTGACGGTAGCGGCGCAGTGGGACCGCCGGGCGTCGAGGAACGAGCGGCGGAACCCCTCGAGCGTCCCCGGCTCGGAGGCCAGGTCGCTGAGCAGCGCGGGCAGCGCGGACTCGGCGGGGGTCGAGGTGTAGTTGTCGATCGTTCCGCGCAGCCAGGCGACGAGGTCGTCCCGGGTGTTCCCCGTGTCGGGCACCGGCCCCGTCGGCAGTCCGGCGCCCAGCGCCCAGCCGACGAGCGACCCCTTCGATGCCCACCAGCGGTAGAGGGTCGCCTTGTGCACGCCGGCCCGGGTGGCCACACCCTCCACGGTCATCCGCTGGTAGCCGTGCTCACCGAGGGCGTCCAGGGTGGCCGTCAGGATGGCGTGCCTGTCCCGGGGACCCGCCGGGTCCCCCTCACCGGGCCGCGTACTCGCTGCTGGCACGCGACCAGTATGCCAGTATGCGACGCGACGTCGCGTCGCATTTCTAACCGGTCCGGGTTGCCCGACGCGCCGTACCGGAGGTGGTCTGTGGTTCCGAACGGCACACGAGGTCCGAGCGTGGCGGACGTTCCCGGGAGCCCGGGCAACGCTGCCCAGCCCGGCCGGTCCGTTCGCGCGCTGGTGGCCGGCTGCCTGGTGGGTGGCGCGGCCGGCTGGTCGCTGACCGCGGCCGGCGCCGGGACGACAGCGCTCGAGGCCGCCTATGGCGTGGACCTCGTGGTCATCGGGCTGTTCACGACGGCGATGGCCGTGCCGTATGCGCTGCTGCAGCTGAGCGGCGGCTCTCTCGTGGACCGATGGGGCGCACGGGCGACGGCGCTGCTGGGCCTGGTCCTGGTGGTCGTCGCCTACCTCGGCGCGCTCGTGGCGCCGGTTCCCGCCCTGGCGCTGACCGCGCGGATCGTGGTCGGTGTGGGCAGCGCGGTGTGCTTCGCGGCCGGCGCCGACTTCGCCAGGACGTCCCGGACCGGCCCGACCGGGCTGGGCATCTTCGGGGGAGTCGCCATCGCCACCGGCGGCGCGGCCGTCCTCGGCGTGCCCCTGGCCGAGGGGCTGCTGGGCTGGCGCTCGGCGTGGGCCACGTCGATGGCCATGTCGCTGGTGGCCCTGGTGGCCGTCGCGCTGGTGCCCGCGGCCACCTCGGCGGCGGCGCGGCCACCTGTCCCCGGGCAGGGGCACGCGTCGGTGCTCCGCGACGCCGAGCTGCACCGGCTCGCATCCATCCACGCCGTGACGCTCGGGCTGGGCGTGGTGCTCAGCAACTGGGTTGCCGTCGTCCTCGAGCGGGTCTGGGGCCTGGGGTCGGGCCTGTCCGCGCTGTTGGGCTCGATGGTCCTGGGGCTGGCGATCGCGAGCCGGCCGCTGGGCGGCTACCTCGGCCGACGCCGGCCGGAGGACACCAGGATCATGGTCGTCGGCGCCCTGGTCGCCTCGGCCGCGGCGACGGCGACCCTCGCGGTTCCCTCGAGCGTGCCCGTCGCGGCGCTGGCGGTGTTCGTGCTGGGGGTCGCGCCCGGTTTGCCCTTCGCCGCGGTGCTCGCCGCCGCGCAGGCCCGGCGCGCGGACCGGCCGGCCGCGGCGGTCGGCGTCATGAACCTGCAGGCCAACACGCTCGTGATGCTCGGCGCGCCGTTGCTGGGGGCGGCGATCCAGCGGCAGCTGAGCACCGCGGGACTGCTCGTCGTCGCGGTGCTCTGGCTCGTACCGCTGCTGGCGCTGCCGCGCTCCCTGGGCCGACGGCTCCGCGCGACCGGCTGATCCGTCCCTCCGCCGGTCAGGGGGGCGTGCCGGGTTCGGCGGGGGAGGCGGAGAAGGCCAGCACGTCGTCGGCCATGAGTGCGACCTTGACCTGGGCCAGCGATTCGACGTCGGACAAGGACAGCCCGAGCAACTCCTCGGCCCGCCGGATCCGCAGGCCCACGGTGTTGGGATGGACATACAGGGCAGCGGCGGTCGCCGCCGTGCTCAGGCCGTGGCGGAGGTGGGCGGCGACCGTCTCCAGCAGCGCCGTGCCTCTGCCGGCGTCATGCTCACGCAGCGGGCGGAGCAGACCCTCGGCATAGCGCACCAGTTCGCGGGTGTCGTCCAGCTGCAGGAGCAGACCGTAGATGCCCAGGTCCGGCAGGGTCACCGAGACGTCCCTTGTGCCGCGCAGCTGGGACAGCTCGACCATTCCTCGGGCGATCCGGAACATGGCGGGGTGGTCCTGCAGGCTGCTGCAGGGCCGGGTCACCGCGACCGAGGCGGTGGTGCCGGTCTGGACGCGGACGGCCCGGCGTACCGCGTCGGCGCTGGGCAGGGCCGCCGCGGTCTCCTCGTCCGATTCCGGCCACAGGGCCACGACGTAGTCGGCCAGCGCGGTCACCAGCGGACGGGGGCGGACCGGACCGGACACCGAACGGACCGTCGCGAGCACCGCCTGGACGTCGGCGGGGCTGCCGGGGTCGGCCTTCACGACCAGGACGGCGTGCGGCCGGCGCAGGTCGTGGCCGAGCCGGGCCGCCCGCGAGGTGATGGTGGCCAGCGCCGTCGGGTTGCCCGACAGCAGGTCGCTGACAAGCTCTCCGGACAGGCGCCACTCGACCTCCAGCGCGGTACGTGAGCGCAGCAGTTCCAGTGCGGAAATGGTCGCGGCGTGCTCGAGGGCCCGGTGATCGAGCGGGCTCAGATCGGACAGCGGCCCGGGCAGCCAGATCCGGGCGACGAGGTCGCCGCCGAGCAGCACCGGGGTCGTCACGCGCGGTCCGGGCAGCGCCGCTCCCGGCCAGGCCGGAACCTCGGTGGGTCCCTCTGCCAAGGAGTCACCACCGGAGACCGCCGACTCGTCCTGGAGCGGCGCGTCCACGCTGCGCCCCGCGTACTTCCCGGCGGCCAGGGTGACCCCCGCCGGGTCCTGCACCAGAACCGGGCGGCGCAGCAGGGTGGCCAGTGCCACGGCGACCGAGGTGATCCCGCCGGCCCGGAGCGCCACCTCGGTGAGTTCGCGGTGGATCTGCTCGCCCTGCTGCAGCAGCGCGTGCTGCTCGGCCAGCGAGCGGTTGAGCGCCCGCAGGTCCGCGATGGTGGTGGCCTCGCGGTCCCGCAGGCGGGCCGTCTCGATGGCGATGGCCGCCTGGGCGGCCAGCGTGGTGAGCAGGTCGGTCTCGTCGGGCCCGAACTCGTGGACCTCGCGGCGGTAGCAGTTCAGCGTGCCGAACGCACGACCGGAGACGAGCAGCGGTACGGCGATCATGGACCGGAACCCCTGGTCCGCCGCGACGCCGCCCCATGGTCGGAAGGTGGGCTCCACCGAGATGTCGGCCAGCTGCACCGCCTGACCTGTCGTGAACGCCCGGCTGGACGGCGCCTGGTCGGGGTCCCCGGGCCGCAGGGCGATCGGGTGGTCGGCGTTCACGCCGGCGATGTACTCCGCGGACAGCCCGTGCGAGCCCTCGATGACCAGCACCCCCCGCTCGGTGTCGGCGAGGGTGACCGCACAGACCCGGTAGTCCATCAGCTCGCACGCCGTCCGGCTGACCAGGTCCAACAGCTCGGCCAGCGACACGGGCGCGTTCACGGCGGCGGCGATCCGGGCGATCCCGGCCAGCCACCGCTGCAGCTCGACGTGTCGTTCGTCGGTCCGGGACATCCGCTGCGCCGTGGGTGCCGTGGGAACAGAGGCGGCGGGCCGGGCTCCGGCGACGGTCGGCAGTGCGGTCATCGCCCCACTGTGCCACGCCACAGCGGTCGGCCCGGATGTAGTGGCGGCTCCCATTGGGAGCGGTGGTCGTGTTGCTGCACAGTGACGCGAAGGTCACGCCGGGGTGGCAGTCAGTGTCGCCCCACCGACCGCAGACCCCGAGGAGTGCCGTGGAGCTTGACGTCCAGGTCGTCCGTGCTGACGAGCTCAGTGACCAGACCGCTCAGACGGCCGGTCTGCAGCGTTTCGAGGCCGTATCGGCCGCGCGTCTCGGGTCCACCGAACTGTGGATGGGACTGTCGGTGCTCCCGCCCGGCGGCAAGACCGGCGTGCACCATCACGGGCAGTCCGAGACGGCGCTCTACATCCTCAGCGGCGTCGGCCGCTGGTGGGTGGGGGACCGCCTCGACGCCAAGCGGGAGGCGCACCCTGGGGACTTCGTCTTCATCCCGCCGAACGTGGTGCACTGGGAGGAGAACGCCAGTCACACCGAGCCGGTGCAGATGATCGTCGCGCGCAGCACCCAGGACGCGATCGTGGTCAACCTGGAGGACCACCCCTTCGCGCCGCACCAGCACTGAACCCACCCCCCGTACCCGCCAGCCGTGTGGTTCTGCCGCGCGGTGCAGCGCTAAGGAGCGCGATGAAGCCGCCCCGTTTCGCCTACTACGACCCGGACACCGTCGCCGAGGCCGTCGAGCTCAAGGCCCGGTTCGAGACCGACGCCGTCGTGCTCGCCGGTGGCCAGAGCCTCGTGCCGATGCTCGCCACCCGGCTGGCCAAGCCCGACGCGCTGCTGGACATCAACCGGATCTCCTCGCTGCAGCAGCTCGAGGTCGGCCCGACCCACGTGGAGTTCGGTGCGCTGGTCCGCCAGTACCAGCTCGAGACCGACCCGCTCGTCGCGCGCAACGTCCCGCTGCTCGCCGCGGTGACCCACTACATCGGGCACGTGGAGAACCGGCACCGCGGCACGGTCGGCGGCAGCCTCGCGCACGCGGACTCCGCAGCCGAGCTGCCCACTGCCGCGGTCACGCTCGACGCCGAGATGGTGATCGAGGGCCCCGCCGGCCGTCGCGTCGAGGCGGCCCGGGACTTCTTCGCCGGCTGGATGACCAGCACCATCGCGCCCGACGAGTTGCTTGTCGCCGTCCGCTTCCCGATCACGCCCGCCGACGCCGGCTGGGGGTTCGTCGAGGTGGCCCGCCGTGAGGGCGACTTCGCGCTCGCCGCCGCCGCGGCGCAGCTGCGCCTTGACGAGGCCGGTCGGGTCTCCGAGATCGCCATCGGCCTCGCCAGCATCAGCGACCGCCCGCTGCGCGCCACCGAGGTCGAGGCGCAGCTGCTCGGCCAGCTGCCGACTGCGGACGCGGTCGCCGTCGCGGCCCGCGCCATCGAGGAGCAGGTGACCGCTTCCGACGACATGCACGCCACCCACAGCTACCGCCGGCACCTCGCCGCCACCGTCACCCAGCGCGCCGTTCTCGAGGCAGTCGGCCGCGCGCAGGAAGGAAACCGTTCATGACGATCCAGACCCAGGGCGGCGTGGATCCGACGCTGCAGCGCACGATCACCGCGCGCGTGAACGGGCGGGACGTGTCCGGCGTGGTGGACACCCGCACCACCCTCGCCGACTGGCTGCGCGACGAGCTCGACCTGGTCAGCGTTCATCTCGGCTGCGAGCACGGCGTGTGCGGATGCTGCACGATCCTGCTCGACGGCCAGTCGGTGCGTGCCTGCCTGATGCTGGCCGCGCAGGTCAACGGCCGGGACGTCGAGACGGTGGAGAGCCTGTCGAGCGACCAGACCAAACTGCACCCGATCCAGGAGGCCTTCCAGGAGGAGCACGGCCTGCAGTGCGGCTTCTGTACACCGGCCATGGTCCTGCGTACCAAGGAGATCCTGGCCGACGGCCGCGAACGGACCGACGAGGAGGTCCGCCAGGATATCTCCGGGATCCTCTGCCGCTGCACGGGCTACCAGAACATCATCAACTCGGTGCAGTGCGCGGCCCGCAAGCTCCGTGCCGGCTCCCCGGCACCGATCGCCGCGGGTACCGGTACCGGCGGCTCCTCCGACCAGAACCCGGGAGCCTGACGCGATGACCTCCGACACGACCAATGACGCCTTCAACGACGCCTTGGCCCGCGCCGCCGAGGCCGCTGCCCCCTCCGGTGGGCAGGTCAAGCGCAAGTACATCGGCCGCAGCATGAAGCGGGTCGAGGACCCGCGGCTGCTCACCGGTCGCGGTGGCTTCATCGCCGACCAGAAGATCGCCGGCCTCACGCACGCCGCCATCTTCCGCAGCCCGGTCGCGCACGGCCGGATCGTCTCCATCGACGCCACTGCCGCCCTCGCCATCCCCGGCGTCATCGCCGTGGTCACCGGTGAGGACTGCAGGGCGAAGATGAACCCCTGCATGAACTTCGGTCCGTCGACGATCCCCCAGTACCCGCTCGCGGTGGACAAGGTCCGGTACGTCGGCGAGGCCGTCGTCGCCGTCATCGCCGACACCCGGTACCTCGCCGAGGACGGCGTGGACGCGCTCGACGTGGAGTTCGAGGAGCTCCCGCCGGTGGTGAACCCGTTCAAGGCGCTCGAGGCGGACGCGGCCCTGCTGCACGAGGGACACGGCAGCAACCTGGCCTACGAGCGGAGCTTCACGTTCGGTGAGGTGGACGAGGCGTTCGAGCGCGCCGACCTCGTCGTCTCCGACACCCTGCACTGGGGTCGCTCGGCGGGCATGCCGCTGGAGACCACCGGGGCGATCGGCAAGCCCGGCCTCAACGGCGTGCTCGAGATCTACTGCAACTCGATGAACTTCAGCTACTTCGTGTGGCTGATCGCGACCGCTCTCAAGCTGCCCAGCAACCGGGTGACGATCAACCCCGTCCCAGCGGGCGGCAGCTTCGGCAGCAAGTTCACCGCACACAAGGTGCCGACCCTGGCCGGCTTCCTGGCGCTGCAGGTCAACCGCCCGGTGTCGTACGTCGAGGACCGGCTCGACCACCTGATGAACTCCGACCACCACGCGTCGGATCGCTACTACGAGGCGAAGCTGGCGCTCACGTGCGACGGCACCATCGTCGGCATGGACGTCGACGTCGTCGACGACTACGGCGCGTACCTGCAGTTCGGCGTGGGCACGCACGGCAACGCGCTGTCGCAGGGCGTCGGCCCGTACAACTTCAACAACCTGCGCTACCACCTGCGCGCGGTGCTCACCAACAAGTGCCAGCAGGGCGCCTACCGCGGCTTCGGCTCCGAGGTGCACAACTGGGTGCTCGAGCGGCTGGTCGACCAGGCCGCCGAGAAGCTGGGCATGGCCCCCGAGGTCATCCGCCGGAAGAACTTCATCCAGCCGGAGCAGTTCCCGCACAAGATCCCGGGCGGGAACCTCTACGACAGCGGCGACTACGAGGCCGTGCTGGACAAGGCACTGTCGATGATCGACCTCGAGCACTGGCGCAAGGAGAAGAAGCGCCTGCGCGAGGAGGAGAACCGCTACATCGGCATCGGCCTGGTCACCACCCAGGAGCGCAGCGTCTTCAGCTCCACCGAGTTCTGGTACTGGTTCGACGAGCCGGCGTTCCCGATCACCTCCAGCCCGGAGAGCGCGACGATCACGATCGACCCCTCGGGCGAGTTCCAGGTGCTGCTGCACTCGCAGGCCATGTGGGGCAACAGCCCGGAGACGGTCGCGGCGATGGTCGTGGCCGAGGAGTTCGGCGTCGAGCCGGACAAGGTCAATATCCGGTACGCCGACTCGGCGCACGCCCTGCCCGGCACCGGCCCCGGCGGCAGCCGCTTCACCGTCATGGTGACCGGCGCGATCCGGGGCGCGGCGAAGAAACTGCAGAAGAAGATCATCGAGATCGCCGCGCACACCCTCGAGGTGCCGCCGGAGGACATGGAGATCACCGACGCGCGGGTGCAGGTGAAGGGCGCCCCCGAGGTCGGCCTCAGCCTTGGCGAGGTGGCCGCCACGGCGTACTTCTTCGCGCTGAACCTGCCCCCGGGCATGACCAGCGGCCTGGAGGAGCAGCACACGTACGACCACCCGCTCACCACGCTGCCCTCGCCGGACCGCAGCGATCTGGGCATCTTCTACCCGATCATGGGCCACAACTGCCACATCGCGGTCATGGAGGTCGACCCGGACACCGGCATGACGACGTGGCTGGACTACGTCGCCGTCCATGACGCCGGGACGATCGTCAACCCGATCACCCTGGGCGGTCACGTCACGGGTGGAACGGCGCAGGGTGTGGGTACAGCCCTGCTCGAGGAGTTGGCCTACGACGAGGACGGGCAGTTCAAGTCCTCGACCTTCCTGGACTACCTCATCCCGACGGCCAACGAGATCCCGGCCATGAAGCTCGGCCACGTCGAGACCCCGTCGCCGTACACCGAGTACGGCATCAAGGGTGGCGGCGAGGGTGGCCGCATGGCGACGCCCGGCGTCATCTCGGCAGCCATCGACGACGCGTTGCGCGAGTTCGGTATGCACGTGCAGAACCTGCCGGTCAAGCCGTCGGACATCGTGGCGACCGTGCTCGCAGCACGGGAGCAGCAGAAGGAGCAGCGCAGCTAAATGGAACTGCAGAACTCGTTCACCGTCTCCGGCGACCCCGCGCAGGTATGGGAGTACCTGCTCGCGGTCGAGAACCTGGTGCCCTGCATGCCGGGCGCGGAGTTGCTGGAGACTGTCGACGACACGCACTGGCGTGGTCGTCTGAAGATCAAGTTCGGTCCGGTGGCGCTGGCCTTCGCCGGGGACGTCGCCATGGTCGAGCGCGACGACGCCGGCCGGCGGCTGCGGCTGCAGGGCGCCGGCAAGGACAAGTCGGGCCGGGGGAGCGCGACCGCCGACATCGCGGTCGCGGTGCTGGCCGGCGCGGAGCCCGGTACGACGACGGTGGAGATCGTCCAGGACCTCAAGGTCGCCGGACAGATCGCCTCCTTCGGCCGCGGCATGATCGCCGACGTCTCGAAGACCATGACCAAGCAGTTCGCCGACCGTCTCGAAGCCCGGCTGACCGCGGGTCGGGACGTCCCGGCACAGGTGGCCGGCCCGGCTGCCAGGCCGCAGGGCCCGGAGCAGGTGGCCGCCACCGCGGCGGCCCCGGTTGCCGCCGCGCCGCGGGTCGTGACACCGCCGGAGCAGGACGCCGGCCTGTCCGGCTTCCGGATCGCCCTGGTCATCCTCGCCGGGTTCGTCCGACGGTTCGGCCAGCTGGTCACCGGGCGCCGGAAGCGGGTCGTGGACGCGGCATGAGCACCACCTCCCCCTCCAGCGAGGCGGCGGCCGGGTTCAGCACGGTCGCGGACCTGCAGCGGGGCCTGGCCAGTGTCGACTACCTCGCCGACGACAGCCTGGCGATGGCGGCGTTCCTCGCCCTGCGGATGGGCCGCCCGCTGCTGCTGGAGGGGGAGAACGGGGTCGGCAAGACGGAGATCGCCCTGGCGCTGGCCCAGCTGCTGGGCCGGGAGCTGGTCCGGTTGCAGTGCTACGAAGGCATCGACACCAGTCAGGCGCTCTACGACTGGCACTACGCCCGCCAGCTGCTGGCGGTGCGTGAGGGCCAGGCGCACGCGGACGTGTTCACCCGGGAGTTCCTGCTGCCGCGGCCGCTGCTGTCCGCCCTGGAACTCGGGTCCAGGGCGGTGCTGCTCATCGACGAGCTGGACCGTGCCGACGACGAGTTCGAGGCGTTCCTGCTGGAGCTGCTGTCGGACTTCTCCGTCACGATCCCCGAGCTGGGCCGGATCCAGGCGCCCACCCGGCCCCTGGTCGTGCTGACCTCCAACCGGACACGTGACCTGCACAACGCGGTCCGGCGACGCTGCCTGTACAGCTGGGTGGCGCACCCCGACGCCCGGCGGGAACTGGAGATCCTGCGGCTGCGGGCCCCCCAGGTGCCCGAGGCGCTGGCCGCCGAGGTCGCCGGCGCCGTCGCCCGCATCCGCGGGCTGGACCTGGTCAACCGGCCCGGGGTCGGCGAGGCGGTGGACTGGGCCAGCGCCCTGCACATGCTCGGGCTGGCCAAGCTGGACCGGCAGACCGCCTTGGACACGCTCGCCGCGCTGATCAAGGACGTCGACGACCAGCAGGCCGTCGTCGAGGCGATCGACGACGTCGTTCCCGACACGGCCTGAGGGTCCCGTGACCGAGCAGGGGGTGGCCGGGCGGCAGGACGGGGCCGACCTCGCCAAGACCTGCGCGGACTTCACCGACCTGCTGCGGCGCCGCGGCGTCCCGGTCGGGCCGGCGCAGACGGTGGCCTTCCTTCAGGCGCTGTACCTGCTCGGCGCCCCGACCGCCGGCGAGTTCTACCGCGCGGGGCAGGCGGTGCTGGCGACCGATGTCGCGGTGCTGCCGGCCTACGCCCGCGCCTTCGCGGAGTTCTTCGCCTTCAGCGACGACACCGACCTGCTCCCGGCCGCGCCACCGCACCCGCCGACGACCGTGCTGGACCGCGACAGCGAGACCCTCGCCCGCGCGGCCATGGACGTCGCGGTAGCCGAGGAGCTGCAGGAGGTCCCGGAGGAGGCCCGGGTCGTCGCCAGCGAGGCGGAGCGGCTCCGGGAGAAGTCGTTCGCCCGGATGACGAACGAGGAGCGCCGGTCCGCTGCGCTGCTCATCCGCCGGCTGCGCGTCCGGCTGCCCCGCCGGCTGAGCCGGCGGCGCCGGGCCGCGTCCAGCGGCCGGTACCTGGACATGCGCACGACGTTGCGCCGGTCGCTGGCCACGGACGGGGAACCGGCCCGGCTGGGCCGGCGGCGCCGTCGGGTCCGGCAACGGCCGGTCACCCTGATCGTGGACGTCTCCGGCTCCATGACCCCGTACGCCGTGGCACTGCTGCGCTTCGGGCACGCCCTGCTGCACGCGGGGCACCGCGTCGAGGTGTTCACGGTCGGCGTTCGGCTGAGCCGGGTCACCGACGCGCTGCGGCACGACAACGCCGACCGGGCGCTGGCCCAGGTGGGCCGGCAGGTGGCGGACTGGGACGGTGGCACCCGCCTGGCGACGTCCCTGACCCAGCTGCTGGCGGCTCGCCGGGGGCACGCGGCCCTACGCGGCGCGATCGTCGTCGTCTGCTCGGACGGTCTGGACCGCGACGACCCCGAGCTGCTGGGCGCGGCGACCGCCCGGCTGGCCCGGCTCGCGCACCGGCTCGTGTGGCTCAACCCACTCAAGGGCGATCCGCGCTACCAGCCGCTGGCCCGGGGTATGGCAGCCGCGCTGCCGCACCTCGACGTGTTCCTGCCTGGGCACAACGTGGCCAGTCTGGAGGAGCTTGCGGCGGTCGTCGCGGCGCGTTCCAGTGCCGCCCGGCGGATGTGAGCTGCAACAGGGATCTGGCAGAACGGTGTGTCAGCTCCCATAGGTCCAGGTGTCCCGTGCGGTCAGGCTGGAACCCGACAGACAGCGACGATCGGCGTCGCTGTCACCAGTTTCAGGGAGGACCCGGATGCCGGCGTTCGACGAGCAGCGGGCCATTGTGGTCGGCGGGTCCATCGGCGGGTTGACCGCCGCACTCCTGCTGCGTGACCTGGGCTTCCGCGTCGACGTCTTCGAGCGCACACCGACCGTTCTCGACGGTCGCGGCGCCGGCATCGTGCTGCAGCCGGACACGGTCCGCTGGCTGACCGAGCGCCGTACCGACGTCTCGGTGGAGGCGGTGAGCACCGGTTCCTCGAAGCTGCGCTACATCGGCGCGGGCAACGCGATCGTGCACGAGGAGCCGGCCCAGTGGCGGTTCACCTCCTGGACGACGCTCTACCGCTTCCTGCTCGAGGACTTCGGAACCGAGCACTACCACCTCGGTGAGGTCGCTGCCGGCCTGGACCAGGACGTCGACGGCGTGGACCTGCGCTTCGTCAGCGGCCGCACCGAGCGCGCCGACCTGGTCGTCTTCGCCGACGGCATCTCCTCCACCGGCCGTCGCCGGATGCTGCCCGAGGTGGCACCGGTCTACTCCGGCTACGTCGGCTGGCGCGGCACCGTCCCGGAGACCGAGGTGTCCGCTGAGACGCATGCCCTGCTCGACGACGCGCTGAGCTACACCGTCGGTCCGTCCACGCACATCTGCATGTACCCGATCCCCGGCCTCGGCGGGGAACTCGAGCGTGGGAAGCGCCTGCTCAACTACGTCTGGTACCGCAACGTGACCGGCGGCCCGGAGCTCGACGAGATGCTCACCGACAAGCGGGGCTTCCCGGCCGCGGTCTCGGTCCACCCCGGTCAGGTGCAGGACCGGTACGTCGCGGAGCTGAAGGAGGCCGCGCTGACCGAGCTGTCGCCGGCCGCCGCCGAGCTGGTCCGGCGCACCGCCGAGCCGTACATCCAGCCGGTGCTCGACATCGAGATCGACCGGATGGCCTTCGGCCGGGTCGCCCTCATCGGCGATGCCGCCTTCGCGGCGCGTCCGCACGCCGCGGCCGGTACCGCCAAGGTCGCGTCCGACGCGTGGGCGCTCGCCGACGCCTTGCGGGCCTCCGCCGGCGACGTGCCGATCGGCCTCAAGGCATGGGAGCCCGGTCAGCTGCAGCTGGGCCACGCCTTGCTGGACCGGGTGCGCGACATGGGCGCCCGCGCGCAGCAGCACAACACCTGGGACCCCGCGGACCCGGCGCTGCACTTCGGTCTCTACGGCCCGGACGTCTGAGCCTCCACCGCCAGCCCTGACACTCAGGCCGCGCCGACCCTCACGTCGAGGTGTCCGGCGCGGCCTGTGTCGTCAGGCGGAGCTTTACGGCGCCGGGACCGGTTCCCCGACCGGCCCGGGCCGCACGTGGGGGTCGGGATAGACGTCGACCTCGGTTGCCTTGGCCGACAGCCACACGGACAGGCCGGGGCGCAGGTCGAGGTCGGCGACCGACGCGGCGGTGAGGTCGACCAGGGCACCGGGGTGGCCCTCGACCTGGACGCGGACGCGGTCGCCGAGCAGTTCCAGGCCGGCGACGGCTCCGGGCCACACGTTGCGGGGGCTGGCGGAGGCCGGACGGTCGGTGTGGACCGCGATCGCTGACGGGCGCACCGCGACGAGGACGTCCGTCCCTGTGTGCGGCAGCGGGTCGCTGGACGCTGCGGTGAGCGTGCCGCCGGCGGCCAACCGGACCGTCCCGTCCGTGGAGGCGACAGTCCCCGGATAGAGGTTGAGCCCCACGAGGCGTGCGACGTACTGGGTCGCCGGCCGTCTGGCGACCTGCGCCGGGGTGCCGTGTTGCACCACGTGCCCGTCCTCGATCACCAGCAGCCGGTCGGTCATGACCATCGCCTCGAGCGGGTCGTGCGTGACGAGCAGGACGGGGCCGGGGAAGTCGGCGAGATGGCGGCGCAGCTCGGTCCGGACCTCCAGCCGGGTACGGGCGTCAAGGGCGGCAAGCGGCTCGTCGAGCAGCAGCATCGCGGGGTCGGCGGCCAGCGCTCGGGCGAGGGCGACCCGTTGTGCCTGCCCGCCGGACAGCTGGGCCGGCTTGCGGGTGGCGAGCCCGGTCAGGTCCAGCTGCTGGAGGAACCGGTCGGCGTGCCGGCGGGCATCCCCGCGCCGGGCGCCGCGGGAGCGGGCGGCGAACGCGACGTTGTCGCGAACGCTCAGGTGGGGGAAGAGCCGGTAGTTCTGGAACACCAGGCCGACGGGGCGCTGCTCGGCGGGCACGAACGTGCCGTTCGCGGCATCGTCGAGGACCGTGCCGCCGAGGCGGATGCTGCCCTCGGTGACCGCTGCCAGCCCGGCGAGGACGCGCAGCAGCGTGGTCTTGCCGGCGCCGTTGGGGCCGAGCACACCGAGCACCTCGCCTGGCGCCACCGTGGCCGCCACCTGGAGGCGGAAGGCGCCGCGCTGCACGGCGACAGCGACGTCCAGCCCTGCGGCGGCCACGCCCACGTCCGTCAGGCTCATGCCGCGGTCCCCGTGTTCAGCCAACGGTCACGCAGCCCGACCAGCACGGCGATGGAGACGGCGAGCAGGACCAGGGACAGGGCGATGGCCGCCTCCGGATCGCTCTCGAGCGCGAGGTACACCGCGATCGGCATCGTCTGGGTGCGGCCGGGGAAGTTGCCGGCGAAGGTGATGGTGGCCCCGAACTCACCCAGCGCCCGGGCCCAGCACAGCACCGAGCCGGCCACCAGCGACGGGCCGATGAGAGGCAGGGTGACGCGCCGGAACACGGTCAGCCGGGACGCACCCAGGGTCGCGGCTGCCTCCTCGTAGCCGCGATCGGCGGTACGGAAGGCGCCCTCGACCGTGACGATGAGGAAGGGCATCGCGACGAACGTCTCGGCGATCACGACGCCCACCGTGCTGAACGGAAGGGTGATCCCGAACCAGGAGTCGAGGTACTGCCCGACGATGCCGCGCCGGCCGAACGCGAGCAGCAGGGCGACACCGCCGACGACGGGCGGCAGCACCAGCGGCAGCGTGACCGCAGCCCGCAGCAGCCCTCGGCCGCGGAAGGTGGCCCGGGCCAGCACCCATGCCAGCGGCACCCCGAACAGCAGGGACAGGACAGTCGCGGCGCTGGCGCAGATGAGGGACAGACGCAGGGCGTCGACGACCTGGCTCTCGACGAGGAGCCGGCCGAGGCTGCGCCACGGGGCGCGGACCAGCAGTCCGGCCAGGGGCAGCAGCAGGAACGCGACGGTGACCAGCGCGGGCAGCCCGAGGGGCCACGGGACCCCGCCCCGCTGCGACGGGTCGGCGACCCGCCGTGGATCCCTGGGCCGCGGTGCGCCGGACGGTGTGGCCCGGGTGCGGTCGGGTCGTGCGCTCATGCCGGACAGCCTGCCTGGTCGTCGTGCGGTACCTCGCTCGAACCCGGTTACGGCTTGGCGAACCCGGCGGCGGTCAGCACCGCGAGCCCGTCGGGGGACAGGACGTAGTCGACGAACGCCTGCGCGGTGGCGGCGTTCTTCGACCCGGTCAGCGTCGCGATCGGGTAGATGGTCGAGGCGTTGACGTCGTCCGGGATCGCGATGCCCTTGACCTTGTCGCCGGCGGACAGGACGTCGGTGACGTAGACGACTCCGGCGTCCACCTCGCCGAGGCTGACCTTGCTCAGGGTCGCCTTCACATCGACCTCCTGGGTGACCGGGGTGACCGTGACCTTCGCCTTGTCGAACACCTTGAGCGCCGTCGCTCCGCACGGCACCTGTGCCTGGCACAGCGCGACCTTGACGCCCTTCTCGGCCAGGTCGGCGACCGTGGTGATGCCCGCGGGGTTCTTCGGCGGCACCGCGATCTGCATCCTGTTCGCCACGAAGTTCGTCGGCTTCGCCGCCTCGCCGCCGGACACGACCTGGTCCATGTTCTTGGTGCTCGCCGAGGCGAACACGTCCGCCGGGGCGCCCTGACCGATCTGCTGGGCCAGCCCGGAGCTCGGGCCGAAGTTGAAGACCACCTTCGTACCCGGGTGGGCCGCCTCGAACTGGGCGCCCAGCTTCGTGAACGCCTTCTGCAGCGACGCCGCCGCGAACACGTTGACGGTGCCCGTCACCGATGCCGACGCGTTCGCCGGTTTGCTCGTCGCCTGCGAGCCGGTGGATCCACCGCAGCCGGCGAGCAGCCCGGCGGCGGCGGCGAGAGCGGTGAGCGGTACGGAAAGGCGGCGCACGGTCTTCTCCTGCGGGATGGTCGGGAACGTCAGGACGGGGCGGGGACTTCGACGACCACGCTGGTCGACTTCACGGCCGCGACCGCCAGCACCCCTGGCTCCAGGCCGAGCTCGTCGGCGGCCTCGCGGCTCATCAGCGAGACGATGCGGTGCGGGCCGGCCTGGATCTCCACCTGCGCCATCACGGTGTCCCGCTTGACGTTGGTGACCAGGCCGAGGAAGCGGTTGCGGGCCGACTCGGACACGACCGGCCGTGCGGGCGCCCGCTCGGTGACGGCGGCGATCTCCTCCGCGAACCGGGCCAGTGCGGGGCCGTCGATCGCCCGCCGGCCCGATGCGTCCTGCGTGGTGGGCACCCGCCCGGCGTCCGCCCAGCGGCGCAGGGTGTCGTCGCTGACGCCGAGCAGCGTGGCGGCCTCGCTGATCCGGAACACTTGCATGACCGGAACCGTATCCGCAGATGCTGCTCTTTGTCACCTGTCGACCAGTACCTGCGGTTGAAATGGCCGTCAAATCCCGAATCTGCGTCGCCAGGGGCCTCGGCTCCCGGCAGGCTGCGCCGTCAGGGGCGTCAGCAGGCCGACGCGCGTTGTCTCTTGACCAGAGACAGTGTTTCGCACCAGGATATGACCGTCGGGAGGGCAGGGCGGTGCGTACCGCAGCCCGAACCGTCGGCTCGCTGCGTGACCCGTCGTCTCCCTCACTGACCGGCCGAAGGATGCACATGACGATTGACGCGGCGGCTCTGTCACCGGGCACCACCGATCGCTCATCCCTGACCTCGGCGCAGGACGACCTCGCGACGCGGGCCAAGAAGGACGGGGTCCGCTTCCTGCTGGCGGTGTTCGTCGATCTGACCGGGAAGCCGTGCGCCAAGCTCGTCCCGGTCGAAGCCGCAGCCGAGCTGCAGGAGGCGGGCGTCGGATTCGCCGGCTATGCGGTCGGTGCGATCGGCCAGCAGCCCAGTGATCCGGATCTGGTCGCGATGCCCGACCTCGGGAGCTACACGCCGATCCCGTGGGTCCGGGACGGTCTTGCGCTGGTGCACTGCGACCCGCACGTGGAGGGCCGGCCTTGGCCGTTTGCCCCGCGGGTGATCCTCAAGTCGATGCTCGCGAAGGCACGGGCGGCGCAGCTGGAGCTGTTCGCCGGCGCCGAGGTGGAGTACTTCCTGGTGTCGCGGGACGCGCAGGGCAAGCTCGTGCCTGCCGATGCACTCGATGTCGCCGAGCGCCCCTGCTACGACGCGCGCGGGCTGACCCGGATGTACGAACACCTGACCGCCGTCTCCAGCGCGATGAACGCCCTCGGCTGGGGCAACTACGCGAACGATCACGAAGACGCCAACGGTCAGTTCGAGCAGAACTTCGCCTACGCGGACGCCCTGACGACGGCCGACCGGGTCATCACCGCGCGCTACCTGATCTCGATGCTCGCTGAGCAGCGCGGCATGACGGCGACGTACATGCCCAAGCCGTTCGCCGACCGCACCGGGTCCGGGATGCACTTCCACCTGTCGCTGTGGCGGGACGGGGCCAGCCTGTTTCCTGCAACGGATGCCGACGAGCACGGTTTCGGTCTCTCGGAAATCGCCTACCAGTTCATGGCGGGGATCCTGGACCACGCGCCCGGACTTCAATCCGTGCTCGCGCCGACCGTCAACTCCTACAAGCGCACCGGCGCAACGTCCACGCGCTCCGGGGCGACCTGGTCACCTCGCCGGGCGAGCTTCGGCGGCAACGACCGCACGCACTACGTGAGGATCCCGGACCACCACCGCATCGAGCTCCGCGGCGGCGACGGTTCCGCGAACCCGTATCTCGCGCTCGCTGCGACCCTCGCCGCCGGCATGGACGGCATCGAGCGTCGCCTCAACCCCGGCACGCCCGGAACGGGACCCGACGCACCACAGCGCCCGGAGCTCCCTCCGACCCTCCTGCACGCGGTCGACGCGCTGGGCGCCGACGCCGTCGTCAGCGGTGCCCTGGACTGCGCCGGGCCCGGGATCGCGGACTACTTCGTCGCACTCAAGCGCGAGGAGTTCTTCGCCTGGCACGCCACCGTCGGCACGTGGGAGCACGACCGATACCTGACTGCGTTCTGACCGCGCCGGACATCGCGCTCGCCCGAGATCGCTCACGAAGAGAAGAAAGGAGCCGGCCCGTGTGCGGCATCGTCGGTCTGCACCTACGCGACCCCGCGCTCTACCCCCGTCTCGGCGGCCTGCTGGAGACGATGCTCTGTCAGGTCGTCGAACGCGGTCCCGACTCGGCCGGTGTGGCCGTGTACGGCGACCAGCGCCGCTGTCCGGAGGGGTACGCCGCTGTCAGCCTCCTCGGCGCGCCGCTGGGCCTGCCCGAGGCGCTGCGGAAGCTTCTGGCCGGACAGCCGGACGTGATGTCGACAGAGGCGGGCGACACCACCGTGCTCGCTGCGCCGGTCAGTGTGGACGAGCTGGTTGCGGCGGTGCGCGTCGCCGCACCCGCTGCCCTGGTGGTCGGCTCGGGTACGGACCTGACGGTCTACAAGGGCATCGGCCACCCCCGGGCACTGGCGAAGACCTACGACCTGGCTCACGCGCAAGGCTGGCAGGGCCTGGCCCATACCCGGATGGCGACCGAGTCCGCCGTGACGCCGCAGGGCTGCCACCCGTTCTCGGTCGGTCCGGACCAGTGCCTCGTGCACAACGGTTCCTTCGCCAACCACGCGACGATCCGCCGCGAGCTGATCGCGGACGGGGCGTCCTTCGACTCCGAGAACGACTCCGAGGTCGGCGCGCGGTTCGTCGCCTCACGACTGGCGCAGGGCGACGACCTGGACGAGGCGCTCCGGTTGCTCTGCGAACGCTTCGACGGCTTCTACACCCTTCTCGTGACCAGCAAGGACGGGTTCGCCGTCGTGCGCGACGCGATCGCCTGCAAGCCCGCGGTCATCGCGGAGACCGATGCCTGGGTGGCGATGGCGTCCGAGTTCCGTGCCCTTGCAGACCTTCCCGGCATCGACCACGCCCGCATCTACGAGCCCGAGCCCGAGAAGGTCTACGCATGGAACCGCTGACAACGGACGCCACACCGCCGAACCACGCCGGCCCGCCTCCGCTGGAGCGACTCGTGTCCATCGACGTGTCCGTCGCGACGGTGCGTGCTCTCAACAACGAACTGCACCACCCGAGCGCGGCGGCGTACGAGGTGCTGCAGCCGCAAGGGGCCCATGCCATCGCAGCAGGCATCGACCAGGCACTGACCGTCGACATCCGCGGACACGCCGGCTACTACTGCGCCGGGATGAACGACGGCGGGCAGATCGTCGTGCACGGCAACGTGGGCACGGGCGTTGCGGAGAACATGATGTCCGGCAGTGTCCGCATCCGCGGGGACGCCTCACAGTCGGCCGGGGCCACCGGACACGGCGGGCTGTTGGTCATCGAGGGCTCCGCGTCCATGCGTTGCGGGATCTCGATGAAGGGCATCGACATCGTCGTCGGAGGCGACATCGGCCCGATGAGCGCCTTCATGGCACAGGCGGGACGGCTGGTCGTCTGCGGCGACGCGGGCGACGACCTGGGGGACTCCGTGTACGAGGCCCGCATCTACGTGCGCGGCAAGGTCGGCGCCCTGGGCGCCGACTGCATCGAGAAGCCCATGCGCGACGAGCACCTGGCAGAGCTGGCGGCGCTCCTGACGGCCGCGCGGCTGGACCACGACCCCCGCGCCTTCCGGCGCTACGGCTCCGGCCGCACCCTCTACCACTTCGCCGCCCACAACTCCGCCGCGTACTAGGAGCCTTCGTGACCGACCCCAGCGTCCTCGGCCTCCGCGAGTCGGCGACCTTTGACCGCGCCACGATCGCCGGCATCCAGCGGGCTGCCGAGACCGGGGTGTACGACATCCGCGGGTGGGGCGCCAAACGCCGGTTGCCCCACTTCGACGACCTGCTGTTCCTCGGTGCGTCCATGTCCCGCTACCCGCTCGAGGGCTACCGCGAGAGGTGCGGCACCGACGTCACCCTGGGCGACCGCCACGCGAAGTACCCGCTGCGGCTCGCGACGCCCGTCACGATCGCCGGAATGAGCTTCGGCGCGCTGTCCGCCCAGGCGAAGGAGGCGTTGGGGCGAGGCGCCAGCGAGGTCGGTACCTCGACGACCACCGGCGACGGTGGGATGACCCCGGAGGAGCGCGGCCAGTCGAAACACCTTGTGTACCAGTACCTCCCGTCCCGCTACGGCATGAACCCGACCGACCTGCGCAAGGCCGACGCCATCGAGGTCGTCCTCGGCCAGGGCGCGAAGCCCGGCGGCGGCGGGATGCTGCTCGGCCAGAAGATCTCGGACCGGGTCGCGGCCATGCGGACGCTGCCGCCAGGCATCGACCAGCGCTCCGCCTGCCGGCACCCGGACTGGACGGGGCCCGACGACCTGGCGATCAAGATCCTCGAGCTGCGCGAGATCACCGACTGGGAGAAGCCGATCTACGTCAAGGTCGGTGCGACGCGCACGTACTACGACGTCAAGCTCGCCGTCGCGGCGGGAGCCGATGTGGTGGTCGTCGACGGGATGCAGGGCGGTACGGCGGCGACGCAGGACGTCTTCATCGAGCACGTCGGCATTCCGACGCTCGCCGCGCTCCCGCAGGCGGTCCAGGCGCTGCAGGAGCTGGGCATGCACCGGCAGGTACAGCTGATCGTGTCAGGGGGGATCCGGACGGGCGCCGACGTCGCCAAGGCGATGGCGCTGGGGGCCGACGCAGTCGCGATCGGGACGGCTGCCCTTATCGCACTGGGGGACAACCATCCGCGCCACGCCGCCGAGTACGCGGCTCTCGGCTCTGCTGCCGGTTTCTACGACGACTTTCAGGACGGTCGCGACCCCGCCGGTATCACGACGCAGGACCCCGAGCTGTCCGCCCGGCTCGACCCCGTCGCCGGCGGACGCCGGGTCGCGAACTACCTGCGCGTCCTGACGATGGAGGCGCAGACCATCGCCCGGGCCTGCGGGAAGTCGCACCTGCAGCACCTCGAGCCCGAGGATCTGGTCGCGCTCACCATCGAGGCGGCTGCCATGGCACGAGTACCGCTGGCGGGCACCAGCTGGATTCCCGGTGCGGGCCTGTGACGGCTGGCCCAGCAGCACCTCGGCCCGCGGGACACGCAACGACGAGAGAAGACCATGGCTGAGACGACGAAGTTCCTGATCATCGGCGGGGGTCTCGAGGGCCTTGCCATCGCCTGGTCGCTGGCCGACCGCGGGGAGACCGACGTCCTGGTCCTCGAACGCAGCACGCTGTGCTCGGGAATGACCGGCAAGTCCAGCGGCGTCGTCCGTTGCCACTACGGCACCCCGTCGCTCGCCGCGATGTCCTGGTACGGCGTCGACGTCTTCACCCGGGCGACCGAGATCTTCGGAGACGACATGGCGTTCCGGCCGTGCGGCTACGTCGTGGGCGTGGGGGAGAACAACGTCGCACCTCTCGAGGCGAACGTCGCCATGCAGCGGGACCTCGGTATCGCCGTGGACTTCATCGCCCACGACAAGATGGCCGAGCTCTGGCCCGGCATGAACCTCGATGACTTCGCGGCCTTCGCGTACGAGCCGCTGTCCGGGCGTGGCGAGGCCTACATCACGGGAATGGCGTTCGCTGCGTCCGCTCGCAAGCTCGGCGTCAAGATCCGTCAGGGAGCCCGGGTGGCGTCCCTGCTCCAGGGCTCCGGCGGCTGGGTCCACGGAGCAGTGCTGGCCAACGGCGACGAGGTGCATGCCGACCACGTCATCCTGGCGACCGGTCCGTGGGCGCCTGAACTGGCCGCCGGCGTCGGCGTCGACATCCCCGTCAAGGCGCAACGCGCCCAGCTCGTGCTGATCCACCAGGGGGAGCCCACGCCGGAGGTACCGGTGCTGTCGGATCTGGCTGGTCTGCAGTACCTCTGCCGCGAGCCCAACGGTGAGCTGCTCGTGGGAAACAGCGATCACGCCGCACCGGAGTACATCGACCCGGACAACTACGTCAACCGCGCGGACGAGAAGGCGATCGAGAAGAACATCGGCAAACTCGAGCACCGGTTGCCGAGCATGCCCGACCCCCGGATCACCAGCTCCTACGTCGGGGCGTACGACGTCACGCCCGACTACAACCCCATCATCGGCCCGTCGCCGGTCGCCGGCCTGTTCCTGGCCACCGGGTTCTCGGGCCACGGGTTCAAGATCTCGCCGGCGGTCGGCACGCTCGTCGCCGACCTCCTGCTCGAGGGTTCGACGCAGCTGCCGAACGTCGATCCCGACGACTTTCGGTACTCCCGGTTCGCGGAGAACGACCCGCTGATCAGCCTGCATCCGTACGAGGGGGCCGGTGAGATGCGTTGACGATCACCTGCGCGACCGTCCCCTCGCCGACGAGGCTGATCGACGGCGGGAGGTGGACCAGCGAATGCAGCGGAGCCAGTCGCGATCCGTCAGCGAGTGCCAACTCACCCGTCAGGACAACCACAGCCCGGAGCCCGCGCGCGGCCATATCGGCGCTTCCCGCCACGGGGAGCACGCGGATGGTCCCGACGCCGTGGTCGCGGCGAACCATCAGGTTCACGCCGACCCCACCTTCCGGCGGAACGTCCGCGACCACCGTGGATTCACCTCCGAAGGCAAGGCACTGCCCGAAGGCAAGAGGGTGTGCCGACGCGTCGACGTGGAGCGTCACCCCGCCGCCCGACGCGAGGAGGAAGGTGCGGTCCAGGCCTGGGAAGAACGAGAAGGGGCCGCTCTCCTGAAGGGAGGCGATGCTCAGCCGCCACTCCGGTTTCCGGGAGGCGACGACCTCACGTGTGACACCACCTCCGTTGCGCCAGGCGCTCGGGGTCAACAGCTCGAAGGGAAGGACCATGGAAGTCGCTTCGTCCCCGGCGCGATGCACGTACGCATCCTCCCAGAGAACTGCGGGGACGGCGGCAGTTCGCGGTCCCCGCAACCGGACGTGACCGTCGATGCCTGAGGGCCCGATCCGCGCGCCCGGCTCCGGCTCGGCGGCCGGTCTTCTTCGGGAGATCGCCTCCACCGGAATCGATCCGGTCCGCGGTGGCTACTCGCGGCCCGTGTTCTCGACCGCCGAGCAGGACCTCCGGCAGTGGTTTGCCGGAGCCGCCTCGGCGCGCGGCCTCGAGGTCACCACCGACCGCAACGGGACGATCTGGGCCTGGTGGAATCCCCGGGGACATCCCCTGGAGGGTTCTGTCGTGACGGGGAGCCACCTCGACTCCGTACCGGGTGGCGGACAGTTCGACGGTCCTCTCGGAGTCGCCTCCGCGCTCGCCGCCGTGGACCACCTGGTGACGCGGGGCACCACCCCCCGCCGGGCGCTGGCCATCGCTGTCTTCGGCGAGGAAGAGGGTTCGAGGTTCGGCGTCGCCTGCCTGGGTTCGCGCCTGATGGCCGGTGCGATCGACCCGGACCGCGCGCGGAACCTTCGCGATCAACAGGGGGACACGTTCGCCGACGTCTGCGCCGCGTCGGGTGTCGACCCCGACCGTCTGGGTCGTGACGACGAGGCCCTGCGACGGATAGGGGCGTTCGTCGAGCTGCACGTGGAGCAGGGGCGCAGCCTCATCGATGTCGGCGAGCCGGTTGCTGTCGGGTCGTCGATCCTTGGTCATGGCCGGTGGAAGCTCACCGTCTCCGGCCAGGGGAACCACGCGGGAACGACGCTCATGGCCGACCGTCGCGACCCCATGGTCGCGGCTGCGCGAACCATCGTCGCCATCCGTGACGGTGCAGCCGCCCAGAAGGGGGCGAGGGCCACGGTGGGGCGGGTCGCGCCCGTCCCAGGGGGCACGAACGTGATCGCCTCGCGGGTCGACCTCTGGTTGGACGTCCGGCATCCGGACGACGCGGCGACTGCTGCGCTCGTCGAGGACCTGCACGCCCGGGCGCGGGTCATCGCCGCCGAGGAGGGCTGTACGGCGTCGTTGAGCGAGGAGTCGTACAGCGGGACCGTCCACTTCAGCAGCCCGTTGCGCCAGCGCCTGTCCGCGGTACTACCTCATGCTCCAGTTCTCGAGACGGGCGCAGGGCACGACGCCGGCGTCCTCGCTCCGCACGTGCCGACGGCCATGCTCTTCGTACGGAACCCGACCGGTGTATCGCATTCTCCTGAGGAGTACGTCGAGGACGAGGACGCGGAACGCGGTGCGGTTGCCCTGGCCGACTGTCTGGAGGCCCTTCTCGTGTCCGACGGCGGCTGACACGAAGGGTCAGCCCCGGCGAACCGACGTTGCTCCGCGTGCCGGTCACCGCGAGGGACGCCCTGGCTCTACGATGCCTTCCATGGGCGGCTCGCGTGAGAAGGCGGCCCCGCACCGCGAGCAGACGACCGGACATGGCCCCGCCGCCCGCGAGATCGAGGAGCGCCCCCCCGAGGAACGTCGCCTCGAGCGGGCCATCGCGAACGAGGTGCGGCGCCTGCGCCTGTCGTCGCGTCTGACGTTGGCGGACCTGGCGGTCCGGACCGGCGTGTCGAAGGCGATGCTCTCCAAGATCGAGAACGCCTCCATCTCCTGCAGTCTGACGACGGTCGCCAGGCTGGCGGACGCCTTCGAAGTGCCGGTGACCGCGCTGTTCCGCGGCGCTGACACCGCCCGTGAGGCTGTCTACACGCCGGCCGGTGCGGGGGCCCGGATCGTCCAACGAGGCACCCGGGTAGGGCACGACTACACCCTGCTGGGCGCGCTGCGCGGGTCGCACAAGCGCATGGAAGCGCACCTGGTCACCCTGACCGAGGTGAGTGAGGAGTTCCCGCTGTTCCAGCACCCTGGGACCGAGCTGCTGTACATGCTCGAAGGGGAGATGGTCTACGGGCATGGGGACAGCAGCTACCCGATGTCGCCCGGCGACGCGCTGCAGCTCGACGGCGAGGGGGTGCACGGGCCCGAGCGGTTGGTGCGGCTCCCGATCAAGTTCCTCTCCGTCGTGGCGTACGGCGAACTGCCTCCCGACCAGGTCTGACGGACCCCGGCCGATGGCGTACGCGTCAGACCGTGGCCTGTTGGTGGACGAGCCGGCCGCCCAGGTAGACCTGCTCGACCCGCACGTCCGGCAGTGCCTCCGGCGGGCACGTCCGAGGATCCCGGTCGACCACGATGATGTCCGCGAACTTGCCGGGCTCGATCGATCCGCGCGTGCCCTCCTCGCCGAGCGCGGCTGCCGCGTGAAGCGTGTGCATTCTCAAGGCCTCATCGACCGTGATCGCCTGATCGGGCTCGAGGGGATTGCCGTGGAAGTCGGCCCGCGCCACGCAGCTGGCGATGCTGAGGAACGGGTTCGTCTGCCCCTGGTCCGAGCCGATCCACACGTCTGAGCTGGCCGATATCGGCCAGCCGTCGTCGAGCAGCCGACGGAACGGGAACTGGCCGCGGCGCGCGTAGGCGCCGACGTACCCGGGGACGAACTCCCCGAAGTTCCGGATGAAGACCGGCTGGGGACAGGGGATGATGCCGGCCCGGCGCCAGGCGGCAGTGGTGCCGGCATAGTCGGGTATGAAGTTGCCGGCGTGCTCGATCCGGGGCGCTGGCTGCGCGCCCCGTACGTCGGGCAAGACCTCCGCAAAGGCGTCGCACACCGCTTCCTGGGCCCGGTCGCCGTTGGCATGTACGGCGAGCTGCAGCCCGGCAGCTGCGGTGCGCCGTAGCGCGTCGATCAACTGCTCGCGGCTGAGCGCGACGTGTCCGTGATGGTCCGGGCCGAGCTCGGGCAGCACATAGGGACGTTTCATGGCGGCCGAGGCGGCGGAGTACCCGCCGTCGCTGAACATCTTGACGCCCTGGATGCGGGCGAGCTCCCGCCCCACCGTGAAGGTGAGCCAGTCAGGGTGCCGGCAGGCTTCGTCGAGGGTGGTCGTACCGGGAACCCAGAGGTAGAAGTGCATGCGGGCGGCAACTGCTCCGGACGCCAGGGCGGCGTCGTAACACCGGATACCGGCCGCCGTCTCGGAGATCTCTCCGAGCGTGGTCACCCCGTGGCGGGTGAAGAGGTCAGTGACGCCCTCTTCGATGGCGCGTCGCAGTTCTCCCGCGTCGAGATCGGGCAACGGCAAGAGATTGTCCATCTCCTTGACCACGCCGGTGGGTGCCCCTGAGGAGTCGCGCTCGACCGTAGGCAGACCGGTGATGCTGTAGTTCGCCGCCTCATAGCAGCTGTCGATGCCGGCCAGCTCCAGGGCCTTGGAGTTCAACACGCTCAGGTGTCCACCGCAGCGCAGCGCGATGGCCACCGACCGGCTCACGCTGTCGAGTTCCTGGCGGGTGGGAAATCTGCCATCGGTCAGCTTGCGGTCGAAGAAGAGGTTCGCCTCGCCCACGAGCCAGCCGTCCCGCGCCTGCGGCAGGGCCGACGTGAGCAGGTCGAGGACGTCGGCGATGCTTCGGCACCCTGGGGCTCGGCAGTCAACCGTCAGGGAGCGCGTGCGAGCAGCGACTTCGGAGTGCACGTGCGGGTCCACGAAGCCCGGCAGGATCACGCCATCGCCGGCCTCGACCACGGCCGTCCCTGGCCCGATCAGTGTGTCGCGCCGCTCGGCCGGCACCACGGCGGAGATGAGCCCGTCCCGTATGCCGACCGCCACGGGACCCAGCCGGTCATGAGCTGGGCTCATCGTGATCGCCCGGCCGACGAGGACGGTGTCGGCCGGGGTCCCTCCGGAGCTCACAGGGTGTCCGGCACCGTGGCCGTGGAAGCCGCTCCCGGTTGCGGGTCCGGGCCGATACGACGCTGGCTGCGCAGCGCACGGCCGGCAGGCTCGAGGTGCTCGTAACCGCCGCGACGCGCTGGAACGAGGACCAGCCGGGTGCCGACGTAGTAGACGAGCCCGGCGACGAACACCGAGGGGATCGACGCCCCCAGGAACTCGAACGGCGTGCGAGACGAATACGTCACCGGGTCGAGCAGATAGAGATACACCACGACGCCCGCGGCGAAGGACACGAAGCCGACCGGATTGAAGCCCGCCCAGTACCGGTAGGCGCCGGCACGCGTCCGGTCATACAGGCCGTGCGCATCCAGCGTCTGACGGCGAAGCAGGAAGTAGTCGGCGATCTGGATGCCGCAGACCGGACCGAAGCACACCCCGAGGAAGGCGAGGAAGGTTCCGAAGCGGTCGAAGACCTGGTCGGGGAAGATCCCGACGATGACGAACGCAGGAAGGACCGCCAGCAGCGTCGTCGCGTTCCACGAGAGCTTCGACACGCCGGCCACCTGACGCAAGCCGATGGCGGACGAGTAGACCCCCACCACCACCGTGCCCAAGTCGGCGATGATCACGAAGACGAGCAGGATGACCCCGATGACGTTGCCGCCCGTCTGGATCAGGAACTGGGTGGGGTCACCGCCCGACGTCGGGATCACCAGGCCGGCGTAGAAACCGGCGAGCGAGCCGACGCCCACGCCGAGCCCCAGACCGGTGATCAGCGGCCACATCGCCTTCCGGGCCGACGGGCCGTTCCGGACGATGCCGCCGGTGTACGCCCACCACGACAGGTTGGAGGCGACGAGTACCTCGACGCCACTGGCCCAGTTCACCCGGCGCGATGCCGCAGGCGCCACCGCATGAGCATGGAGCAGCTTCTGGACGCCCAGTTTGTGGACCAGCAGGTACATCACCACGACGCCCAGCACCAGAGTCAGAACGGCGATCGGGGGCCCGAAGTCCTTCAGCGACTCGGGCCCTCGCCGTAGGGCCAGCAGGGCGAGCAGGATGCCCGCCACGCCGGCGGCGCCGGTGACCCACCCGGGGGGATGCACCCCGAACCCCTTGAGGATCGAGTTGGTCGCGCGGCCCATGAAGATGAACAGGATGATGTTCCAGCCGAGCGTCGAGCCGTAGATCAGGACGACGGACAAGAGCGAGCCGCGCACGCCGAACTGCGGGCGGGTCGAGACCGCTGAGTCGATCCCGTACTTGCCGCATACGGGCAGCAGCGCCAGCACGATGAACAGCATGCCGATCAGCGAACCGGCCAGGACAGCGAGCGTGCCCGGCGCGGCGGCAAGATAGAAACTGACGAAGCCGCCGATGATGAAGCACCAGGTCGCGATCGCGGTGGCGATCGCTGTCCCGAAGATGTTCGTGCCGCTCCAGTGACGCTCCTGACGCGTCTGCGGCCAGCCGTTCTGCAGGGCCGCGTGCTGGGCCGAGGTCTCGTGCGCGCTCATTTCAGGTTCCCAACGATGATGAGGACGATCGGGATGAGCACGGTCGCGACGACGAGAGTCACGTAGTCGCGCCGCAGCAGCGGCAGGCCTTGGAGGTCCAGTTCTTCGATCAAGCTGCAGCGGCGAGCCAGTTCGGTCGCCTCCGACGCCGCGTCGTGCTCCAGCACAGCCCGACCGTCGAGTTCGCCGTCGACACCGGCCCGGTGGAGCCGGTCCTCTGCGTTCACCGGACAGCTCCGGCCGTCGGGTCGACCACCGGAATGACCTCGTGACCGATCAGCTCGAGACAGCGCATGATCTGGTCGTGCCCGACGCCGTCGACGCGCAGCAGCAGCTCGTCGATACCCATCGACTCCAGCTGCTTGATGCGCTGGATGAAGTCCTCGGGATCGCCGATCATGACAGCCGGGGTGTTCTCGCACAGCCACGCCATGTCGTCACGGTGCTCGATGAGCAGCTTGATGCGCTCGAGGTACTCGTAGCCGGGGTTGTCGGCCAGCGGCACGTAGAGGTCGAGGATGAAGTCGAAATAGGTCTTCGCGATGCCGCCGGCCACCTCGAGCGCCTCAGCCTTGGTGGGGGCGCAGAACGCAGTCGCGACGTAGAGGCCGCGGTAGTCGTTCGGTGCCATGACCTGCTGGTGGTCGCTCGAGTCGAAGGTCGTCCGGTACTCGGACAGGCACTCGTCGAGGTACTCGAAGCCGAAGTAGTTGTCGAACGTGATCACGCCGATCCCGCGCGTACCCGCATTGCCGTGGGACTGGACGCTCGATGCAGCGACGGAGACGGGCGGGTGCGGCTTGGTGACCGGAGTGGGCATCATCTCGCGGCTGGGCACCTTCCACACGGGCCCGTCGTGTTCCACCACGGGCTGGCTGATCGCCTTCATCAGAAGGTCCATGCCGTCCTCCCACTGCGCGCGGGTCGTCGACGGATCGACCCCGAAGGCCGCGAGCGTGTGCAGGTTGTTGCTCCGGGCCGTACAGATCTCCGCGCGGCCCCGGGAGACGATGTCCAGAGTGGCGAGGCGCTCCGCGATGAGGATGGGGTGGTTCCAGCTGAGCAGTACCGAGGCCATCGTTCGCAGCTTGATGTTCTCGGTCTGGGCGGCAATGGCCGCGTAGAGAACCTCGGGGGCCGCGACCGAGAAGTGCGGCGGGCTGAAGTGCTGCTCCGAAGTTCCCCAGGTGCTGAAGCCCATCCGGTCGGCCAGGCGCACCTCCTCGATCATCTGGTGATAGCGGCTGGCGACATCGGTGCCAACGAGGTCGCCTTCCTGAAGCAGGCCTACGCGCATGTCTGTTGTCTCCTTCGGTCGAGGCGCCCCGCGCGGGTCACGCAGGGGCAGTTCGGGCGTCGCGCTGTGCCATTCCGCGTTGGCTGTAGATTGCGGCTGTGTCAGCGCAGCCCGCTAAGCAGTCGCGTCCGGGAGAGGCGCTGGGGGAGCCGGTGCCGGTGCAGCCATCGGTCATGCGGACTGCGCCCGCCGGACCGGCGCTCGACGCGGTGGAGCTCCAGCTGGTGGACCTGCTCCAGGAGGACGGCAGAGCCCCTTACGCGGAGTTGGCGCGGCGCCTCGGGGTGACCGAGCGGACGGCCCGCCGCAAGGTGGCGGGGTTGCAGGAACGCGGGGTCCTGCAGATCGCTGCGGTCACGGATCCGGAAGTGCTGGGTTATGCCGCCATGGCCCTGCTGGGGCTGGTCCTGGGCCACGGTGCGAGCACTGACGAGCTCGCGGCCCGGATCGTGAAACTGCCCGAGGTCGACTACGTCACCGTCACGACGGGTCCGTTTGCGCTGCAGGTGGAGGTGCTGTGCCGGGACTCCGCAGCGCTGCGCTCGTTGGTCGACACGAAGTTCCGTGCGCTGCCGGGCGTAGCCGGCGTGGACGTCCTGCCGTATCTCCGGCTGCACTACCAGCAGGCCCGCTTCAATGCCGAGCGTCTCAAGGCGACGCCGGGTGTGCGGCCGACCGTCATGGACGAGGTCGACCGCTCCATCGTGACGCAGTTGGCCCTCGACGGCCGTACCCCCTTCAGCGACGTAGCGGCGCGGCTGGGCGTCTCGGAGACGATGGTCCGGCAGCGGTTCCAGCGCCTGACCAGCTCGGGTGTCGTGAAGGTCATGTCCATCGCGAACCCGCTCACGTTGGGGTACGCCGCAACGGCCTGGCTCGCGATCCGGCTCGCTCCGGAAGCACGAGCCCTCGATGTCGCCGAACGCCTGACCGCGCTGGGCGCTGTCTCCTACGTCGCGATCACGGCCGGCCGGGGCGATGTCCTGGCCGAGGTGGTCTGCGAGCACCGCGAGAGCCTGCTGGCGCTCATCGACAACGAGGTGCGCGCCATAGACGGCGTCGCCTCCGTCGACGTGTCCATCTACCTGGACCTGCTGTACAAGCCGCTGCTGCCGTACCAGCCGGCCTGACCGGCGGTGGCTCACCC
Source organism: Frankiales bacterium (assembly GCA_025965475.1). Lineage (GTDB taxonomy): Bacteria > Actinomycetota > Actinomycetes > Mycobacteriales > SCTD01 > RYN-124. The sequence continues at coordinate 5,514 of JAOPWV010000069.1, read as the reverse complement.
CGCAACCCAGACGCTCTTGGTCTCCAGGTACTTGTTGAGCCCGTCCGGCCCGCAGTCCCGGCCGAGGCCGGAGGCCTTGGCTCCGCCCCACGGGGCTGACGCGCTGAAGTCGCCATACGTGTTCACCCACACCGTGCCGGCCTCGAGCCGGTCGGCAAGAGCGTGAGCCCGGCCGACATCACGCGTCCAGAGCCCCGCCGTCAGGCCGTACGGCGTGGCGTTCGCCCGCCGAAGCAGCTCGTCCTCGTCGCTGAAGGTCTGCACGACGAGCACCGGCCCGAATACCTCCTCCGAGGCGACCGGCGAATCGTCCGTCGGATTGAGCACCACCGTCGGTTCGAAGAAGAAGCCGCCGGCGAGCTCGCCGCCGATGTCATGTCCGCCGGTGGTGATGTCGGCTCCGGCGCGGGCGGCCTCGTCGACGTACCGGCGCACCTTGTCGCGATGCGCCGAGGAGACCAGCGGCCCCATCGTCGAGTCGGCCGACAGCCCGGGTCCGACCACCAGCGCGGCGGCGTGGTCGTGAACCACCTGCAGCACCTCGTCCAGGACGTTCTCCTGCACCAGGAGCCGCGATCCGGCGAAACACACCTGGCCGGTGTAGAAGAAGGCCGTCGCGGCAGCCGCTGACGCAGCCGCCTGGATGTCGGCGTCGGCAAAGATCACGTTCGGGTTCTTTCCGCCCAGCTCGAGCGAGATGTGCTTGAGCGCGGCGCCGGCCTGGGACGCGAGGTGTCGGCCCACCGCCTCCGAGCCGGTGAAGGAGATCGCCGGCACGAGCGCATGGGTGACCAGCGCCGTTCCGGCCCCACTCCCTGGGCCGGTGATCACGGACAGGGTTCCCTCCGGCAGCCCCGCCTCGAGCGCCAGCTCCGCCAGCCGGAGCGTCGACAGCGACGTCAGCTCCGAGGGCTTGAGGACGACGGTGTTTCCGGCCGCCAGGGCCGGGGCGATCTTGATGGCGGCCTGGCACAACGGGAAGTTCCACGGCGTGATCGCGGCGACGACGCCGTACGGCCGTCGCGTGGTGTACACGTGCGCAGAAGGATCTGCGACCGGTACGACGGTGCCGGTGATCTTCGTCGGCCAGCCGGCGTAGTACCGGAACTGCTCCACCGCAAGGCCGATGTCGATGGCCTGGACGAAGGCCACCGGCTTGCCGCTCTCCAACGCGTCGTACTGCGCGAGCTCGAGAGCGTGCTCCTCGATCAGGTCCGCCAGACGGTGGAGCACCCGTTCCCGGGCAACGGGCGACATCCGCCCCCACGAGACGGTGAACGCGTCGTGCGCCGCGCGGACGGCCGCGTCGACCTCCTGCGGTGAACAGGCGGCCACCTGCGTGATCTCCCGTCCCGTCGACGGATCGTGTGTAGGAATCCACGGGCCGTCGTGGTGCGCGGCTGCAGCCGGCACCGCCGGCTGCGAGATGAAGCGCTCGGCTTCCGGGAGGAGACCGGAAAGGGGAGTGGTCGCGGTCACAGCTGCTCCATTCGAGGAGTGGATCTGACGAAGACGCGCTGACGAAGACGAGGCAGTGGGGCCACCCGCTCAGCGGAGTGACGCCCGTCACGTCGGAACGTAACACGACACTGGCGCCCGTGAAAAGAGCGGAATCAGGTCTTGCATAGCCGTTACAGCGCGGACTACGGTCCCCCTGCGGTATCCGAGGCCGATCGGACTCCGCCCGCGGACGAGAAGGGGTCGCCGTGTTCGACGTCTTTGCGATCTACGCCCCACCGGAGGATGCGTCGGCGTTCGACGTGCGCTACCGCACCGTCCACGTGCCCCTGTCCCGGGCGATGCCGGGGCTCGCGGAGTTCAGCTGGGGCTACGGGGACATCCCGGAGGCCCACGTGGTGGCCCGCATGACCTTCGCCGACGAAGCGCATGCAGACGTCGCCTTCGCCTCTGCCGAAGGCTCGGCTGCCGCCGCGGACCTCGTGAACTTCGCAGGGGCCGGCGTGCAGCTCGTACGCGTCACCCGAGAAGTACTCGCGCCGGCACCACAGGCTTAGGCTCCCCGCCCCGAAAGGTCGTCACCATGCTCGTTTCGGTCGGCACGGACGTGACCGCTCTGCGGCAGGCGTTCGCCGGTTTCCCGTCCGGTGTGGCGGCGGTCGCCGCAGACATCGACGGCACGCCGACCGTCATGGTCGTGTCGTCGTTCACCGTCGGCGTGTCCCAGAACCCGCCGCTGGTCATGTTCGCGGTGCAGCGGAGCTCCACCACCTGGCCGGTTCTCGCCACGGCACCGACGCTGGGAGTGTCGGTCCTGGGGGAGGCGCACGCACCGAAGGCGAGGCAGCTCGCGAGCAAGGAGCGCCACGGCCGGCTGACGGGGGTCGCCTCCGTCGCCGTGCCCTCAGGCGCGGTCTTCCTGGATGAGGCTCCCGTCTTGCTCGAATGCTCCGTGGAGAACGTCCACGCAGCAGGTGACCACGACATCGTCGTCCTGCGCGTGCTCGCGTTGCACGACGACATGGCGCACCAGCCGCTCGTCTGGTACCGCTCCGGCTTCACGACGCTGGTCCGCTGATGACGGGCAACCCGCAGCTGCACGTCGAGGAGCTGGACACCGGCCCGCAGTGGGCGTCGGTCGACGCCGCGATCGCCGCCATCAAGAGCGGCCGGCCCGTCATCGTCGTGGATGACGAGGACCGCGAGAACGAAGGCGATCTCATCTTCGCCTCAGAGCTGGCCACCCCCGAGCTGGTCGCGTTCATGGTCCGCTATACGTCGGGCTACATCTGCGTCGCGGTCACCGACGCCGATGCCGACCGCCTCGACCTGCCGCCGATGTTCCGGGTCAACCAGGACCGTCGCGGCACCGCCTACACCGTCACCGTCGACGCCCGCGACGGCGTGACCAGCGGCATCTCGGCGGCGGACCGGGCGCACACCATCCAGCTGCTCGCCGACCAGGGGACCATGTCGGTCGACCTCGCGCGCCCAGGCCATGTCGTACCACTGCGCGCCCGGGACGGGGGAGTGCTGCGGCGGCCAGGTCACACCGAAGCTGCCGTCGACCTCGCCGTGCTCGCCGGGCTGCGCCCTTCCGGGACGCTGTGCGAGCTGGTCAGCGAGCAGGACCCGACGGGCATGGCGCGCGGCGAGGAACTGCGCGAGTTCGCCCGTGAGCATGGCCTCTGCCTGATCTCCATCGCCGACCTCATCGCCTACCGCAGGCGCTTCGACACGCTGGTCGAGCGGGTCGCCGAGGCGACCGTGCCGCTGACCCCGGGCGTGTTCACCGCCGTCGGCTACCGGTCCTCGTACGACGCGCGCGAGCACGTCGCCTTCGTGATGGGCGACATCGGCGACGGCGAGGACGTCCTGGTCCTGGTGCACTCCGAGTGCCTCACGGGTGATGTGTTCGGCTCGCTGCGCTGCGACTGCGGCCCGCAGCTGCAGGCCGCCCTGGGTGCGGTGGCGCAGGAGGGGCGCGGCGTCGTCCTCTACATCCGCGGGCACGAAGGCCGGGGCATCGGCCTGCTGCACAAGCTGCAGGCCTACCAACTGCAGGACGCCGGGCAGGACACGGTCGAGGCCAACCTGTACCTGGGCCTGCCCGCTGACGCGCGCGACTACGGGACCGGGGCGCAGATCCTGGTCGACCTGGGCGTACGCACCCTGCGACTGCTGACCAACAATCCGGCCAAGCGTGCCGGACTCGAGGGCTACGGCCTCACGATCGCCGGACGGGTGCCGCTACCCAGCCACGTCACCGCGGAGAACGTCTCCTACCTGCGCACCAAGCGGGACCGGATGGGCCACCTGCTCGACCTGCCCGAGGTTCTCCCCACGGTCGGATAGGCGAAGGGCAGGCCCGAGACGCCGAAGAACTGGTCCAGAAGACCCTCGACCTCAGAGCACATGTTGGTTTGTACCTTCAGGTTCGACTGGTGCTGGTCTGAGGGCCGAGGATCTGGGTGACCATCCGCAACGGCTTTCGACCCTGGAGCGACTGAGTGCCCAACGTCGGTGCCGCCAGGTCGGGCGAGCGGTCGGACCGGTCCTGGTCCTGACTTGGCTGCGTTGCGCAGCGCGCCGGGAGGGCGTCCCGCGGGCGTCATCCAATGCTGCCGTGAAGAAACTCCGGCGTGCCCTGCTTGACGCCACGCACCCCGTCTGTCCAACATAGTGGACGTCTCATATTCCATAATCAACGTCCATGCGGGTCATGCCCGCCGAAGGAGACCCTCTGTGGCCCAGCGCATCGTGATCGTCGGCGGAGGGGCGGCCGGCATCGGAGCTGCGGGCGCGGCAAAGGGCACCGACCCTGGCGCCGAGGTCACGGTCTTCACCGAGTACCAGGACGCCGCGTACAGCCCGTGCGGCATCCCCTACGTGCACGGCAAGGAGATCCCCGACTTCGAGCGGCTGTTCCTGGGGACCAAGCAGCAGTACGCCGACCAGGGGATCGACATCCGCTACGAGACGGTCGTGACCGACCTCGACTTCGCGGCCAAGACCGTCACGGTGGACGGTCGTGCCGAGCACTACGACGCCCTCGTCCTCGGCACCGGCTGGAACTACGGCAAGCCCGACGTGCCCGGCAACGACCTCTCGGGCATCTACTACATGAAGAACATCCGCGAGGCGATGGAGTGGGACAAGGTCCTCGACTCCGTGAGCAGCGCCGTGGTGCTGGAGGCCGGCCCGCTGGGGCTGGAGATGGTGACTGCGCTGGCGCATCGCGGGATCGAGACCCATCTGGTCGACCCCACCCCGTGGGCGCTGTCGATGGCCACCGACCCCGACATCGCGAAGCCCGTCGAGGACTCCTGGGTCGAGATGGGCGTCCAGCTGCACTTCAACACCAAGCTCGAGGAGATCCTCGGCGACGCCAACGGCGCCGTCCGGGGGGTCCGCACCTCCGAGGGCGAGATCGCCTGCCAGCTCCTGGTCGTCGCGACGCACAAGGTCCCGAACACCGCTCTCGGTCAGGCTGCCGGCCTCAAGGTGGGCACGGCCGGTGGGTTCATCGTGGACGAGACGATGGCCACCTCGGTACCCGGCGTCTGGGCGGCGGGTGACTGCATCGAGGTCCCGCACGGCGTGTCCAACGTCCCCATCCAGGGGCTGTCCGGCAGCCACGCCTACTCGCAGGGCAAGGTCGCCGGCGTCAACGTCGCCGGCGGTTCGCGGGCCTATCAGCCGGTCTACGTCCCCTGGGGCATGGTCGCCGGCAAGTGGATGATCGGCGGGGTCTCGTTCAGCGAGACCTTGGCGACCGCGCTCGGCATCCCGTTCGTCATGGGTGTCGCGCAGGGCATCTCGCGGGCCCGGTACTACCCGGACATGAAGCCCGTGAAGGTCAAGCTGCTCGCCGAGCCGGGCACGCTCCGGCTGATCGGCGCGCAGATGGTGGGCGGCGAGGGCATCAAGGAGCGCGCTGACTTCCTGGCGATGGCGGTCCGCACCGGCATCACGCTGCGCGACCTGGCCACGATGGAGAACGTCTACTCGCCACCGATCGGGGCCCTCAACGAGCCGATCGCACTCGCTGCGCAG